>CAZWXN010000015.1:0-21731 GCA_964637915.1 uncultured Nitrososphaeria archaeon | reverse complement strand
GCTGGTGGTCGCGGGTTCAAATCCCGCCGGGCCCGAACCTCTCATACGGGTTCAAATGGCTATGGTTTTATTCATCGCTCCGCCTACTCAGGCTGGGAGCTGGGAAGTGGCTAGGACGCGGATAATCAAGATCGACCCAGTTAATCCCGAGGAATACATCCTCGCGAAGGCTGCCGAGGTTATCAAGCGTGGAGGCCTCGTGGCCTTCCCCACGGAGACCGTCTACGGCCTCGGAGCCGACGCCTATAACCGCGATGCCGTGAGGAGAATATTCGAGGCTAAGAAGAGGCCTATGGATAATCCCCTGATAGTTCATATCTATGATCTCGAGTGGCTCCAGAGCATCGCGAGAAATGTTCCGGAGGAGGCGTATAGGATCGCGGAGAGGCTCTGGCCCGGGCCGGTGACCCTCGTCCTCTGGAAGTCTCATGAGATCCCGGCTGAGGTTACCGCTGGCCTGCCGAAGATCGCTGTGAGATTTCCATCTCATCCTGTCGCCATGGGTCTTATCAGGCATAGCGGGGTCCCCATAGCTGCTCCAAGCGCGAATCTCGCGGGCAGGCCATCACCAACCACAGCGCAGCACGTGATCCAAGATCTCTATGGCATGGTTGACGTGATACTAGATGGAGGTGAGACGCTCTTCGGCGTGGAGTCAACGATAATAGACTTGACAAGTGAGCCTCCTAGGCTGCTGAGGCCCGGCCCGATCCCTGTTGAGGACTTGGAGAGGGTGCTGGGGACGCAGATAAGTATCCCCGATCATGCTAGGGGATTATCGGAGGCAGAGATCGCGGAGTCCCCGGGCATGAAGTATAGGCATTATGCGCCGGAAACACCTCTCAAGCTTATTGAGGCGCTGGACTACCATGACCTACCCTCATACTCGGCGAAAGTCCTCGAGATAGCCGAGGAATATCGCTCAAGGGGCTTTAAGGTCGTGATCCTCGCATCCCGGGAAACATGCCGGACATACGTGGAGAGAGGCTTCGAGGTCATCGAGCTCGGATCTAGGAGAAATTTCTACGAGATAGCAAGAAACCTCTTCAACACCCTTAGGAGGGTTGATGAGACGGGGGCGGATCTAGCGATAGCCGAGGGCTTTGAGGAGAGAGGGCTGGGCCTAACAATAATGAACAGGCTTAGAAAGGCGGCGAGACAGGACAGAATAGTTGTCTAAAAGCTGTTCTTACTCTCCTCCTGGAGCGAGAGAAGAGCATTCGCCCTATGATAGAGGACGCGTATCTTGAATTCCATGTCCGAGACTTTCTCCCTAAGAGCCTCGGGGAGACCTGCCTCCATTATGCTCCTAACCTCCTTCATCAGATCCTCGAGCATCACCTTCACAAGCTCCATCCTAGCCTCCCTCTGCAATAGCTGCTCGCAGAACCGAAGATCCTCCTCAATTTCGCGGATCCTCTTCTCGGCCTCCTCAGCTTCCATGGACCCGTCAAGAGATCGAGATCACGCCCACAATAAAAGGATTATAATACCGGTGGATGAGAATTAATTAGCAACTTTCTCCGGGCGAGATGAGATGAGCGAGAAGAAATATAAGAATGATCCCCTCTGGAGCATTCTCGTTGATGTTGTTAAAACGCTTCCCCACTTTCAAGAACACCTAGCCCATGTAAGGGATGAGATCCTGCCCAAGAGGCCTAATATAAGCGCTGAGGAGCTCTCGAAGATCCTCTCAATACCCTTAGGCGAGGCCCTTGTAATCCTAGATGAGCTAAGGGAATTTCCATGCGAGGTTGAGGAGGAGCTGTCGAGGAGCCTCCCCGACCCAGAGCATGAGCGCGTCGCCCTTGGAGGAACATTCAGCAAGCTCCATTACGGGCATATAAGACTCCTGCTTGAGGGGTTCAGGCTGGGAAGAACAGTCATTATAGGCGTGACGACCGACGAGTTCGCCGGAAAGCTCGGGAAAAAATACACTGTTCCACCATTCGAGACGAGGGTTGATGGATTAAAGTCATTTCTGCGGCGGATGGGATGGATCGATAGATGCGAGATACTGCCGCTACACGATCCATATGGCGTGACGGTGGTTGATCCAAGTCTCGAGGTCCTGATAACAAGCCCTTTCACACATTACAGGGGCGTTGAGATAAATGAGATTCGCTCGAGGAGGGGATTGAGGCCCCTGAGGATCGTGGTCTGCCCGCTGGTTGTCGCCTGGGATGGCAAGCCCATCTCAAGTACCCGGATATTCCTCGGGGAGATTAATGAGAGGGGTGAGCCACTAGGCTAGACTCCCCCGAAGAAGAAGAGAACTAGGAAGATAAGGATGCCGACGATTACCGTGAGCTTTATCGAGGCCTTGTAAAGCTTCTTGAACCCCACGCTATTATATACAACAAGCCCAACATTCGAGAATAGGGAGAGGATATCCACCATCATCTCGCTGGGCCCAACCTCCTGCTTTCTAACTGGAACTCTGCTCAGCATATTCTGGTATTCAACCGAGCTCCAATTGCCCACGCAAAGGTCAAGCCTCTCCGATGTGAACTCCACGCCGCCGGAGAGCCATCTCACATCGGTGAGATTCATGTATGTTCTAGTATTCTCAATAACTTCCCCGATATTCTCCGGCCTTATTATCCCCCAGTTTGGGAGCGTTAGGTTTGGATAGGCGCGGTAGACCTTCACGTAGGCTGCCTGGACTATCGGCGATGTTATGTTCACGCCGCCCTCCGGCGCGATCCCAATCAACGTCGCATCCCTGAAAGTGACGTTCTGAAAGTCCGCGTCAACGATCATGTAGGATACCTTGGGGGTCTGCCAGAGGAATGGCACCTGCAGCGCCGTGAATACTGCGACTATTATGAAGGAATGGGCTACCAGTGTTAGGAGCTTCACGAGATTGAGGTCCTCGCCCTTAAACATCACCACGAGAAGGACGACCATTAGGATTAAGGCGAAGGCTATACCCAGCTGAATCCCCCGAGTCGTCACGATGGCCTCGAAGTCTGGAGCTGTTGGGGTAAGCCTCCTGAAGCCCTCCAGCGCATATATCATCTCCACCTTCTCATTAAGCACATAGCTAGTCACATATGAGACTATGAGTAGTGTGGTCACGATAATCGCTAAGCCCCGGCAAAGCCTCAGCCACTTGCCAACATCCACCTGAGAGAGACGCTCTCTTAACGCCTCACGGGAGATCAATTCTCAACCTGCCATCCTCTCGAGCATCATTTCAGGATTTAAGCTTTGTACGCCGAATCAGGAGAAATGCAGCGGCCGCCACGATTGCGGAGAATAACATGTTCATGAGCAGGATGGGAGTTTCTAGCTCAGGCCCCAGCCCCTCTCCGGCCTCGGCGAGCACTTCTTCGGGCTGGGCAGCTGCCACAGTAGCCTTGCATGGTGCTGTTTCGGTGGTTATTAATTGTGTGGAGAGTGCCTCGGCCTCGCCCGCCCGCAGGCTGGATTGGATGCTTATTTGGGCTAGGTTTATGGCTTGGTTTATGAGGAATGCTAGAACTAGCGCGGTGATCACCAACATTATCAGCCGCTTATTCACGAGCATATCCAGGTCATCCACCCCCATAATGCTATAGGTTAGAACACTACCAGGCCTTATGCCTCCATATCCTAATCGTCTCGATCCAGAAGAAAAGGGATGATAGGCCGCCGAGGGCTATGGCGTGGAGGCTTAGGTTCGGGAAGCTCTGAACCACATAGAGCATGAGCAGTGTTGTTATGAAGACCGCGTAGAAGATCATTCTCGGGATAAGCCTGCCACCCACGAGCACGAACATCTTCAATATCCCGACATCAACCTTTTCCTGGGCGAGATACCTGTTCCCCTCATCCCTTAGGACGAGCCCCATTTCCCTGAGCTTCTCGAGATGGTGATGAGCGACACTTGGGCTTGAGAAGCCGAGGGCTCTCTGAAGCTCCCTCACGCCAACAGGCCTCCCAGCCCTAAGTAGATAGATGTAGACCTGGAGGGTCTTCCCCCTAAGCTTGTAGAGCTCATCCCCCCGCTCCATCATCGGCCACGTTCATGGTATCCTCATGTCATCTTTAAAAATCTCTTGCCCCGCGTGATGGGGAGAGTCCTTGGATGATGCGTGAGTGGTGATTGAGGCATGGTGAGGTTGGCGAGGATTGCTGGGCTCGCCACTATGATATGCTCCGCGGCCTTCGCGGTATTCTACATCCTATGGTTCTTCGGCTTAACCCCCCTCGACCCCCAGCTCGCCGTGAAGATACCGGTCCTTGTAATAGTGTTGGGCCTATGCTTCATCGCCGGCTGGCTGGGATATGTTATGGCAACCGCGCCATCTATGCTGGAAGACCGAGCCAAAGAAGGAGGTCGATATACCACTGCGGCTTGACCGGGAAGAAGTAGAGGAAGAAGCATATCTGGCCTGCGAGGAGGAGGTAGAGTATAAGCTCGGAGAACCTCTCACCCTCAAGCATCCTAGATATGGCCACAGCTATGACCGGGACCGAGTTGTAGAAGTAGAATGAGTAGACCCAGCGGTGGAGTATATGCGCGAGCGGGAAGTAGATTAGATAATTTGTGAGGAGCCAGCAGAGCGTGAAGAGCTCTAGGTCTGGGAACTCTCCAGACCTTAGCCTCGTGTATGCGAGGTATATTGCGAAGATGAATACTATCCATGTCATCCACCAGAGGGGTGTCTGCATGCCATAGTATGCTATCGGGTGGTATGTCTTCAGCGAATCAACTTGGACAGCTACAACGAAGTAGCTCGCCCTCGGGAACTGGAAGATAGGGTTCGTCCAAGTGAGCGGCATATCAACCACATCGCCCTCCGAGAATGTTAGGCCTGAATGATAGTTCAGCATGAAGTCAAGGTGCTCGAAGGGTGTCTGAAACGCTTTATAGGAGTAGTCGTAGATCCCTAGACCTATGATTAGGATTATTATGGCCGTGAAGCATATCCTCTCAACAAACCTTATCCAGCTTCTCATCGCGCCCCTGAAGGATGCCTCCTTATACGATGCCTTGGCCAAGTCAAAGAGCAGTATCGCGGATAATATGAATGCTGTTGAGAGCTTTGAGAGTAGTGCTAGGCCGAATGCCAGCCCGGAGAACACGGGCCTCCTCCTGAGGTAGAGGTATGCTCCTAGGAGCGAGAATGCTAGGGCCGGCGCATCGAGCATGGCGATCGAGCTCAGGTTGAATGATGTGATGTCGAAACCTAGGAGGGCGGCGGCGATCACGGATGCCCTGAAACTCTTGGTCAGCTCGTATGCGATGAGGCCGACGAGGTAGACTGAGGCGGCCCCGCAGATTGTTATGAGCGCCCTCCAGCCATATGGGTTATCCCCGAATATTAGTATCCCGAGCATCATCAGCGCCTTGGATAATGGTGGGTGCTCGTTGTTCACAGCCTCTCCTTGAAGCATCCTCCTCGCAGCCGGGATATAATGCGCCTCATCAAATACGAATCCACATCTACCGCCCTCAATTGGTGGATAGGTGCATGATTCGGGCGGGAGCTCGGGCCATGGATATGGTATTATCAGGAGCTTGAAGACCAAGATTATCAGTGTTATGCCTATCAGCCAGGCCCTTAGCCTCCGCTCGGACTTGATGCTAAGCCACTCTCTTAATCTTCTCAGCAACTCGGACACCTCTTGGAGCGAAGTATGTTTCTAGTAGGATTATGAATAACAGGACTGCTCTCAGGAGGGCAAGGAGCTGGGGTGGAGATCCCGGGGCTAGTGGGTTTGGCGTCTCGAACCAGAGGAGGATTATCCCGGCATTCGCGAGGTCTAGGAAGAAGTATGGTATCGGCAGGCATCCCATCACTGCTAGGAGCGGGGGGAGCCAGAGGAGCATCTGGGGCGTGAAGACATAGTTCGTTAGGAGGAAGACTGATAGCGCCATGAAAGCTCTCTGGATCAGGTCAGCGCCATCATGCAGGTAGACCTTCAGAAGACCATAAATCATGAGAAGCATTCCGAAGAGCTTCGCGGTATCCCATGACCCGCTGCTGGGGAAGAATATAATATACCAGGCGTTCTCGAGACCCCATCTAACATGATAGAGGTATGTGCTATCTATGAAGTCGGGGTTCAGGGCCCAGAGCGCGAGATTCACGGCCGCGAAGATTCCCAACGAGATTAACGCGTATTTTATCCGATCACTCCATCCCTCGACATGCATGAGGATGAATGGGAGCGTGATCAGGTTTATGAGCTTGACTAGGGACGCGGCCGAGAACGCGATAGCCGATGATGTGAGCCGCCGCCTAAGTAACAGGAAGAGGGAGAGCATGAGAAGCGATGCGAAAATCACATCATAGTTATAGACCATGTAAAGGATCATGGATGGGCTGAGGCATATGAGGATGAGCGCGTGCTCGAGGCCTACGCCCCTCTCCTCGCAGAGCCTGATAACTATCTCGAGCATGATCATGTAGAATACTAGGATTATCGCCGAGAAGATCGAGTAGTAGGATGTGATGTTGGATCCAAGGGCGGCCGCGAGGAACGTGAGGAAGCCGGAGAGCGGTGGATACTCGAATGATGCCTCGATATACGGTATTCTGAGACGCGTTGACCAGCCCTCCCTATACCAGAAGGATACTATATCCGAGTAGATGGGTTTCGAGAGGCTTGGGCTATGGATTATGTAGGAGAGGATGAATGAGGCGATGCCCGCGGCGTAGACGACCTCTCTTCTTATCGGCATGCGATCACCCGGCTAATCTCTTGCTCACGTATGGGCCGTCCAGCTTATATCCATGCCGGTAATAGTATCTCCTGACGCCGACGCCGCTTATCACGACGATCTTCCTCGCATCAAGCTCCTCGACACCGATCCTCTCAGCCTCCCTCAGGAGCATCGACCCGATCCCCGCGTGCTGTGCGGACGAGCTCTCTGGCAACCCGCCGACCGGGATCAGCCTACCACATACATGGAGCTCCCTAACTATAACTGCCCTCTCGAGCTCAGGCCTCAGAACTTTAGATGGAAGCCTTAACCTTATAAAGCCGAACAACATATCCTTCACGGGATCCTCATAGGAGATGAAGTGCTCAATGCCTCCTGACGCCTCATATCTCCTCACGATGATCCTGCCACCCTCCAGCCTCGCGCGCACACCATCCCTGAGAAGCCTATGACCATATTCTCTACATCTTATGCATTTGCACCTTAGACCCCTCTTCCTCAGCCTCTCCTCGACAACTTCCCTCAGGTTCGGTATCCTATTTCCTGCGGCCGCAAGCCTTAACGGTATCTCGCGCTGTATCCTCTGAATCCTTGCATAGGGTGGCGTGAGCTCGAGCCATCTCGCGAGAAGCTCCACGAGATCCTCATCGCTATATGGCTTGTAAAGGCCGCTTCTCCAGAGATCATAGAGACGGGTGCCAGGCAGGACGAGGGTCGGGTAGATCTTGACCTGATCAGGCCTAAACCTCGAGTCGCTCCAGATCCTCTCATACATCTCGAGATCCTTCTCGATGCTTGATCCGGGGAGGTTTGGCATGAGATGGTAGCCGACCTTGAAGCCGAGATCCTTCAATATCTGCGTCGCCTCAACCACGTCCTCGACACTATGCCCGCGGTTCACGATCTGGTATATCTCGTCGTCTATCGCCTGGACGCCGAGCTCGATCCTAGTAACCCCGAGCTCGAGAAGCCTCTGAGCCTGCGGGAGCTTCGCCCAATCCGGCCTAGTCTCAACTGTTATCCCAGAGACTCGGATCGGGGGAGAATTCTCGGCCCTCCTAAGGGCATCCTCGAGCGACTCGGATTCGGCGCCGTTGAAGGCGTCTAGGCACCTCTTAATGAACCACCTCTGATATCCTTGGGGGAGGGCTGTAAATGTCCCGGCTATTATTATCAGCTCAACCTTATCAACCTCATGGCCCATCCGCTTGAGCCTCTCAACCTGCATTCGCGCCTGGAGATATGGGTCGTAATCATGTAGCCTCGCGAGCTTAACAGTCTCCTCCTCGCCCGTATGGCTCTTCGGAGCATTCTCCCCGCCTGGGCAGTATATGCAGCCGCCATGAGGGCAGGCCTTCATCGGGTTCATAATAGTTATCGTCGCGACGCCCGAGATCGTCTTCACAGGCTTCTTCATGAGAATCCTTCTAAGCCTCTCGCGAATATCCTCCGGAGCATTCTCTAGGATATCGAGGTTCGTGGGAACTCTACAGAGCCCATACTCCCTGGCCACGAGCCTCTTAGCCTTCTCAACGCTAACGCCCGACTCCAGGATTAGGCGCGCCGCAGCCCTACACGCCTCCCTCAGCCTATCCTCCTCAACAAGCATCCCAGAGACCTCTCTCAATGCTGGGGTAAGCTTGTCTTTAAGCCTCATGTAGAGTCGGGGTATCATTCCTAAAATATCCCGCGCAACATGCTTCAGACCGGAGTAATGCCGGAGATCTGGTTCAGATATGGTGGCACGGAGGTCTCGCTCGAGCTCCCGGATGATCTATGCTATAAGATGCTTGAGCCGAGGGAGCTTAAGCCCGATGAAAGGCTCTGGAGGGAGCTTGGCACGTTCGCGGATAATCTTGGGAGGGATGCGGGGTCAAGGGGCTTTACAATCCTATACGATCATTCAGGCGACAAGACGGCCCTAGTAATCCTGAGATATCTAATCGAGTCGCTTGAACAATATTCAGATAGGATCAGGGTTCTAGTATCCGGCTGGAGACTTGATCCATCCGAGGGGTGGGAGGATGCGAGGAGGGGGCTGAAGGAATATGATGTGAGGGCCGAGATTATTAACGTGAGGGGCCGTGGAATAGTGGAGCACTCCGGGATGAAGATCGTGGAAGATCTACTGGACAACTCTGTGAAGATAATCCTCACAGCCTCAGAGCCCCATGGATTGTTCGGTAAGGCATCACTCCGAGAAGCCCTAGCATTTGGGGGGTTCGCGGAGATCGGCTTTTCCGAGGACTTACAAGCGGATATCTTGGCGGCGTGGAGTCAGCTGATTGAGGAGCTGAGACCCTGGGCCATTACCATACTCAATGACCGCATTTACATGGGCGACGCAGAGGATGTCGCGAGGAGGGTCTATAATGCAGGATGCGAGGAGGTTGTCAGCGATTTCGAGATAGTCTTGGCAGGCTGCGGTGGAAGGCCCCGGGACACATCATTCCAGCTCATCGCCCACGTCATCGGGCTCCTGAGGGATGCTGTGGTGGATGATGGGCTGATAGGGCTTATAGCGGAGTGTAGTCGTGGCCTCGGATCAAAATCGTTCATGGAGGCTGTTCTCGGCGGTGGCGGGACCCCATTTGACCGCGCCCTAGCGGGGATGATCCGGGAGACCTCCACTAGTAAGAAGATCGCCCTAGCAACAACCCTCCCAAGAAGCGTCATGAAAAAGCTCTTCGATATAAGATGCTTCGACACGCCGGAGGAGATGCTGACCTTTGCTCTGAGGAGGTACACGAGGGGGGCGCGCATCCTGATATTGGAGAGGCCACATGTCAAGCCTGTTAGAAGTAGTATGCAGGGACAAAGCTGAGGGCAATCATTATCAGAACCGCGGTGAATAGAAGCTTCCTCCCCCTCGAGAGGGGCGAGATATCGTCGAGAGGGGGTACATCGGGCGCCCGGGACATCAATAGGAGGAAGAGGATTGCGATGAAGAAGTACCCCATTATCGCTAGGAACGCGAGTGATGCATAGCTGGCGATCCTGTGCTGCCTCGGCGTGAGAAGGCTTCTGAAGATCTTGGAGCCATCCAGCTGCCAGATGGGTAGGAGGTTGAGAGCCGTGACCAAGAAGCCGAGCCACGCTGCAAAGCTGGCTGTCCCCGCCATGAGCGGAACCTTCCCAGGGACCGCGAACAGGAATATTATCAGGTTCATTATCAGGGGCGCTGGGAGGAAGCTTCCTCCCAGCCTCCTGATCTCATTGACTATCACTTCGTACTCGGCCTCTGTTAGCCAGATAGTCTGGGTCTTCACGACGAATAACGTTACCAAGACGCTGAGGATGAAGCTCATGAGGGGGCCGCTTATCCCGAGATCAAACATGTCATCCCTGTTGATTATCGGCTCCTTCTGGAAGATTACGGCGCCGAATGTCGGTAGCATA
Organism: uncultured Nitrososphaeria archaeon; assembly: GCA_964637915.1. GTDB lineage: Archaea > Thermoproteota > Nitrososphaeria_A > Caldarchaeales > Wolframiiraptoraceae > Wolframiiraptor. The sequence continues at coordinate 11,674 of CAZWXN010000015.1, read as the reverse complement.
CCAGGTATCCCTGGGATGAAGTATGGGAGCGAGGCCTCCATCCCGCTCTTCTTAGCCGATATGAGGTGGCCGAGCTCATGCAGACCGATAATCAGCATCAGGAAAACAGTGAAGAGGAACGCCTCGAGGAATTTATTGAGGAGGCTTCTTTCGCCGAATATGATCTCGTAGCCTGGGGATGAGGCCCTGATGAGGCCGTCGGCGAGGATTACCGCCAGCGTGGCGATGAACAGGATTAGCGGGAGGCGTCTATACCGCATCCAGCCCAATGTCGGCTCATAATACTTGAATATCCTTATCGTGATCCTGCCATTTTGCAGTCGAGCCGCCGGGATATAGCCGAGCCTCTTCAGGTCCTTATAAAGCCCCCGGAATCTTTCCTTGATATCCCTCTCTGCGACTAGGAATGTGAGGAAGCCGGCCTCATAAAATACATCCTCGATCGTGAAGTGCTCGGAGACGATCTTCTTTATCTCCTCGAGCTCGCCATAATACTCCAAGACTGCTCTCGTTCGAAGATCTTGATAGGCGATTTTAATAGTTTCCGAGCTCTCAGGCGGCCGAAGAAATATATCCGGAGAGTATCCACTCTTATCATGGCGTTCATCGATAGGGTTTGTAGGTATTTTGAGAGGCCTGGGTCCGCGAATACCGAGGCAGTTATAGAGGCTGTTTCTAGGAGGCTTGAGGGGGATATTCGGAGTGTTGTCGTCGCGAGCACCTCAGGCAGGACCGGGCTCAAGTTCGCCGAGAAGCTCCATGAAAAGGCGCGGGTCATAGTCGTCTCATACGAGAAGATCCCGCCTAGGATCAGGGAGGGCATAACAGGCCTTAGAGGAGTTGTCGTGGATGATGCGGGCCTCCCCTTACACAGGCGTTGGATGGACGGGATAAGGAATACCCTCTATGTGCTGGGTCAGGGGTTTAAGGTTGCCGTCGAGGTGATCTTGATAGCCGTTGATGAGGGGGTTCTGAAGACGGGCCAGGTGGTTATAGGCGTGGGGGGGGGAACAGCCCGGGGAGCGGACACCGCGATAGTCGCTAAAGCATCATCCTCGGGGGAGATGCTCGGCTCGGAGATCAGGCGCAGGCTCGAGGTCAGGGAGATAATAGCTATGCCAGTAAGGAGGAAGTGGTGGGAGTAGGGGAGAGGATAAAAGGAGCCGCATCTTATTCATTAACCTGAGAGGAAGGCTGGGGCATGGTGATTGATGAGAAGGGGCAGATCGTGCAGATTAGACAAGCTTCCCCAGCTGATCTACCTCGCGTGATGATGATAAACAGGATGTGCCTGCCCGAGAACTATACCTACTCCTTCTTCGACTCCATCCTCCAGAGCTATCCCAAGACCTTCTTGGTGGCGGAGGTTAACGGGGATGTCGTCGGCTATGTGATGTGCAGAGTTGAGCACGGCCTCTCAAAGCTCGATAGGCTAAGCATGAAGAGGCTGGGCCACGTAATCTCCATAGCCGTCCTCCCCGATCACAGGAGGATGGGAATCGCGACCATGCTATTATCCAAGGCGCTTGAGATACTCAGGGATGAATACAAGTGCTCGGAAGCATTCCTCGAGGTTAGAGTCTCAAATCACCCAGCCATCTCCCTGTATCATAAACTCGGATTCGAGACGGTCAAGATCTCGAAGGGATACTATATTGATGGGGAGGATGCTTACGTGATGGCAAGGAGACTCTAAGACTTATGGAAACAATTCCTTAGCCTTCACTTTTATGAGAGGCACGCTAACTTCATTTGGCTCGGCCGAGATCTCATCGCTGAACCTGATCCTCCCTGTTATTCTATTGAGGTGCGCAAACCTTTCCTTAGGAGCCTTGTCAAGCCTAGTAAAATAGATCACGGGCGCCAGGGAGGCTATGGGCATTAGAAATGTGAACGCTATCTTGCGCTCCTCATCCACATTGATCACCGAGACATGTAATGTGGAGGCAATGCGTATAAGCTCCTCTATTCCCAGCACCTCTATACGGAGCGGCTCAGCCCCGCTCATCGAGGATTATTGGCCCTAGGCCCCTAATATCCCTTAAAGATGCTAAGGTTTGGTATTATCTTCGAGGCCTCCTCAAGGTCCTTATGACTATCTATGCTGAGCCACGTGCAGTTATCATAGGGATAGGCTCTCAGCAGGCCCCGCTCCGCTAAAACGGGCAGGGTGATCCTCTCCATATTCCCCTCATCTGGCAAATAGTCGAAAATCGCTGGCCTCATGGCATAGACCCCGGCATTAATCCAGTAATCTCTTATCCTTGGCTTTTCAGCGAAATGGATTATCCTCCATGTCTCATAATCAAACTGTACTATGCCATATGGTGATGGAAGAGGTATTAGGGCGATAACAGCGATGTAACCCTTGATGAGCGCATCAACGAGCTTAAGCGGGTTTAGATCGGTCAAAACATCACCATTAACCAGAAGGAAAAGGTCCTCATCCTCGAGAAGGTGCCGCGCATTCTTTAATGCGCCGCCCGTCCCCAAGGGCCTCTCCTCAAACGCGTACCTGATCTTAACGCCGTATCTCGATCCATCCCCAAGCCTCTCCACGATCCTTTCCTTCAGGTAGCCGGCGCATATCACTATCTCACTAATACCGTGGTGCTTCAGCCAGCTTATCTGCCACTCAATTATCCCCTTATCACCGACTGGCAGGAGAGGCTTGGGGATGGTCTCGGTAAGGGGTCTGAGCCTCTTACCATACCCCCCGGCAAGGATCGCAGCCCTCATTCAATTAATTCTTTCATTAGCCGCACTATAATTGTTGCGAATGCATATGTCTATCTAGGCCTAAACCTGACCCTCCGACCCTGCGCTGTATCCTCCACGATTATCCCTATCTCCGCTAGCCTATCCCGTATCCTATCGCTGATATCATATATCCGGCGCCTCCTAAGCTCCTCCCTAACCTCCAACAGGATGTCTAAAACCTCTTTCACCTCAGCTTGGGCGCGGAGCTTCGATGGCTTATACTTCTGCAGTAAGCCGAGCACACGCGAGAGCTCTAGGATCGCATCATGATATGATTTGAGTATAAGCTTGTCATGCTTTGCATGCCCACTGATATAGGCGTTGGCCGACTTGACGAGGGCATATATCTCGGCTAAGGCCCTAGGCGTGTTAAAGTCATCCTCCATCGCTGAGATGAACTTCTTCTTGGCCTCCTCGACCCTGTTAATCTCCGCTTCAGCGCCTTCACCGACCACCCCGGCCTCCTCGATGAGTTCATGAAGCACGTCGAGCGTCTCCCTGATCCTCATAACGCTTGACTGGGCCTGCTGCATCGCATCCTCATTATAGTCTATCTGACTCCTATAATGGGATGATAGGATAAAGAGCCTTATAGCATCCGCCTCATACTTCTTCAAAGCATCCTTTATCGAGATGAAGTTCCCGAGACTCTTACTCATCTTCTCGCCATTTATCGTCAGGTATCCCGTGTGGAGCCAGTATTTCGCGAATGGCTTCTTCCCGGTGTAGGCCTCGGCCTGCGCTATCTCATTCTCATGATGTGGCAGGATTAGCTCCTGTCCTCCGCCGTGAATATCTATCTGTTCTCCGAGATATTTCATTGCCATGACGCAGCACTCTATATGCCATCCTGGGAACCCCTCACCCCATGGGCTATTCCACTTGAGGAGATAGCCCTTCTCCGCCTTCTTCCAGAGCGCGAAGTCCGCGGGATTCTTCTTACGCGGATCCGGCTCGATCCTATGCTTCACGAGCTCTTCATATCTTATGCCTGAGAGCTTTCCATATTCGGGAAATGTCGAGACGTCGAAGTAGACGTTCCCATCCACGACATATGCATGGCCTTTCTCCACGAGCTTAGCCGCCATCTCAATCATGTCGAGAATATGCATTGAGGCCCTAGGCTGGATATTCGGCCTCCTGATTCCAAGAGCATCCATGTCTTGAAAGAATGAGAACATGTATTTGTCAACGAGCTCCATTGGCTGAAGCCTCTCCCTCCTCGCGCCCTCAATCACCCTATCCTCCCCAGTCTCCTCCCGGATATGCCCCACATCCGTGATATTCCTAACATAAATGACCTTGTATCCATAGTATTCGAGAAATCTGACGATAGCGTCGAATGCTATGTAGGTCCTTGCATGCCCGAGATGAGCAACATCCTGAACCGTTGGCCCGCAGACATACATCTTGACGATGCTGGGCTCAAGAGGCTCGAAAATCTCGATACGCCTCCCAAGCGTGTTAAAAACGCGGATCGGCATCCAGCCCCATTATCGAGAATAGTTTTGTATAAATACCGATTTCTCCGCCCGGGGATAAAGTTTATAAGTAACGATGTGGGATACGATAATCGGGAATAAAAAAGTTTAGGAGGATTCGGGAGTGTCTTCAGAGAAGAGAAGGGCTCCAATCTGGAGGGAGGGAATGCTTTGTCCAGAGTGTGGCAATGATATCTTGATTCATGATCCTAGGACTGGGGAGATAACATGCCCGAGCTGCGGCTATGTTGTTCAGGAGAGGGATGTCGATAGGGGGCCTGAGTGGAGGAATCTTGACGAGGAGGAGGATAGGAGTAGGGCCGGTGCACCGCTCTCGATAATGTATAGGGATCATGGCCTCTCAACGGTGATTGATAGGATTGATGAGGATGCTGCGGGGAGGAAGCTGCCGAAGGAGGTTAGGGAGAAGCTTCTAAGATTGAAGAAGCTTGATGCTACTTCCCAGGTCAGTGCTTCCGAGGCGAGAAACCTCCAGCAGGCGGTCAATATTCTGCAGATCTACGTAGATAAGCTGAGGCTGAGCCAAGCGATAGCCGAGGCCGCGATGCTAATCTACCGGAAGGCATTGAAGGCAGGACTGGTCCGAGGTAGATCGATCAGATCGATAATGGCTGCGGCGGTTTACGCCGCATGCAGGTTGATGGGCGCCCCGAGAGATCTTAGAGAACTCGAGAAGGCCTATCCAATAGTCAAGAGAAAGACGATAGCACAGGGCTACAGGCTCCTCCTAAAGCACCTCAACCTGAAAGTCCCAGTTGCCGATCCAGCGATATTCCTGAATAAGATAGCCTCGAAAGTCGGCCTCGATGAGGCAACAGTCCAAGAAGCTTTAAGAATTCTTGAAGAGGCTCATAAGAGAGGGGCGACAATAGGAAAGGATCCTGTCGGAATGGCGGCCGCGGCATTATACATGGCTTGTCAGGAGAGGAATCAGCCAGTGACCCAGAAGGATATCGCGAGGGCAGCTGGCGTGACCGAGGTTACAGTCCGAAATAGGTTTAAGGGTCTGAAGGAGATCCTCGAGAGCCAGCAGGTTACTAGCCGATCCGCGTCTTCCTCCTAGGACCCACTACCTCCCCTGTGCGATTAGATGACCTCAATGTTCTCGTCTAGCCATCCTATCGATAGAAGTATTTCTCTAACTTTTTGCCTATGATCTCCTTGGAGTATAATCATGTTGTTCTTCACAGTTCCTCCTGATGCACATGCGGCCTTCAACATTTTTGCTAGCTTGTGCAGATCCTCAGTCCCATTATCTAAGCCCTCTATTATTGTGACAGGCCTGCCCCATTTCCTGGTCTCAAGCTTTATCTTAATCTTCTGCTGCTCGCGGCTTATTGTCTGGCATACACAGATTGACTTTGGTAACCCGCAGACTGGGCAGATTCCCTCCATTACCTACCTCCTTTCAAGATTAGGAGAATCTGCGGTTATATAAGTTTGCGCCCGAGATTCTTGTTAAATGGGCGCGGGTAGTTTTATTATGGCCGGTGATGGGACGCATGATCGAGCTTGTTGACGAGGAGTATGTCGTCTCAATTGCCTCGAGGCTTGTTAGGATAAACTCGGAAAATCCTCCGGGCCGCGAGGCCGAGATTGCGAGCTTTCTCGCGGAGAGGCTTTCCGAGCTCGGTCTCAAGGCGAAGGTTGATTCTTTTGATGGGCGGGCCAACTGCATAGCATCAACCAAGGATTTTGAGAGGGCGGGCCTTCTGCTCCTCACACATCTCGATACTGTTCCGGCTGGCAGGAGGGAGGCTTGGAGCATCCCTCCATTTGAGGGGATTCTTAGGGATGGCAGGCTTTATGGTAGGGGCGCCGCGGATGCTAAGGGGTGTATCGCCTCGATGCTTGGGGCCTTGAAGGCTTTAGCCGATAGCGGCGTGGAGCTCAGTGGAGAAGGCCTCGTCCTCGCGGCTGTCGCGGATGAGGAGATGGAGTCTCAGGGCGTTAGAAGGCTCATAAGTAAGGGATTTAGGGCGGATTATGCCGTCGTTGGTGAGCCAACTGGGCTTCGAGTATGCGTGGCTCATAAGGGTAGGCTTGTCACTACTGTGAAATTCACGGGGAGGTATGCTCATTCAAGTAGGCCTGAGCTGGGGATAAACGCCCTCTACGCGGCCTCCGAGTTCGCCCTCGAGATCGAGGAGTATTCGAAAAGGATTAAGGGAGAGGCTCATCCTCTCCTTGGCCCTCCAGCAGTCTCGGCGACGATATTCAAGGCTGGCGAGAAGGATAACATGGTGCCTGGCTGGGCTGAGGTTGTCGTGGATTATAGGGCTCTGCCAGGGGAAAGGCTCGAGACAATATTGGACGAGTTCAAACATATTGCGGGAAAGGTTAATCGGGGGAGAGGGACGAGGCATGAGATCATCGTTCTCCGCTGGGTCCCGCCATCCGAAGTGGATCCCAGCTCGAGGATCGTCGAGGTGGCTTCCGAGGCTGTGAGAAGAGTCTTGAGCCGCGAGCCTGAGATATCCGGCTTTCAAGCGACATGTGATATGAGCTATCTAGTTAATGATGCTGGAATTCCCTCCATAATTCTTGGGCCGGGAGGCCTAGAGCAGGCTCACGTGGCGGATGAATGGGTCTCGATTGCAGAGCTCGTAGCCGGGGCCAAGATCTATGCGCTGATAGTCTATGGAATCTTATGCGCGTCCTAGCTATCTGCCTCCTCATGTATTCTCCTCTTTTCATCATACTCGTCTCTGGTCATCATTATCCTTGCTGGGCAGCCGTATGCCACCATCCCGGCTGGAATACTTCTCGTGACGATCGCGCCAGCCCCGACGACGGCCCGCTCACCTATCTCGACCCCAGCCAAGATCACTGCACCAGCCCCGATAATGGCACCTCTTGCAATCCTAACACCCAAGAGCCTCCTACTAACAGGATACGGGTCATTTGTCACGATTACTCCCGGGCCTATGAAGACCTCATCCTCAACAATGGTCAAGTGTGGGAGATAGGCTCCTGACTGTATGCTGACCCTTGACCCAACCTCAACCCTTCCATCAAGCTTAGCATAGCTTCCTATCCTGCTATCAGACCCTATTCTAGATCCCTCTCTGATGAGGGCGTGATGCCCGGTCTCAACCCTGTCGCCGATCTCAACGTCCTCATAGATCACGGTGTGGCTGCGGATAATGCATCTACTCCCAATCTTAGCCCCGGAGCTTAGCTCATCAAGCTCTCTCAATATCCTTGATGAGCTGAGAAGCTTATCCCTCCCTGGATAGCCGATGTAGACAAATTCGTCGAGAAACGTCTCCTCGCCTACCTCCGAACAGCCCAGAATCACCGCGGACTCTGAGGCGACTCCCCTGATGACCGCACGCTTGGATATGTATCCCATGCCAAGCCTGGCTTAAGCAAAGCTTATACTCGGAAAAAAACATTTTATTGAATGATGGGCTCACCTCATGGCCTGATAAAGAACTTTGATGATCTTGTTGGATCGAGGCTTGGGGAGATGGCCAATCTTAGAAGCGAGGTTTTGAAGGCGGCTGAGCACGGGATTAAGAGCGTTATGCCCGAGTGCTTCATGAAGAGGATCCGGGTGAAGAATAGCTCTCTCATCATTAGGGACTCTCTCAGAATAGATTTGAGGGAGTTTGATGAGGTTGTGGTTCTTGGAGTTGGGAAGGCCTCGGTAAGAATGGCGGAGATGCTCGAGCCCATCCTCTATGACAGGATATCAGGTGGAGTAATAGCCTCATTAAGTAGCCCATGTGAATGCGTTAACCTGAGGAAGATTAATGTTGTTCCATCTAGCCACCCTGTCCCAAGCAAGAAAAGCGTGGAGGCGTCGGAGATCATCCTAGAATGGGCTGAATCTGTTACGGAGAGGACCTTGGTGATCTTTCTTCTTTCTGGTGGGGCGTCGGCAATGCTCGCCCTCCCAGCCCCGCCAATAACCCTGGAGGACAAGATATTCACGACGAAGCTACTGCTGGAGAGCGGGGCGACTATAGATGAGATCAATACTGTTAGGAAGCATTTATCGCTGGTTAAGGGTGGGTGGCTCGGCAAGAGGATGTCGAGGGCCAGGGTTATCAGCCTGATACTCTCGGATGTTGTCGGGAACAAGGTGGAGAGCATAGGCTCAGGGCCGACAGCGCCCGATCCAACAACATTCAGGGATGCCTATAACATATTGAGGCGATATGATTTATGGAATAAGGTTCCGGAGAGTGTTAGGCGTAGGATCATAGATGGCTTGGAGGGGAGGGTTGAGGAGACGCCGAAACCCGGGGACCCCGCGTTCCAGAGGATAACGAATATCGTGATCGCTGATGTTGGTGACGCGTGTAGGGCTGCAGCGAGCTATCTTGAATCGAGGGGCTTCAAATGCCGTGTGCTTAGCAAGTATGCGGAGGGCGAGGCATCCCAAGTTGGAATCTTCCTAGCAGGATTTCTACAGCAGTTTGAGGAGGAGGGTGGGAGGAGGGCGGCGATACTGGGTGGAGAATATACTGTGACCGTTAGGGGCGGTGGGGTTGGCGGCAGGAATCAGGAGCTCGTCCTAGGCTCGCTGCCCAAGCTCAAGGATCTGAAGAGGTCTGTTATAATGAGCGTCGGAACGGATGGTGTAGATGGGATCTCCTCGGCCGCAGGAGCAATAGCGGACCCGCAGACATATTATGACGCGATAAGGCTTGGCATAAACCCTGTTAGATTTCTCAGGGAGAACGATTCTAATAGCTTCTTCAATCTCGTGGGTGGGGCGATATACACGGGGCCGACTGGGACGAATGTCGGAGACCTAACGATACTAGCATCGGCATAGGCCTGTCAACCGGGGGATAATGCTTAAAGCTGGGAGAGAGGAGCTTAGCCGCGGCATGACCCTTGAATCCTTCCTCGACCTAGTTTACAGGAGCTCCTTCTGGCTTGCCGCGGTAATATTCGCGGCGATCCTCGCCTACATAGTCTATACCTCACTAAAGAGAGAGTAGGCTTGGGGAAGGATGAGCTTCATAAAGGATGAGGATGCCGCGTTTGTCCAAAGGCTCTTCAAGCGATATTATATCGAGCATAGTGGGGAGGTTTATGTCCCCGAGAGGATTCAGGAGAGGGAGTTCGGCTACTTCACTTTCGCGGAGAAGGTGATGGTTAGGCATATCGGCTTCACGGGCCCGGGAGAGCTCATGCAGATGCTCGCTGAGAAGGCTCCCCTCCACGTATACCATTCAACGGCATTTTACAAGTATCCTAGGGCCCCGATGGATCAGAAAGGGTGGATCGGCTCAGAGCTGGCATTCGATATAGATGCTGATCATCTTAAGACCCCGTGCAGGAAGAGCCATGACTTTAAGGTATGTAGGAGCTGCCTGCTAGATTATCCTGTTGACGTGGAGAGGTGCGCGAGGTGCGGAGCTCCCTTGGAGAAGGTTGAGTGGGTATGTGAGAGCTGCTTGGAGACCGCTAGAAGCGAGGCTGGGAAGCTTCTCGAGATCCTCGAGTCCGATCTGGGGTTTGAGAGGATTAGGCTCGCGTTCTCTGGTAATAGGGGTTATCATGTCATCGTTTCGGATGAGCATGTCCTTGATCTCGGCCAGCAGGGGAGGAGGGAGATCGTGGACTATGTTATGGCGGCTGGGCTTGAGATAAGGCTCCTAGGTCTCGAGGAGAGGAGGGTGAGGGTGGAGGCGGCGCCGGATCTCGGCGAGCCGGGATGGAGAGGCAGGATAGCTAGGCAGGCGCTACAATTGCTCGTGAGTGGGAATATTGCGGAGATCTGCGAGCTCGCGGGCGAGAGGAGGTCACAGGCCCTGACAAGGGATCTCGAGAAGCTTGGGAAGATCGAGGCTGATAGGGTTCCATGGAGCGCTCTAAGCGCCTCATCGAGAAGAATTCTGGTGAGAGCTGCTATGGAGGCTGCAGCAGCGCACGTGGACGCCGTCGTGACGCAAGATGTTCATAGGCTGATAAGGCTTGGAAACTCGCTTAACGGCAAGACCGGGCTAAGAGCGCAGATTATAGATCCCAATGATCTCGATGACTTCGATCCTATGTGGAGCACCGTGGCGCTGCCGATCGATGAGGAGGTTCATGTTAGGGTGATAAGATCCGGCGGGATGAGGCTTTGCGGCCTCGAAATACCGCCGATATCTAGGGGCGTGGTAAGGCTTCCACTGGCAGCCGCTGTTCTCCTCCTATGCCGTGGAGTCGCCACACTGCCATAAAATCTGATAAGCGGCCTCAGAATCATTTTTCGTAGCCGAGGTGTCTTGATATGAGGATATCTGTTGGATCAGATGATGTATATCATGTTGCTAGGGTGGTTGTCGAGCATCTTAGATCGAGGGGGCATGAGGTCGAGGAGCTTGGAGCCCTCCGCTCGGGAAAGCTTGAGCCCTGGCCCGATGTCGCGTGGGAGGTTGCTCGGAGGGTTGTGGAGGGGCTCGCCGACTACGGCATAGTAATATGCTATACGGGGACCGGCGTCTCGATCGCTGCGAACAAGGTTAGGGGAATAAGATGCGCCCTCTGCCCCGATGCTGAGACAGCTCGAGGAGCGAGGAGATGGAATGACGCGAACATGCTTGCTCTAAGCGCGAGGCTGACATCGGACGAGGTGGCGAAGGAGATCGTGGACGCCTTCCTATCCGTTGAGAAGCCCGATGAATCGGAGCTCGAGAATATACGCAAGATAATGGAGATGGAGAAATCATGAAGCATATTCTTCTTTGATGCGGGCCCGGGGGGATTTGAACCCCCGACCCCCGGGTCTCTTCCAGAGATGTTAAGAGCCCGGCGCTCAACCTGGCTGAGCTACGGGCCCCATTCATGGGCTTTCCAAAGGATTTATTTATCCTTTCGTTCGCTAGATCTCCTTGCAGGGTTTGCGCGTTATCGGCGTTGATCTAGCGGGTTCTCCGATGAGGATCACGGGGCTCTGTTATCTCGATCAAGATCTATGGGCCGAGGTCTCCCGCGCATACTCAGATGATGAGATCCTATCCTTCATCAATGATCATGAGGCTAGGGTCATAGCAATTGATGCTCCGTTGAGTTTGCCGAGATCAGGCGGCCTTAGGAGATGTGATGAGGAGCTTAGGAGGGTTGGGATACGCGTCCTCCCACCTGTTTTGGGTGGGATGAGGAGGCTTACTGAGAGGGCGATTAGGCTGAGGGAGATCTTAGCATCCAAGGGTCATGAAGTCATAGAGGTATTTCCCACGGGTGCTCGTAAGATCCTTGGATTGCCATCGAGGAGAATGGGCGTTGATGCTCTCTGTGATGCCTTAGTAGCATATGGTGTGAGGGGGCTGCCGGATGACCTTGATCAACATATACTTGATGCCGTGATATGCGCCCTAGTCGGAGTATATTATCTCAGGGGAGAATACATGGTGTTCGGCGACGAGGTTGAGGGCATAATAGTTATGCCGCGGCCGAGATCACTT
>CAZWXN010000014.1:0-25280 GCA_964637915.1 uncultured Nitrososphaeria archaeon | reverse complement strand
CCCTCTCGGCCTATTCTCGCTGGAACCCCGACGGCTACATCCCTGAGGCCATATTCCCCATCTAGGATCGCGGAGACCGGCAGGATCTCCCTAGAATCTGTGAGGATCGCCTTCGCCTGAATGTAGATAGATGCTGCGGGCCCGTAGATTGTCGCGCCCTTCCTCCTTATCACCTCCATCGCCTGGCCCCTGAGCTGCTCCTCGAGATCATGATGCTCGCCGCGGATGAACATGCTGTCGCCATGCTCCCCTAGGACCATGTCGCCGCTCCTGTGCCCGAGGATACTCCAGAGCCTCGCCGTATCGAGGACGCCTCCCATCCCCATTATCCTGTGCCTCGGGATCCCAAGCTCCCTCCAGAGAAGATATGTCATCAGGTCCACGGGATTTGAGACCACCATCACCACGGCGTCACCACAAACATCCCTGAGGCTTGCGGCGACCTGCCTCATTATCTCCGCGTTCGTCTTAAGCAGATCGAGCCTCGACATCCCCGGCTTCCTCGCCGCGCCAGCCGTGACTATTATCAGGCTTGAGCCCCTAAGAAGATCATAATCAGGGCCTCCATGCATCCTTGTCCGTCTCCCGAGAGCATAAGCCGCATGCATCAGGTCTAGGGCCTCTCCCTCCGCCAGATCACCCAAGACATCCACGAGAGCAATCTCATCAAGATCCATGAGGGATAGAAGCGTGTAAGCGGCTGTGCTCCCAACCCTTCCAGCCCCAACTATCCCAACCTTCACCAATCTAAACCACCAGATATAGGAGAAATTTGAAAAAATTGTCTGGAATTAAAAACGATCTTTTGAGGGAGCTTACTTCTTGGTTGCCTCTTCCATGATTTTTCTCAGCATCTCGACTGCTTTCTTGGCTTCCTCGATCGAGGCCGCATCCTCGAGCGTCGTGATATCTCCTAGCTGTCCTCCGCTTACCACCGCCTTCAGGACCCTCCTCATTATCTTGCCGCTCCTCGTCTTTGGCAGGGATGAGACGAAGAAGATCGCGTCGGGCGTGGCAACAGGGCCGATGGTCTTCCTGATATGCATCCTCAGCTCATCCCTGAGCTCGTCGGTGGGCTGATATCCTGACTTCAGGATGACGAAGGCGATTATGCTCTCGCCCTTCACCGGGTCCGGCTTCCCTATCACCGCGGCCTCCGCGACAGCCGGGTGGCTGACGAAGGCGCTCTCAAGCTCCGCCGTTCCAATCCTGTGTCCCGCCACCTTTATCACGTCATCAGCCCTCCCCATGAGCCAGAAATATCCCTCATCATCCTTCATCGCATAGTCTCCGGTGTAGTAGATTGCTGGCGGGGTTATCTTAAACTGGAGATGCTTGTTCGGCTGGAACTTGGACCAGTAGACCTCCTTGTAGCGCTCCGGATCCCTCCATAGCGTCATCAGCATTCCGGGCCATGGTGCTAGGATCACAAGATATCCTCTCTCGAAGGGCTTGACCGGCTTGCCATCCTCATCCACTATCTCGGCGTGAACTCCGGGCAGCGGGAATGTCGCGGATCCAGCCTTGAGTGGGACGAGCTCTATTCCGGCGGCTGGCGAGATCATGAATCCCCCGGTCTCGGTCTGCCACCAGGTATCTATTATCGGGCATCTCCCGCCACCTATAACATCGTAGAACCATCTCCAGGCCTCCGGGTTGATCGGCTCGCCAACCGACCCGAGTATTCTGAGGCTGCTGAGATCATGCTTCTTGGCCCACTCATCGCCGAACTTCATATGCATCCTGATGGCTGTTGGGGCGGTGTAGAAGGCCGTCACGCCATACTTCTCGATTATCTCCCACCATCTGTCGGGAGCCGGGTAGTCGGGGGCTCCGTCATACATTATCTGCGTCAGCCCATGCATTAGCGGGCCATAGACTACGTAGCTGTGGCCTGTTATCCAGCCTATGTCAGCCGTACACCACCAGATGTCATCAGGCTGCGGGTCGAATGCCCACTTGAGCGTTGCCCAAACCCAGACGAGGTATCCCCCAGTGCTATGGACCACGCCCTTCGGCTTACCGGTCGTCCCGCTCGTGTAGAGGATGAAGAGCGGGTCCGTTGACTCCATGGGCTCGGGCGGGCAATAGGGCTCAACATCCTTGACGACATCATGCCACCATAGATCTCTGCCCTCCTTCATCGACGTATTCTCGAGACCAACCCTCCTCACGACTATAACCTTCTCGATGGTCTTCGTCATGGCGAGCGCCTCATCCGCCGTCGTCTTTAGTGGGACTATCTTCCCCCTCCTGTATAGCCCATCTGCCGTGATGAGGATCTTCGCCTCCGCGTCATTTATCCTATCAGCTAGCGCTGTCGCGCTGAATCCCGAGAAGACTACACTGTGTATGGCGCCTATCCTGGCGCAGGCGAGCATCGCTATCGGGAGCTCTGGTATCATGGGTAGGTATATCGAGACCCTATCACCCTTTTTGACGCCAAGCTTCTTCAGAGCGTTAGCGAACCTGTTAACCTCCCTCCAAAGCTGATAGTATGTTAGGGCTTTTGTCGCACCCTCCTCACCCTCCCAGAATATCGCGACCTTATTCTTCAAGCCCCTCTTCAAGTGCACGTCAAGAGCGTTGTAGGAAGCATTGAGAACCCCGCCGATAAACCATCGCGCGAATGGTGGATCCCATTCATAGACCTTGTCCCACTTCTTGAACCAAACAATGTTCTCCGCAACCTCGCTCCAGAAGGCCTCAGGATTCTCTAGGGATTTTGACCAAATCTCCTTCAGCTTATGCCCATAATACCTCTTGCCAGCCTCCGCCGCCGCTACCGAGGAGCTGCTAACAGGGGTCTCACTCATAAGAATCCACCATCCGGTGATGCGGTAGAGAAGTCCTACTAAAAAGTATTTTCTCTAATCCTTCTGGGCAAGTTTATCTAGGGGGCCTCCGAAGGTTAATTGATGTCGGAGGCTGAGGAGATAAGCATAGTTGAGATCGAGCCTATCCAGGGGCGCGACCTGATATTTATCGAGGGGTTTCCGGATGTGGGGCTTGTCGGGGCCATAGCCGCATCCTACATAGTTGACAGGCTTGAGATGAGGGAGGTCGGCTATATAGACGCGGAGTTCCTGCCGCCCCTGATCTCCGTGAGGAATGAGCAGATAAAGGAGCTTATCAGGATCTATCATAGGGATAGAATCGTCGCGATAGTATCCGATATCCCGATACCGCCTCACATGATTAGGCCGCTCTCACAGAGCCTCATTAGCTGGGTTAAGCGGAAGAATGGGAAGCTCCTTATATCGGTCTCCGGGATACCTGAGCCGAATAGGCTCGACATAGAGAAGCCGGAGATCTATGTTCTGGGGAGCAGGCCGGAGATAACCGAGATGCTTGTCAAGCTTAATGGGGCTAATAGGTTTAAGGACGGCTTCATCGCTGGGATAAAGGGGATGCTCCTGAGGGATGCTGTGAGGGCCGGGCTCGACGCCGCCATAATCCTAGCCCAGGCACACTATAATTACCCGGATCCGGGAGCCGCCGGCCAGGTAGTCTCCTATCTCTCGAAGCTTCTGAGAATCGAGATAGATGTTAAGCCTCTGCTTGAGAGCGCCGAGGAGCTTAGGCTCAGACTTAGGGATCTAATGATGAGGACTGATCAGGTGATGCGTGGGATCCAGAAGTCCAAGGAGCTCGAGCTCCCACCAGTCTACCTGTGAGGTGATCCGGGGATGGAGGAGTGGAGGAGGAATATTTGGAGAAGGATCTTGGAGGAGTTTAGGAGGGTTGAGGCCGAGATAAGCAGGATGGAGGACGAGTTTTTCAGGCTCATGAGGGAGGCCGAGGAGAGGAGCGGCTGCATAACACCGCTCTACAACGTTTACGAGTCAGGGGATGAGGTTAGGCTGACGGCAGACCTTCCGGGAGCAAGCAAGGAGGAGATAGGACTCATCGCTGGAGAGGATTATCTGAGGATAGAGGCTCCATGCAGGTCGCCCCTGAGAGGTGGTGAGGGCAGGAGATACGTCCTCCACGTGAGACTCCCGGCGAAGATAGATCCACAATCCGTGAAGGCGAGATACAAGGAAGGGGTACTAGAGGTGGTTGCGAAGAAGAAGATTATAGGATACAGGATTAGGATCGAGTAGCGAAGGCCTTTACCACCGCGGTCCATGCTTTGGCCACATTGGAGATGTCATAGCCTCCTCCGCCGAGGGCGAGGAGCCTGCCATTGCATCTCTCGTGAGCAAGCTCGTGGAGCCTCGAGGCCACGAAAGCATGGACCTCTTCAGTGTAGTTTAGACCTGTGAGCGGGTCTCCTGCGAGGCCATCAGCCCCAGCCTGGAGTATTATGAACTCCGGCCTCGAGTCTGCTAGAAAATCCTCAGCCATCCCATTCCACGCTTCCATGAACTCCTCGTCCCCAGCTCCGGGCAGGAGTGTTATGTTTAGCTTCGTCCCAACAGCGTTGCCGGCGCCCCGCTCATGTGGGAACCCGGTCCCAGGATAAAGTGTCCTCCCATTCTGGTGGACATCGAGGATCCTGACGCGGGCATCACCATAGAAGCTGTAGAAGACACCGTCGCCATGATGAGCATCTATGTCCACGTATAGGATCTCCGACAGCCTCTCCTTCCTCAACAGGTATTCTATCGCTATGGCCGCGTCGTTGAATATGCAGAACCCGGCTGCTGAGCCCCTCCTAGCGTGGTGAAGCCCGCCGACCGGGTTGAATCCATGATCGATCTCTCCGGCGAGTATTAGCTTAACGAGCTTCAGTGTCGCCCCAACCACGTATAGTGATGCCTCATAGCATCCCTTGAACGCGGGCGTATCACCGTAGTCCAGGTATCCTCGGCCCTCCTCCGACCTCCTCCTGACAAAATCCACGTAGCCTGCCTCGTGGAAGAGGAGGAGATCCTCTAGGGATGCTTGCTCGGGCTTTACCACCATTATCGAGCCTGCCAGATGCTCCGCTAGGTTGCTCAGCTCCCGATAGAAGGCTATCGCTCTCTCCCTCCTAAATGGATGTGGAAATGGGAAGCTATAGTCTAGGAGCTCTTCACCCCATGCAACCCCAACTTTACAGCTCATGTAAGCCGCGCCCCTTCAACCCTCGCTTAAGCCCCTTCCAAGTATTATGGAGGGCTCTATTGCAGGCGGTCTTACCGCCAATAAAAATATATCGGGTATGCTGTGGAGATATTGCTGGATGAGGAAGGAGGTCTTGGATCAGAAGGACTTGGAGATAATCGAGATCCTGCAGGAGAATGGTAGGGCATCCTACTCAGAGATCGCGAAGAGGGTTGGGATGAGTGAGGCGGCCGTCTACTCTAGAATCAAGAGGCTGATCAGCCTCGGCGTGATCAAGAAGATACAGGCTATCGTGGATGCGGAGAAGCTCGGCTACACCGTGACCGCCTTCATCGCTGTTACCGTCAGGCCGCCGAAGTATGAGGAGGTGCTCGAGAAGCTCTCTATAATGCCCGAGGTCCTGGAGGTGCATGATGTCACGGGCGAGCATTACTGCCTCATCAAGGTTAGGGCTAGGAGTAATGAGGGGCTGGCCAGGATCCTAGATGAGATAGGGAAGCTTGACGGCGTGGCATCCACCGAGACGAAGATAGTCCTAAGAACCGTGAAGGAGGATTATAAGCTCCCAGTATTAAGCGGGCAGGCTAGGCAGGCTCAAGCATAAAGACTCTCCACGAGCTCCCGCAAGTTCCTGAATACATAGGTGGGCTTGAGCTCAGGCGGTATATTCGGTAGATTCTTCTCCATCGTTACGCCAGTTAGAACGAGGGCTGTATCCGCCCCGATAAGCTTCCCCGCCCTAACATCCGTGTCAACCCTATCACCTACCACAAGAACCTCCTCAGGCCTCATTCCCAATCTCCTCAATGCCTGCTCCATTATTATCTTGGATGGCTTCCCAACTATTATTGGCTTGACGCCCGTCATGTATTCGAATATGGTGATGAAGGCCCCGGACCCGGGCTCCGGCCCATTCTTCCCGGGGTGGAGAGCATCGGGATTCGTTCCTATGAAGATTGCACCATTCAGTAATGCTCTCAATCCTGCCACGAGTTTCTGGTAATTTATCTCGCGATCAAAGCCGACGATAACGTATTCGGCCTTATCCCATTCATCCATGTCGAGGATCTTATGGCCCATGCGCATGCAATACTTCTTAACACCATCCCCTGCTATCACTAGGACCCTGCTCACCCCCGATCTAGAGTATATGTAGGATGCAGCGGCCTCGCCGACTGTTATGAAGTCCTCGGGCGAGCATTCTATGCCAAGGCCATGAAGCCTCTCAGCCAACTCCTCGGATGTTGTCTCCGGGTTATTCGTGACGTAGAGGACTCTGATCCCAAGCTTTCTAAGCCTGTTTAATGCCTCTATAGCACCCTCGATAGGCACGTAATCTAGATAGACGCAGCCATCCAAGTCCATGATTATCCCGTGATACCTCATCGCGCCCTATTCGCCGGCGGATTTAGGGATCTTAAAGAGTTATAGCTTCACACGGGCAGGCTTTTTATCCACCTATATGGGAGCTTGGTTGAGGAAGGGTTGCAGGAGACCGTGGCTTATAGGAGGCTCGTGCGGAAGCTGACGGTCGAGAATCTCTGGCTCTATGTCTTGAGCTTGCTGAAGGAGGGGCCGCTCTACGGCTATGAGGTTGCGAAGAGGATTGAGGAGAGGTTTGGCTTTAAGCCGGGCAAGGTGACCTGCTATATCGTCCTACATAAGCTGCAATCCGAGGGCTTGATAGCATCTGCCGGCACTGGAGCTAATAGCGAGGGCCCCCAGAGAAAATACTACATCTTGACGAAGGAGGGTGAGAAGGCCCTCGAGATGGCTAAAGATTTTCTGAAGGGGCTGGCGGAGAGGCTATGACTATTTCATGTTCATGAAATAGCTATATATGCCCCCTAGAACACTATTCATGTATGCCAAAGGTTAGGGTTGCGATTATAGGCGTGGGTAACTGCGCCTCAGCTCTTGTTCAAGGCGTTTACTATTACAAGGATGCGGATGAGAATGAGTTCATTCCAGGATTGATGCATGTGAGGCTGGGCCCATATCATGTCGGCGATATCGAGTTCGTCGCCGCATTCGATATTGATAAGAATAAGGTTGGGAAGGATTTATCGGAGGCGATCTTCGCCCCCCCAAACTGCACGATGAAGTTCGCTGATGTCCCAAGGCTCGGCGTCGAGGTCATGAGGGGAATGACACATGATAGCCTCGGAAAATATCTCCAAGGTGTGATAGAGAAGCATCCATCACCAACAGTTGACGTCGCTGATGTCTTGAAGAGCACCGGCGCTGATGTTGTTGTGAACTTCCTCCCAGTTGGAAGCGAGTCGGCCACGAAGTGGTATGTCGAGCAAGTTCTCGACGCCGGCGCTGCCTTCGTCAACGGTATCCCCGTCTTCATAGCAAAAGAGCCCAGGTGGCAGGAGATATTTGAGAAGCGTGGGGTCCCGCTTATAGGAGATGATGTGAAGAGCCAGGTCGGCGCCACAATACTCCATAGGGTCCTCATAAAGCTCCTAGTCGATAGGGGTGTCAAGATCGAGAGAACTTATCAACTCAACTTCGGCGGCAATACGGATTTTCTGAACATGCTTGAGAGGGAGAGGCTGACCTCCAAGAAGATCTCCAAGACAAGCGCGGTCACGAGCCTGATACCATATGATATAGGCGAGGAGAATGTCCACATAGGGCCAAGCGATTATGTGCCATGGCTGAAGGATAGGAAGTGGTGTTATATCAGGATCGAAGGAACCGCCTTTGGAGGCTGCCCGCTGAACATCGAGGCGAAGCTCGAGGTCTGGGATAGCCCGAACTCCGCCGGCGTGGTCATAGATGCTATCCGCTGCGCGAAGATCGGGAAGGATCGGGGTATAGCCGGGGTCCTAATTAGCCCATCAGCCTACTTCATGAAAAGCCCGCCTATCCAGTACCCGGACGACGTCGCGAGACAGATGGTTGAGGAGTTCATAGCTGGGAAGAGGGAGCGCTGAATTCACGAAGCCTCCTCAAGCGACCTGAAGACTGATGTCAGCCTGCTAAGAGACTTGCTCTTCTCGGCAAAGCTCAGCCTAGATGCCTTTATCGCCTCAACGAGCTCGTATAGCAGCTTGTCGGCTCCCATCCTCACAGGAAGCTCGCTGAACAATATCGCGGGATCCCTGAAGCTTGGTGGAGCATCATAGAGGGCCGCAGCGGCCGCCGCTAGAAATCTTACCATGCTCGGGCCGACGCCTCGGATTGCCAAGAGCTCCTCGTAATCCCTCGGAGAAGCCTCATGAATCGCTAGGAGGGATGAGCAGCTTACCCTCGGTATGCTTAGCGGGAACTTTCTCGGCTCACCAGCATCAAACCCCATGAGCGTTGACTGGCCCCTCGAGATCCCCCTGCTGAATCTCTTGAGCGCGTCTATGTCATGATTCACGGCCTCGACGCACGCCTTCCTAGACTCGCGGCTATCCCGGCTCGTCATATCGAGCACGACCTCCTCCCTCGCCGCCGAGACTATCCCGCTATGAGGCTCCTCGACGAAGCTCCTCAGCCCCATCGATATCCAGTGATATCTCCTGACGAGGTTTGTCATGGGCTTCAGCCCCTGCTGGATTATCACCCACTCCCCATCCCAGCTCACGATCATTATGTGGAGATATAGCTGGAAGCCATCCTGTATCGCCGCGTTATCAACCTTGGCAACCATCCTGCTCGCATACTTCAGCCTCTCCAACATCCTCTCATCGAACCCGAAGATGCTCGCGAGCTCATCCAGCTCCTCCGGAACCCTATAACCATGAGGCCTCTTTCCTCCAACGACGGCGAGGCCCAAGTCCGGCCTTACGAAGTTCTTAAGAGTCGCCGCGACTATGGTCGTGGCCCCGCCTCCCAGCTCGTCCAAGGAGGCGGAGGCGACTAGCCCATCGAAAAATGTCGGCGAGGCGAGAGCCCTCAGAAACCTCCTAGGCTCGAAGATCGAGAGATATGACTCGAGTATCGCTGTCAGAACCCTCTCAGCCTGCCTGAAATACCATCTAGGCTTCGAGGAGTAGATGAGCTTGAGCTCCCTTAACCCAGCACGATACATTTATGGCCTAACCACTCATCTCCGGGAATTAAACTATGCGTATGAAAGGATCCCCGTATAGATACCCGGGTAACACCCGAGGAAGAAAATTATCACAAAGAATGGAAAAAAGATAAATGGGGAAGTTTTGCTTGGGGCTACTTTCTCACTTTCTCATGCGACCTCCTCGATGGGCTTCAGCAAATCCTTCAGCGGTATGTCGACGTAGCTTCCGTCAGGCCTTCTCCTCCTGATTATGATCGGCAGGACTCCTGCCTCAAACTCCCTCTTGGCTATCTCTATTGGCGTGTCGTCGGGCTTTACTGGGACGAGCGGGAATGCCCCGAGCGCCAGCTGCAGGGCTCTTCCAGCAATTATCCTGGCCTTCTCATACCTAGTGAGGGGACGTGTTCTATAGGGATCCTCACTCATTTTCTTATCCTCAGTCCGTGGATGTCGATGTCTCCTCCTCTTCCTTCTTCTCCTCCTCTTTACCCTTGCCGCCCTTCTCCTCCAGCCTTGATGCCGCTATTATGTCGTCGATCTTGAGTATCATCGCGGCTGCCTCTACCGCTGACTTTATCGCCTGCTTCTTGACCAGCACCGGCTCCAAGACGTTAAGCTTATACATGTCATCTATCTTGCCCTCGAAGACGTTTATCCCAGCCCATCTCTGGCCCTCCTTATGCTTTGCTCTCAGGTTCACGAGCGCCTCGATCGGGTCCAGGCCCGCGTTCTCCGCTAACTGCGCCGGAACTATCTCCACAGCCTCGGCGAACTTCTCAACAGCCAGCTGCTCCTTGCCGGGCAATGTCTTCGCATGGTCCCTCAGCGCTAGAGAGACCTCTATCTCAGGCGCTCCTCCACCAGCCACTATCTTGGGCTCGACGAGCACATCCTTCACCACATTCAGCGCATCCTTTATCGACCTTTCAGCCTCATCCACGAGCCTCTTCGTCCCGCCCCTGATCAGGATAGTTATCGCCTTCGGGTTCTCACATCCCTCTATGAAGACCATCTTGTCCTCGCCAACCCTCCTCTCCTCGACAAGCTTCGCCCTCCCGAGGTCCTTCTCCGAGATCTCCTCTATCCTCGTGATTATCCTCGCCCCGGTGGCTTTAGCAACCTTCTCGATATCAGATCTCTTCACCCTCCTCACGGCCAATATTCCCCTTCTGGCCAAGAAGTGCTGTGCGACATCATCTATGCCCTTCTGGCATATAACCACGTTCGCGCCCGCCGCGGCAATCTTATCCACCATCTCCTTAAGCATCTGCTCCTCCTGCTCCATGAAAGCCTTCATTTGCTCCGGCGTCTCTATGTGGAGCTTGGCATCGAACTCCGTCTTTTCTATCTCGAGCGGGCAGTCGAGCACAGCTATCCTCGCATTATGCACTATCTTAGGCATTCCTGGGTGGACGACCTCTTTGTCCAACACTATCCCATCAATTATTGATGTATCCCTTATTGACTGTCCCTCCTTCTTCTCCAACTTTATGTTATCTAGGTCTACGGTCCATTTCCCATTAACCTGCTCAGCAACCCTTAGAACCGCATCGACAACTATCTCCGCTAGGTAGTCTGCGTCCTCCGAGACAACCTTAGCCGACATCGCCGTCTTCGCAATCTTCTTAAGAGTCTCCTTATCCTCTATCGAGACCGGTATAGCTATCTGATCATATACCTCGAGAGCCTTTATAGCCGCCTTCTTGTACCCATCTATAATGATAGATGGGTGGACCTCCTTCTCGAGGAGCTCCTCGGCCTTTGCCAGTAGCTCTCCTGCAAGGACCACAACTGTTGTTGTTCCATCTCCAACCTCAGCGTCCTGCGCCTTGGCCACCTCGACCAGCATCTTCGCGACCGGGTGCTCAACCTCCATCTCCTTTAATATTGTGGCGCCGTCGCTCGTTATCGTCACGTCGCCGAAGCTGTCAACAAGCATCTTATCCATGCCCCTTGGCCCCAGGGATGAGCGCATTGCCTCAGCAATCACCTTCGCAACCATTATATTGTTAAGCTGAGCCTCTCTCCCGCTCGCCCTCTTAGTCCCCTCGCGGAGAATTATTACGGGAATTTCCGCCGCCATATTCACCCTTCACCTCCACACAATCTATATCTCCGGGGATGATGTGTACAGCGGTTATTTATAAACCTAGACAACATAGGATTTAAGAGCTAGGAGCGAAGCGCTAATATCGCGGGGCTCTAAGTGAGCAGGAAAGCTCTCGTTTTATGATAGCTTTCTATAATTTGGCGACCCGTATTACCATGAGCTGAGAACCAGGGACGTATGCTTCCTGGAAAGTTTTATGAGAGACCGGGATAATACTAGGGGGCGCGAGGTGATCTGGAGTATGAAGCTCATCTCGGTCAAGATGCCTGAAGCATTAATTGAGGGGATGGACGAGCTCGTGAGAAGGGGGGCCTATCCCAGTAGAAGCGCCGTAATGCGCACCGCTGTCAGAGATCTATTGAAAAAGGAGCTCTGGAAACAGTAGATAGATCACCGGTTTGCCGAGGATTTTAGGAAGGGCATCTGCTTAACCGTCACCACCCTACCATACAAGTATTTTGGCGTGGACATGCTCGAGGAGTACTCGATTATCTCCTCACCATCCAGTGCTAGGTATTTTATGAATGGGCCCGGCCTCTCCTCAACCTCAACATATAGGAATATTGGAAGAGCGTCGGCGTCATAATAATCGTATAGGAGCGTCAGTAGGCCGAGTATATGCCTCCTCGCCCCGGCCTCATAATGCCATATCGGGGGTGAGGCAACCTCATCGCTCAGCGTCGTGAGAGCCCTTAAAAGCGATGAGAGGCTCCTCGCCCTAGTCGGTATGGGCTTGGGCTTCAGGGGCTGCCTCGTGGAGAGGGCCTCGATAAAGGGCCTGGGCGGATTCTCCACATCTATTATGGGGCCATAGGCATATCGGCTGCTATCAGTGCTTCGTGTAAGAAGCACCTCCTCACGTTCTATGCTCGTATATGCCAAGTAGCATGCGCTCCGCACCTCCTCCGAGACCCGTGTATATGCGAATATTGGCAGACCTCCACGCCAGTATGGTATTGAGAGGAGGCTTCCAAGAATCAGCCCATCCCCATGCTCGAAGAGCCAGAAAAGCGGTTGGATATCTGTCATGCCCATTGTAAGCCGCGCTAGATTCAGGAGATTTAGGACCTCTATGGCCAGCGGCGGCCTGCTTTTCGGCATCCTCACATGATAACCGCCAGAAGCCCTATTCTTAAAAATTCTCCAATTGCTAGAGCTTTCGAACCGGGTTCTTAGCGCCGCAGATCTCACATATCAAGAACCTTAACCTTCTCTCAGACACTATCTTCGTGTCGAGGCCTCCGCAGATCGGACATTTCACGAACTCCCTAACATATAGTTCTAGGAGCTTTCTCAGCTCCTCTAGCGAGAGCCTGCCTTGGATTATCAGCCTCTCGCCCTCTATGGAGCTTGGCCTACCTGACTCCCTCGCTATGAACTTCGCGATATGCGATGGATCCCTGTTAAGCTTGTCTGCTAAATCCTTGAAATTCGTCACGATGGTCCTCCTACTCTCATGAAGTATCTCCGGATTGAGTACTATCACCCTATCACCGGCCCCCTTGGCAGATTTCGGGAGGGCCGAGAAAACCTGATCTAGAATCCTGAGATAGCCCTCCTTCGTCCTAATAAGCTCCTCCCAACTCAACCTCTCAGCGAGCCTACCTGAGGCTCGGCAGCTAATAAACCAGCACTTTGCTATCCACTAGTTATTCTCGGCTGCTGGCGGACTATTATATTATCATGGATTAAGAGGGCATGTTATAGCCCTTGCGACATGTCTTTACATAAATGCTAGAAAACGTGTGGGTGTTTCAAAGGGGGGGTTGCTGATTTTGCTAATTACCTACCACGGGAGAAGGCGATCTATAGATTGGGGTTAATGATCTTAAAGGCCTTGAGGAAAGCATACTTCATAACAACAAAAACGCTGGCCGGCGGTAATAAAAGCCATGAAGGCCGGTAAGGTGAGGCTCGGATTTCCAGCATGGAGGATTCGTGAATCCATGCATGGTGGGATTAGGGATCCCTGCCGGTCTTTATGGCTACAAGGACTCGCCGGCCGGCTCCACCCAACATTTTGTTTTGGAAACTTACTTTAAATTCGAAGGTAGTTACATTCTCGCATCTTCTTCATTACTTTTTCTTCAAGGCCTCTTTCTCGACCCATGGACCTCATAGTTTATTATTCTCCTTAATATTCCGTATGGAGTGTTGGTTTGATCATGAGAAGATGGGATCCAAGCCTGGCCGAGGTTGGTGAGAGGAGAATTGAGTGGACGAAGAATTTCACGCCGGTTCTCATGAGGATCCTAGAGAGGTTTAGGAGGGAGAGGCCGCTAAGCGGTGTGAGGGTTGGAGCCTGCCTCCATGTCACGACTGAGACCGCGATTCTTGTCGAGGTTCTTGAGGAGGGTGGAGCCGAGGTGAGCATCTGCGCCTCGAACCCCATGAGCACGCAGGATGATGTCGCGGCAGCGCTCGCCGCTCGCGGGACTAGGGTCTATGCCTTCAGGGGCCAGACCACCCGGGAATACTACGAGTGTATAGGCCATGTCCTCGCCGACGAGCCTCAGATAACGATAGATGATGGCGCCGATCTTATCTCCACGATCCACAAGCTCTATTATGGTATCGAGTCCGAGGAACTCAAGTATGTGAGGCCCATAATCGGGGATCTCGATGTTAGGGAGCTTCTAGGCCGGATGATTGGTGGATGCGAGGAGACGACGACGGGTGTCCTCAGACTGAGGGCTCTCGCGAGGGATGGGAAGCTCCTCTACCCCGTGATCGCGGTAAATGATGCGGAGTCAAAGAAGCTCTTTGATAATCCGATCGGTACGGGCCAGTCCGCTCTTGACGGCGTTATCAGGGCGACGGGGATGCTCCTCGCCGGGAGGGATGTCGTCGTGGTTGGCTATGGGAATGTTGGCTCCGGGATAGCTCAGAGGCTCAGGGGGATGGGCGCGAGGGTAACCGTGGTTGAGGCAAACCCAATAAGAGCACTGAGAGCGCTCATGGAAGGATTCGCGGTCGAGAGCATGAAGAGGGCGGCGGCGCATGGTGAGCTCTTTATAACCGCGACCGGCAACATCTCGGTGATAAGGAGAGAGCACTTCAAACTCATGAGGGATGGCGCGATCCTAGCGAACGCCGGCCACTTTGATGTCGAGATAGACAAGAGGGATCTCGAGGCCATGAGCATCAGAAAGGAGAGGATACTGCCATGCATAGACATGTATGTTCTTGAGGATGGTAGAAGGCTCTATCTACTGGGCGAGGGAAGGCTCGTGAACCTCGTCTGCGCAGAGGGCCATCCAAGCGATGTGATGGATATGTCTTTTAGCCTACAAGCCCTATCAGCGGAATACCTCGTGAGAAACCGGGGAAAACTCCCAGTAGACGTCCTAAACGTGCCGAGGGAGCTCGATGAACTCGTCGCAAGACTCAAGCTAGAATCCATGGGAGCCGAGATCGAGGAGCTCACCCCAGAGCAGATCAATTACCTGAGAAGCTGGGAGCCAGGCTCAAAATAGCCGGAAATGATTAAAGCTAGGGCTGATTCAGCATAGGCCGAGCCGGGGTAGCCAAGCCAGGATAAGGCGCGGGCCTTGAGCCAAAACATTCTTCATGAAAGATAGCCCGTGGCCCCCCGGGGCCGCGCGGGTTCAAATCCCGCCCCCGGCGCCATCAAAACTCTAGACCTAGAGAGAATAGAGGATAATGTCTGCCAGACCTCTAGTTACGAAAGGATTATTTGCATTTTATCGAGGCATGTGATCTTCTCATGTCCGTGCTTGATTATCCTGAGCTATAAGGCTGGTTTTTAGGAGATATCCGAGGATTAGTCGGCAAAGGTCCATGAAGGACCTATCTATTAGTATCTCCGTCAGGATTCACTTTGAGTAATCTGGCTCAGCGGGAAGGAATGCTGTAGATCCATGAGACCGCGATATGGCGAATATTCCCTGAAGAATTTTGTGCCCAAGTTCGGGGAATCTGGATGGCTTCCCGGGCCCAGTAGCATGACTAGTGATCTAAGCTCATGGCAGAGATATTTGGACGAATTCGCCACTGGTAGAATGCTTTCTCATGATTTCGGCTATCCTCATCGCTCCAGCTAGGATCATTTCATATAGCTCTCCAGCATCTATCCCCGCGATCGTGCATCTCTCCTCATCCAGTGAATATGGGGCTCTAACCCATACTGTTAGGAGATCACTTATGACGGCCACTCTTAGATGCGGGAGGCCCATGACTGCTGCCTCGCGTGATGGTATGAGGGCATAGCCCTCAGCCCTCCTCTCAGGGCTTAGGCCGACTGATCTCCCCGCCTCCAGAACCTCATCCAAGATCTTCTGGATGCGCTTTGGCGGAGCCTTTAATGTGAGATGTATCTTCGCGAGCCGCTGCCTTATATCCTCAATCTCGCTCATCCCGCATATGTTCCCCGCCTCCACCTTAAATTATTAGCGGCTCACCTGCTCGGGATTATATCAGGCCTGATTATCCACAGGATGCTCCATGAGCCGCCGGCCTTCCTCTCGAGGCATACGACTCCTCCATACCTGAATTCGATGATCTGAGGTTCGAGGCTCTTGAATGTGAGCAGGCTTGCTAGCTTGGCGAGATGTGGCAGGTGGCCGACTATCATCAAGTCCTCATCCACCTCTCTAAGCCTCTCAGCCCATATACTTGGATCCGCGAGTGGGTCAAGCCCCTCAGCGCCCTCCACACCCTTAGATGGCCCTAGATGTCTCGCGAGTATCTCCGCCGTCTGAGCCGCTCTAAGCCTCCCGCTATGAAGAATTCTATCAACCTTCACGCCAGCCCTTGCTAGGAACTCCGCGACGCGCTCAACCTCAATCCTCCCACCCTCCGTCAGCGGCCTAGATGGGTCCTCTTCCTCGCGCTTCGCCTCACCATGCTGGACGAGGTAGAGCCTCATATCCCGAAAACAAGAGGTGCTCGGGGATCGAATAAGCCTTACCACCAGTGTTCTAGCCCTGCATCATCTGATACCTGAATCTATCCAGCTCGATATCCCCGCTAAACACCCTCATCAATAGGAGTAGGTGATCTGTCGAGATGAATTTTTCCAATATGGGGCCGCTCTCGCCGAGATCGGCCCTATACCTCTTCTCAACCCTTACCAGCCCTTTCTCCACAAGGAGCTTCTCGGCCTCGGGTACAGCCGCCTCGGCCTCTCCCATCTCCTTCAACCCCATCCCTCTAACACTCCATAAACCAGCCAACGTATTCATCAAGTCACCCTCCCAAGCAGAGCCATAGAGGAGGAGGAGAGCCTTCAGGATATCAGCCGCGGTTCTCTCGACTATTCCCTTATCCACCGACCTTAGAAGATCTCTTAGAGCCTGCTCAACATCCCCACTCAAACTCCCACACCATAGGTATCATTCCAGTCCTCATTAAGCATTTAGGGCTTAGGAGGAATCTAGATAATCGGCGAAAGTCCATGAAGCCCTGTCCATCAGTATCTCTCTCAGGATCCTTTTCGAGTAATCTGGCTCGAGCCTGAGCATTAGAGCTGCTAGATGCTTGCAGAAGCTCAGCACATCCTTGACCCTCGCCCAGTCAGCGCAATCATGAATGATCATCCTCCTCTCCAGGTCTATGAAAACCCTATACTCTTTAACCCTCGCTGACAACGTGCTCTCCGTCCTCTCAAGAACCTCTATCTCCCCGCCGCCTATCTCCTTGGCCCTCCTGAGCCTAGCCTCATTCGTCAGGAGCTTCAACATGTCCTCAACACTATCCGGGATCTTCTCCGGCGGAAAGATCTGCGATAGCTTGGGCTGTTCCAAAGTGCCGCGCCTCAGATTCTTCTCCACCTCCTCGAGAATCCTCCTCTGAACCGGGGTTATCACGCCAAGGATCTCAAGTACCTGTAATGCGTTATGAACAGCATACCCCTTAAAGTGGTTGTTAAAGTACCCATAGACGCTCTTAACCCTCCCTGATACCTCGATTATCTTGGGCTTCCACGCCTCCAGCTCCTCCCTGCTGTAATGATAATAGTACCATGGGCTCCTCCCCCTACCATGCCATCTTATGTAGGCGAAGTCCGCGGTTACATGCGTCTCCGGTGGGAGGAGAGGCTCATCGACGATCGTGTATGCAACATTATACCTCGATAACGTCCTCATCACATCATCCCTCAGCCATGATTCATCCCGAAACTCGACCGCGAACATGTATTCGCCCGGCAGCTCCGCTAGAAACCTTTCGAGAACTTTGGCATGCTTCTTATACTCAAACTTTGGCGGTAGCTGGATGAGCAGGGGGCCGAGCTTCCCCGAGTTCCTAAGAGGCCTTAAAAGCTCCAAGAACCTGCTCAAATCCTTCAGAGCGCCCTTACTTGGATCGAGCATCTTATCATGTGTTATTACCGACGGTATCTTGGCCGCGAATATGAAGCCCCTTGGAGTATGGCGGGCCAACCCCTCCATGACATCCGGATCAGGATACGAGTAGAAGGTCGAGTCTATCTCAACGGTGTCGAAAACCCTGCAATACTTCTGGAGCTTGCTCTCACCCGGCTCATAGAAGACACCCTCCCAATCCTTATAGCTCCACCCACTCGTCCCTATCCTAATCAACCCTCGGGGATCCCATCATGAAGCTTGAGCCCTATGAATATAAATCTCCGGAGGCTTATTTTGACTGGATAGAGCCAGCGGGATGCGCCGGGTATGGCAGAGATAATCATCGGATGTGGTGGTTGGAGCTATTTCCAGGCGCTGGGCGAGGATCCGTTGAAACTCTACTCTCTAGCATTTAGATTCGTCGAGGTGAACTCCACGTTCTACAGCCTCCCAGACACCGAGATCGCCGCCTCATGGAGAAGGAGGGTTCCAAGCAGCTTCGAGTTCTCGATAAAGGCCAATAGTCTCATCACCCATAAGTGGAAGCTTACACCATCGAGCCAGCTCATAAAGTTGCTGGAAAAGCACCTAGAACTATGTAGGATACTGGGATCGAGGATAATAGTGCTGGAGGTCCCGAGAAGCATGCATCTCAAGGAGATAACGATAAACCTCTCGAAAATCCTCGAACACGTGGATCTGGGGAATGTCAGGCTTGTTCTTGAGCCTAGATGCGGGTGGGCGGCGGGCTCAACCGAGACAATAGAAGCCCTTAAGAGCATGAGCATTATACCTGTTGCGGACTACTCGAGAGAGGATCCACCATACGACGACGAGGAGATAGCTTATAGCAGGATATTTGGGAGGGGTGAGCACAACATATACCAGCTCACGGACGAGGACTTGAAGGAGATTAAGGAGAGGGCTGAGAGGAGGAAATCCAAGAAGGTATACTTGAGCTTCCATGGAATAGCAATGTATCTTGATGCAGCGAGAATGGAGAGATTTCTGAAGAGGGGCGAGCTTCTACCCGTCACATCAAGGTTTGGAATAGACTCGCTTGAGGAGGTCCTGAGGGGTGCAAGATTCCCGGCGACGAAGCAGGAGCTCATCAAGATGTATGGGTGGAGGCTTATAGACATAGATCCTAAGACGCGAGTCCCGGCAAGCGTCATCCTAAAGCAGCTAAGAAAAGACGTATACCTGAGCCTAGAGGAGCTAATCATGGAACTGAGAAGAAGGTTCGAGAAAGCTTAGGAGGGCATGATGTCGGGAACTCCTCTAATTAGTGGGAAAATTTTATATCGGGATCTAATGGGGTTAGGAAAGTAAAAATTGGGGGCTGGATTATGAGCGGAGATGTTTATGTGAGGAGAGCATCTGGCCTCGTTCGAAATATCTCTGCTTGGGATGCGATGATCTTCAATATCATGGTCATGGCCCCGATGGCGATCCTCGTATATGGTGTATGGGCCTCGATAATATATCCTGGAGCCCACTTGCCGACAACCGCCCTTTTAGCAATACCGATAAGCATCAT
Source organism: uncultured Nitrososphaeria archaeon (assembly GCA_964637915.1). GTDB lineage: Archaea > Thermoproteota > Nitrososphaeria_A > Caldarchaeales > Wolframiiraptoraceae > Wolframiiraptor. Next base: position 6,237 of record CAZWXN010000014.1, on the reverse strand, counting down.
CATAGGGCTCTTCTACGCCATCTTCTCGATAGCCATGCCAAGGGCTGGAGGAGACTACATCTGGGTAAGCAGAATACTCCACCCATCAATAGGATACGCTATGAACTTCTTCCTATTCATGCTAGTGCTCAGCGTTGCCGGAGCATATGTGCCATGGTTCACGCAATATGTCCTAGCATCAATACTCGAGGCTCATGGCCTGATAGATCTAGCTGCAGCCGTATCGACGAACGAATTCGCATTCGCCTTCGCCGTTGTCTACTACCTGATCTGCGCCGCCATAATCTCGAGGGGTGCTAAGGCGACCACAAAGGTCCTCTGGGCCTACTTTATACTAGTCCTGATAGGACTCGCCCTTTACGCGGGAGCACTACTCCTTGTTGGAAGGCAGATCTTCGCCGCCAACTTCGCGGCCGCAACCGGCGTGAGCTATACCAAGGTGATCGAGGAGGCTTTCAAGGCTGGATTCCCACAGGGCTTCCTACTATCCGCGACCCTTCTCGGTCTAACCTTTACATACATAAACTTCCTAGGATTCCACTTCTCCGTATACCTCGCCGGCGAGATCAAGGAAGTCCATAAGTCCCAGATAATAGCGATAATCGGTGCCGTCGTTGTATTCGGACTCATATCATGGCTAGCATATGAAGTCTCATACATCGGCATGGGAGGAGAATTCCTTGGAGCCCTATCATACCTATACGCGGTCGGGAGCGATGTCTATCCCTTCGGGGCGCGGGAGCCATTCTTCATGTGGCTCTTCCGGTATGTCGTTGACCCGACTACGTATGCAATATTCATGATCGGCTGGGGCGCCATGGTCTTGGCAGCCATCCTGACCTATGTGGCCTCCGCAGTGAGATTTGTCTTCGCATGGGCATTCGACAGAGTTGTCCCGACATTCCTATCAAATGTTGACGTGCGTTATCACTCGCCATATGCTGCGCTCATATTCGTGACGGCTGTCGCGATAATATTCCAGGCTCTCTGGTTATGGACACCGCTCCTCCAGTACTTCGCCTACATAGTCTTCGGGTGGATGATAATGCAGATAATAACATCGATAGCTGCCATAGTCTTTCCGAAGGTGAGGAGGGATATATGGGAGCGTTCTCCGCCGATAGTGAGGGCTAAGATAGGGCCTATCCCAGTCCTAAGCATCCTAGCCGTGATCTCGATAATCTTCGCGGCCTATCTCGGCTATGCAAGCATCTCCCCGGCATTCGTCGGCGAGCTCGACCCCGGGATAATGGCCTTCACAATAGGCCTCTACGTGATCGGCTTCGTAATATACTTCATATCATCGATATATCATAGGGTGAAGGGTATACCGCTGGAGCTCTCGTTCAAGGAGCTTCCGCCGGAGTAAGCAGGCCATGGCACCCTCCAAATTCCGCATATTTTTTGCATCAGATATTCATGGTAGCGAGATCTGTTTCAGGAAATTCATCAACGCTGCCGATTTCTACAAGGCTCAGGTGCTGATCCTCGGCGGAGACATAACCGGAAAATTCCTAGTACCGATATTTGAGAGGGGAGGATCATATGAGGCCAGCTTCATGGGTGAGAAGCACGTGTTCAACAACGCGGATGAGCTCGAGAAGTTCATGCAGAAGCTCAGGGATCAGGGATACTATCCGTATATCACGACTCCCGAGGAGTGGAGCGACCTGTGCAGCAATGAGTCTAGGATGAGCTCGGTCTTTAACGAGGTCATGAAGGAGTCTGTGGAGAGATGGATTAGGCTGGCAGAGTCGAGGCTGAGGGGCAAGGATGTGAAATGCTACGTGATACCGGGCAATGATGATAGCTACGTGATAGATGAGGTTCTCAACTCGTCTGACACAGTCTTGAATGTTAATGAGAAGGTGGTGGATATTGGCGAGGGGGTTCAGATGATAAGTCTCGGCTACGCGAATATGACTCCATGGAATTGTCCGCGCGACCTCCCAGAGGAGGAGCTAGAGAAGAAGATCAGCGAGCTGATCGGGAGGGCTGATAGGCGCTTGGACCTGATCTTCAATATCCATGTACCGCCCTATAATAGCGGCATAGACCTTGCTCCGGAGCTTGATGAGGATATGAGGCCTAAGCTTGGGCCCGGGGGCCAAGTTATGCTCATCCCCGTGGGCAGCATCGCCGTCAGGAGAGCGATAGAGGCATATCAACCGATTTTAGGCCTCCATGGCCATGTCCATGAGGCTAAGGGGTTCGCGAAGATAGGGAGAAGCCTCTGCCTCAATCCTGGAAGCGAATACCTCGAGGGGATCCTTAGAGGGGTGCTCATCCAGATTGATAAGGGGAGGGTGAGGGACTTCATCTTTACATCAGGCTGATTAGCGGTAAAGCTCCTCTACATCTCTCCAGTATTTCTTTTTCTTCTCAGCCTGCTTTGCGCTATCATACCATCTCTTAGTCTTAGGGCAGTTCTCCAAGGTCTCGAGGATTCCGGCTATCCTCTCCTCGATCACGCGGTAATCCTCCACGGAGAGGAGCCCGGAATCCCTATATCTCTCAGCAAAGCTTAGCGCCCTCCTCAAGTTGTCGGTCGCGTCCTTCCAGAGCCCCCAGTCATCTCCTAGGAGCTTGGCGAGGTAGTCTAGGTTCACTTGATCCTCATCGCCGTGGCCAATCGAATGGGCCTTCAAGAGCACTATCACATCCTTAATATCCTTCTCATTAATCTCATGTATCTGGAGCTTCTCCAGCAGCAGGTCCGTCACGGTTATTGTCGGGTAATCGAGCTCCAGCCTCCCGCTACCCTTCTTCCCGAAGGGGATATCGTGGCTGAAGGCAAGCTTGTCGAAGAAGATATCAACGTGATATAGGTTTTCCGGGTGGTTATAGAGAAGCCTCTCCCTGCCGTGAAGGAGGAGGAATTGGGGTGAGATCCTGAATGATAGCTCCCTCTCCATCAGCCTCCTAATCTCCCCATATTGCGACGAGTAGCCAATAAGATCTATGTCTGTGAAGGATTTACTCGTGTCTCCCAGCCTCCCCAACCTCATGTGAAGATCTTCATGGCCCGCGCTATGAAGCCTGATTGCTATCGCCCCGAGTATCCTCAATATCACGCCCCGCTCTCGAGCAGCCTCAACTATCCTAACCGCCTCCCTGACCATCTCCTCGTCGCTTAGCACCGCGACCATAGGCCCATCACGCCTACGAAAGAAGATCTTTTAAAGATACTATCGTCTTCGGTATTATGGCTCTAACTCCCTTTTTCGGATCGACAACCTGGTTTACGGCGATCTTGACGCATAGGCTACTTAGCATATAGGCGTCCTCGAACTCCCAGTTCCTCGCCCTCATAATCGCCTTAACCGCCTCCTCTGCCGCGATCCTAACAGCCTTATCAAGATCCTCGTCAGAAACCAGTATCGAGAAGTGATTCGGCCCCTCAACTATGGGCCATTGCGCCCTCCTACCCTTCACCACGCCGAACCTGAGAAGAATCCTACCCTCAACCTCGATCGACGCCACGCAGAGCTCGCCATCCTCCTGCACGGCATGTAGGTCACCAGCAGCGAATAATGCCCCATCAACATATACCGGCAGATATAGCCTAGCACCCCTAGTCACTTCTATGCAGTCCAAGTTTCCACCATGCCTATGAGGCACCGCAGTCGGGATCGAGCCCTCCTCCGGCGCCACCCCTATAGTCCCGATAACAGGCCTAACAGGCAGCTTAACATCCCTGAAAACGACGAAGCCATCCTCGATCCTCGCTATCCTAGCTCTAGGCTTATACCCCATGTCGCCGAGAGCCCCTGCACCCGGGACCACGAGGATCACGCCTTGAGGGGCGAACTCTATATCGAGAATATCCACGACTAGCGTATCTCCTTTCTCGACACCCTCCACGTAGATTGGGCCAGTCGCTTTATTGACCCTCGCCCAGTCTATGCTCTCAAGAGGGGTATCCTCGCTCCTCACCTGTCCCCCAACAGCATCCTCAGTCTCAAGCATAATAAGCTCCCCGATCCCGACGCGCTCCACGGGAGCATGATCCCTGCTAAAGGAGTAGACGCCCCTCTCCTTCGGAATCACCTTCATGTTGAAGAGATGCAAGTCTCGATGAGAAATAAATCTTTTCAAAAAACCTTCAATTCCAATTGGCTATACTTCCTCTAGCCTCACATTCAAGATCCTCGCCACGTATCTCAGCTCCTCAGATAGGTCGCCCAGCGCGACCACATAGTGATTGCCGATCGCCTCCTCGATGATAGTACTAACATTTCCTGAAACCTTCACCCTGAGCTGAGTCCTACATGCATTCTCGCTGGGAGCATTCTCCATCACCATGCCGACCATGTATCTAAGAGTTCTTGTTACAGGGTCGAGCCTTCCCAGAGTAACTGGATGACCTTCGGCAAACCACCCCCTCACCCCCACACCTCTCCCGGATTCATAATGTGTGTCAAGCTCGAATCCTCTGAGCATGGATATGGGGGCTGAGCAGTGGCCGATTGTGATAATATTATCCTCGATCCACGCGATGTTTCCCATGAAGGAGGGTGAGCTCGTGAGCTTGGAGAAGAACAGCATGGTTATGAGCGCCGGCAGATCCCCCTCGCACCCGACAATCCTCAGCTCGCTATTGAGAAGTGATGCGGCGAGACATGCCGTCGTATCAACGCGCCCGATCAAGTCAAAGCATCTGATCGAGACAGCATCCAGCTGATGTTCCTCAAAAAGTTTCTTTAACGCCAAGTATACTCTCATGGCCCTCTCAACATCTCCTCGGGGAACCCTGAGGGAAATCGCTCTCCCCACCACCTCATCAACCAAGCGACTATCAGGAGACTCATCCATCTTGCTATAAAGCTCCTCGAGGCTGATTCTGACGAACGTTAGGCCCTCGAAAATACTCATTAAGCCCTCCTCGACGAGAGACCCGGAGCTGTATATGAGCCATGGAGATGGTTCCCCGATAAGCCCGATCCTCATGCTCCTAATTCCTTGAATAGCCCTCCAAGCCTTCATGAATCTCCGTATTCTCGCGCCGGGAGGCCACTCGGCGATAATCCATGCTCTCCCAGAGCTTCTCAGGGCTGAGAATGACTCTAAAGCTGCTGGAAGGCTATTCATCATGGGGCTGGGGGCTAGGAGGAGGAAGCCCCGCTCGCAAACAAGCTCGAAGACCATGTGAATTATGTGCTCCGTGCCGCCCGTCAGCGGAACAACCACGGCCAAGCAATCTCTAATGGGCTCGAGCCTATCGAGCTGCTCTCTTCCAGTAATCAGGTGCAGAACCTCATCAACTTCGCCTCCCAAACATCTACAATACTCCTCAAGGATACTTCTCACGGCCACTGAATTGTGTAGTGGTGATGCGACGGGAATTAGAAGAGCCCTGCTCATTCCATGTGCTAGGATATGAGCTCCGAGTTTAGATTTTTCCCCGGCATAGAGCATGCAGGAAAAAGGAGTACCGGTAGTTATTTATGAGCAGGATGATTCTCGTTACGACGCTGAGTATTCCTGGCTATAAGATCAAGAGGATCATCAAGGTCGAGCGGGAGCGAGACTAATTCTCGTGAAAACTTATATGCTGTAACCCGAGTTAATGCACGCGGGAGGATGGGCGAGGAAATATCTCTCGAGGATTTCAAGGAGGCCTTGAAGGAGCTTAGGGTAGTCAAGGCTAGAAGGGGCTTCATCAGCCATCTCGCAGCATACATAATCGTAAACTCCTTCCTCATATTCATCAACCTCTGGACAAGCCCTAGTACTTTATGGTTCCCCTTCCCCTTCGCGGGATGGGGCATCGGCCTAGCCTTTCACTACCTAGCAAGCAGACCCAGCTCAATCATCGAGGAAGCGGAGAAGGAGATAGCCTTAATCGAGCATCATGCTAGGAAGAGGAAGAAAGGCGCAGGGCAATAACCTGCAACCTCTGAACCGCTTTTCCTAGAATCTGAAAAATGATGTTAGGAGGGTTGCTATTGATCTCGGCAAGGTTTATAGTATGAGATGTAACCGCGATTCCTAACTGGCAAGCATAAGGTGAGTAGGGACGAATGAGCCTGAGCGCGGGAGAGTATTAACGGTCTTATCCGTCACAACCCTAGCATCATTTTTAACAGGCTTGAATGTTAGACTCGCCCTCGTCGGATTCCCGATCATCGCGCATGAGCTCGGAGCAGGATTTGATGAGGCATTATGGATAATTCAGGGCTTCCTAATAGGGTCCACAATCATACAGCTAGTTGTCGGGGATCTCGCTGACCTATT
>CAZWXN010000013.1:0-28864 GCA_964637915.1 uncultured Nitrososphaeria archaeon | reverse complement strand
CTCCCCCACCGGCCTGCCGCGCCTCGGAGAGCCTCCTGTATAATGCCTCGACAAGCCTCCTCAGCTCATCAGCCCTCTGAGCATAGCTGGCGAGCGCCTCCTCCCTAGTCCGAAGCGCCGAGTTCAGGTTCTCCATCCTCCGCCTCATAAGCTCGATCGCCTGATCTATTGGCTGCCTCACAACAACCCCGGCGCCCAAGCTCACGTAAACCTCCTCAACGCTCTTAACCTCCGCCTGTATCATGTTCCCGCCGCCTATCGGGACCAGTATGCTTGAGGCGGAGCCCCGGGCCTTAAGCTCCTCCAACAGCTCAAGAGCCCTCTCATGCTCGCTCAAGGCAGCTCTCAGGGCCGCGATAGACCCCTGAAGCTCCTCTAAGGCCCTCTCGAGAACCTGGAGCTCCGAGACAGCCCTCGCCAGTTGCTGCTCGAGGCTCGACATGCCCGGAAAACCTCGACGACCAGACTCCAGCAAGGTGACTATATATGTTTGCTCCACGCCAGCAGCCATCGGAATGAGGATCTCAGAGGCCCAGAAGAGGATGCTCGAGTTCGAGAGGGCCCGAGGCTGGGACAAGTTCAAGGAATCCCAGATCTTCACCCACCTAGTCGAGGAGATCTCGGAGATCGGCCGGCACATCCTCGTGAGAGAGGGCTACAAGGTCAGAGGGCTAGGCCATGAGGCCCCCGAGGATGATGTGGCCAGGGAGTTCGGCCAAGCATTCTCCCTATTCCTCCAGCTAGCTAACAGGCTCGGAGTAGACCTGGAGAAGGCCTTCACCGAGGAGATTGAGAGGATGGAGAGGAGATTCGACCCGGAGAAGTGGAAGAGCTATCTAGAGAAGGGTCAAGGCCGCGGCTAGTGCACCCCTCCTAGCCTCCGCTAGGGAATCGCCGCCAGCTATCAGGATAACATCGCCATCCACGGGCCTAAGCTCCTCGAGGAGATGTGATGTGAAGTCAGGCCTCTCCGCAGAGAGATCCGAGACGCCCGGCATCAAGAGCCTCCCACCCTGATATGCTAGGATCATGAGCGCCTTCGCGCCCGCCCTCACAGCCTCATCCCTCTGCTCAAGCCCCCTAGAAACCCTGCCAACAGCATCATGAACAATCAAGACATAGTTTGCGGGATAGCTCCATGGGAGCTCGAGCCTTACCGGCCCAACATCCCTCATCCTTCTCTCAAGCTCCCGGAGAAGCTCCTCGCCCTTCCCGCTGAGCGCGCAACCACCCCTGCCCAAGACGCTCACGATAGACTGGTCCTTAAGCCTCTGGATGAGGGTCCTCACAGCGCCCTCCCCCAATCCCAGGATCTCGGCCAGCCTCTTCCTCCCAATTGGAGCCTCCCTCCCAATCACGAGAATTGCCTCGAGAACATGATGGGTCTGGAAGCTGGGCCGCGGCCCAGGAGGGGCAGAGGCAATCGAGCTGAGAAACCGCCTTAACTCCATCCCGTTGATAGGGGTGGGCGCGGGGTTAATAATCCCTTGCTCAGCGCCTGCCTAGTATAAGCTTCTTCAAGAGATCCTTGGTGAAGGGCTCGAGGTCGTCGAGGCCCTGCCCTGTCCCGACGAAGATAACGGGCTTACCGGTCACATAGCTTATAGAGATCGCTGAGCCTCCCCTCGCATCAGCATCAAGCTTCGCGAGTATTATGTAGTCCACGCCGACATATTCGTCAAACCTCCTAGCCTGCTCCACCGCCGCGTTCCCTGCCAGCGCATCCCCGACATAGATCACGAGATCCGGGCCTGTAACCCTCCTAATCTTCCTCATCTCCTCCAGCAGGTTATGATCGATCTCGGTCCTGCCAGCAGTATCTATGAGGACTACTGGTATCCTGTTCGCCCTAGCGCTCATAATAGCATCCATCGCGACGGCCGCCGGGTCGGCGCCATATCTCTGACATACAACCCTTACGCCAGCCTCGCTAGCGAGCCTCTGAAGCTGCTCTATGGCCCCGGCTCTAAAGGTATCAGAGGCCGCTATCATGCACTTGAAGCCATGCCTCTGGAGAAGCCTCGCAAGCTTTACAACAGTCGTCGTCTTGCCCCCGCCATTGGGGCCGACGAAGAGTATTACAAACGGCTCCCCCGTGGAAGCCTTCTCGCGGATACTCTTAAGCAGGTCGTCGAGGGACCCCTCCCTTATCACGGAGTCGAGCACGCCGGCCACGAGCTCCATTACCTCGCCCTCGCCATCCCCGAACCTCCTAACCCTGATGAGCCTAAGCCTCTCAGCAAGCTCCTCGCCAAGCCTCTCAGCCACCTCGACCGCGACATCATTCGATATTAACATGAGCTTGAACTCCTCGACATGCTCCCTTATCTCCTCCTCCGAGAGCCTACGGGTCTTAAGCGCCTCCGCGACGCCCTCAAGAGCCCTCCTAATACCGTCCAGCATGCCGCCTCAACCCCCTCAAACCTTCCTAGCCTCAGAGGCCATGACGCCAACCATTATCCTCCCGGCAAGAAGCATATCCTCCGTCGACAAGAAGTATCTCGTGGAATAATTGAACATGAGATTCGCCCTGGGCTCGACATACTCCTCCTTCTTGCCAGCCCAGAGCTGGGTGAGAATCCTTATCCTCGGGAGGAAGTTAAAGGAGTAGCTTATCCCGCCGAGTCTCTCCTTCTTACCACCAAGCCTCCTACATGCCGACTCATACTTCTCCGAGTCATAGCCAAAGACCCTGGCAAGAGGCCTTATCACGTATCTGTCGAAATAGCTCTTATACAGTTTTCCCTTCGGGAAGTCCATGAACTGGGTCCAATCCTCCTTCTTCCCAACACCGCCGGTGGATGAGAGATATCTAAGGATGATATATGCGATCTCTAGGGGGGCGGCCTTGCCGGCCACCAAGTCCACGACCTCATGCGAGTCAAGCTCGACGGAGTAGGTCCGTGTGAGCAGGTTCACGATATATCTCCCACGCTTGCTGCCGGGCTTTGAGGGCTCGATGAAGACTACTCCGCAGCGCTTGGCAACCTGATCGCCCTCAAGCTTTGCAAGATCTTGGAATATCCGCTTACACTCCACCTCACTCAACTGCATTAGCCTACTCCAGGAGCTCATTCTCGCAAGCACCAGCCTAGACCTAGTTCCTCAGAGAGCCTTATTTTGGTTTTGCCCGGATCCCGCAACGTTAACCGTTATATTGAGCGTGGTTCCCGATATTCTGAGGAGCTTATTTATGCCGCGTGGACCGCGCCTCCAGACGATCTTCGAGATAATATCAGTCGGATACGAGCTTCTCGATGGAAGGGTTGTGAATACTAATGCTAGCTGGCTCGCAGGGCAGATAAGCTCTCTCGGCGGCATGGTCTCGAGAATAACGGTCGTCGGCGATGACGTGGCCGAGATAAGCTCAGCGGTAAGGGAGGCGATGAGGAGGGGCGCGGACTGGATAATAACGAGCGGCGGACTCGGGCCAACATATGATGACGTGACCCTCCAGGGGGTGGCGAGGGCTGTCGGGAGAAATCTCGTCCTAAACAAGAGGGCTCTCGAGATGATTAGGAGGCGCTATGAGGAGCTGGCGAGGGAGGGCGTCGTCGAGTCGCCGGAGCTGACACCGCCGAGGATGAAGATGGCTATGCTCCCGCGCGGCGCAAAGCCTCTCGAGAATAATGTTGGAACAGCCCCGGGAGTCCTCCTCAAGGCTGGTAGATGCTGGATCGTATGCCTCCCAGGGGTCCCGAGCGAGCTCCAAGACATCTTCCTGAATAGGGTCAAGCCGATACTCGAGAAGAAGGTTAAGAAGATAGCGATAGCGGATAGATGGATCTACGTGAGAGGTGTTCCCGAGTCCAGTCTAGCGCCGAGGCTCGACGAGCTGAGAGCAGTAGCTCCCAGCCTCTATATCAAGAGCCACCCGGAAAAAAGGGAGGGAACATCCTTCATACGCGTCTACATGAGAATGATCGGGAGGAGGAAGGAGACATGCGAGAAGATACTCGACAAGATTGAGAAAGAGCTAATTAAAGCCGTTAAGGAGCTTGGTGGTGAGGCATTAAAGCCAGAAGGTGGAAATAGTTGAGCAGGCTGGACGCGCCCGAGACATATTCATGTGAACCACTTCGAGGAGCCTTCGAGATAGTGGCAGACTATGTTCATGATTTAAGGATGGGCTTGGAGAATGGGCGGAGAATTAGCATAAACGTGAAGCCCGTTGAGAGGATAATCTTTCTCGGCATCGGCGGCTCCGGGATAATCTGCGACGCGGCCGCGAGGCTCCTTTCTGGAAGCGATGTGAAGACGGCTATCCAGAGAAGCTATGGGCTGGGAAGCCTCGACTGGGATCTAGCGATAGCTGTGAGCCACTCTGGGAATACCGCCGAGACCGTGAAGCCCGTGATGAGGCTGATGGACGCGGGAGTCCCCTGCATCTTCATTACGAGCGGCGGCGCTCTAATGAGGCTCGCTGAGAGATATGGCGTGCCGGTAATCCCGGTCAGAGCTGATGTCCCGCCGAGATACGCGTTTCCAAGCATGCTAGGCGCCGCCCTAGGAGCGCTCGAGGCGCTAGGCCTCGCGAGGATCAGCCTCGACTATGATGCGCTAGAACATCACCTATCCGGGCTACGAGAGCATGTGCCTTCGGAGAGAAATCCCGCCAAGAAGCTCGCTGAGAGGATAACATCATCATATCCAGTGATCTATGCCTATGATGAGGTTAGGGAGGCTGGCTATAGGCTGAAGTGCCAGCTAAACGAGAATGCGAAGATGCACTGCTGCTACGCGGATTTCCCGGAGGCGCTTCACAACGACCTTGAGGCGCTGCCAGACAATGCTCTCGTGATCATGCCGAGGAGCGTGAAGGAGCCGCCGGAGATCTCGAGAACAATAGATGCCCTCAGCAAGCTGCTGGGCGAGGATAGGATATTCTCGATAAGGGTTGATGCGCGGGATGAGGCCGAGGAGCTCTTAAAACTCTTCATGTTCATGGATTATGTCTCGCTCTATGTTGCGGCTCTAAGGGGGGTTGACCCGCTCTCGGTCCCGCGAATGAGCCGCCTTAAGAGGCTGAACCCCGTCTACGGTGAGGTGGTTGAGGAGGTGGAGAGGAGGGTTGCAGGCCGCTAAGCTCATAGTGGAGAGGCTGAAGCTCGCCCTGATAATAATGGTAACACTTATCGGCCTATTAATAGCCGGCGCATTCTTCCCATTGAGCGACGAGGAGGGGAGAGAGATACGGGAGAACCTTGAAAGGCTTGGAGAGGAGAACTTAGAGCTCGGAATCTTCTCAAACAACATGCTCGTGGTCCTTCTCGGGATTATACCATTCGCCGGCCCACCACTAGCAGGCTATATAGTATTCAATACGGGCAGGTTTCTCGGCTGGACCTCAGCCCAGATGGGGATACCCGTAAACCTGATGATCGTCATGACGATACTCATCATACTCCTGACGGGCTATGGGATTCTCGAGCTCCTAGGTTACGGGGTCGCGATCGCCGAATCCATCACTATATCCCATATCATCCTCCGTAGGAGATGGCTGCTGAGAGGAGAGCTGAAGATGCTCCTCATAGCGATCGCCCTATCAGCCCTACTACTCGCGCTCGCGGCAGTGATAGAGGCCGCGCTGATAAAAAGCCTCGGCAGCATAATCGAGTCCACCGGGATAATCTAGAAAGGGGTATGTGCGCCGGGGGTGGGATTTGAACCCACGCGCCCCGCGAAGGGGCATCGGCTAACCCGTCATCCGACCAGCCCCATATAAGATCTCGAGGCCGACCCACTACCTGGCTATGGGACCCCGGCCCTAGAAAATAAAGCCCACAAATCACTATTTGGCACTTTCTCCGTAGAGGAAACAATGATGTGCCTGTAGGGCCGAGCGCCTCTTAAGGGCGATAAGGCAGTATCCCAAGATGTAATCATGGGAATTCCGTTAATCTTGAGGGAGATTTTACACACATCTAAGGGCGAATATAATCCTCCAAAATAGGCTCTTGAAAGCTGGGAAAGCTGTCAGAGCCTAAGAATCTTCCCCTGATTTAGCTAATCTTGGAAAGAGGTTGAGGAGACACATAATCTTCTCAGAGGACATTTGCCGCATCGTGGCTTCTTGGATCTACAATATTCTTTTCCATGGAGGTAGACAAGGGTCTGCATCCATCCTCCAAGCTCGCCAAGAGACCTGAGAAGTGCTCGGAGGCATCTTCGGCTCGGGCATGGGTCTAATCCTAAAGCCGGCTCGTTGCAGCATAGAAACCTCCTGCAGAGGCTCTTCTCCGGCATCCTGAAATCCCCGGCCAACGAGAGCCTCATGATGAATTTCCTCAGATGAACGTCGCATGGTATGAAGTGCGGCGCCTTAAACGTTGAGAGTATTGTTGAGTCAGCGACCTTCGGGCCTATGCCCCAGGCGGAGAGGAGGATGAGCCTAGCAGCCTCAGGCGGCATGCCTAGGATATAGCTCGAGAGCGGCTCACGGGGCGCGCCAAATCTCTCGATAATCTCCTCGCGAACTCCCCCAGGCTCCTCAATAATCCTCATCAAGTCTCTCATGGATCTCACCGCGTCCAAGAGCTGATAGCTCCGGGTGATCCTCCTCAGGGCTGTGGGCTTGGCTGATGCTAGCATGCGCAGGTCACCTTGGAACATATCCCAGAGCCCCCTACACCACCTCCTCACAATCTCGTAGCTCGCCCTCTTGGAGAGTAGGACGGCCATGAGGATGTGCTCGAAGTCCCATGGAGCTATTGGTATCCTGACCCCGGGATATGCCTCAGCAAGCGCCTCAGCAGCCTCCCTAAAGCCGGCGGGAAGCCTGCCTATCCCCCTCTCAAACTCATCATGCCATAATCCCGTCTCGAGGACGGCTATATGCTCCAGCTCAGCCCTAGAGATCTCGGCCGTCGAGATGATGATCAGCCTCCTACCCCTCTGCTCAAGCCTTAGCCTGCCGCCGAGTTTGCCGGCAACCTTGACCCAGACACCCGAACCCAAGCTCTCGTATAGGCTCGAGATGAAGGATGGCGCGAGCGAGCTACTCAGGCTATAATCACCGCAATCGAGGATAAGCTCCAACCCCGATCCACCGGGATGATCTATCACCAAAGCAGCTCCCGGGGGGAAAGATAAATATCACGCGCCCCACTTGAGACCTCTCGTGGGCTATGATCCTGTCAAGACGCATCTAATGCTCGAGAAACATGTTACCCGGGATTATGAGAGGAAATATTACCGGTTCCGCGTTGACAGGTGGTATGGCGGAATAGTTACCGCGGACTGCGTTGGATGCGGTCTCTTCTGCAAGTTCTGCTGGGTATCAGACAATGTTAGGCTGAACCCACTCAGAGTTGGAAGCTTCTATAAGCCGGAGGACGTGGCCTCGAGACTCCTCAACCTCGCTAGAAGCAGGGGGATAAGTCAGGTGAGGATTAGCGGCGGCGAGCCGACGATTGGAAGAGAGCATCTTCTAAGAGTCCTCGACTACCTCTCAGGCAAGAACATCCTCTTCATACTCGAGACTAACGGGATACTATTGGGCCATGATGAGGGCTATGCATCCCAGCTCTCCGGCCACGACTTCCTCCATGTCAGGGTATCATTGAAGGGATGTAATGAGAGCGAGTTCCATATGCTCACCGGCGCCGATCCAAATGGATTCAAGCTCCAGCTAAATGCCCTGAGAAACCTGCTTAAGGCTGGTGTAAGCTGCCACCCGGCGATAATGACATCATTCTCGAGCGAGGAGAGCTTTAAGATACTGCTGGAGAAGCTCGCCGAGATAGATGAGAGGCTCGCGGAGGAGGCCGAGATCGAGGAGCTTATACTCTACCCACACGTGGTCGAGAGGCTGAAGAAGTATGGATTAAGATACAGGGTGGCTCACGCACCGGATAAGATCCCCCCAGACCAGATCTGAAAAGGATAATCTCCTCCATGTAATGATCGGAAAAACTTATCCCGGGGAAGGATTCTCCATCATATTGTATGACTTGGTCAGGTAGCTTGGAGGACCTTACCGAAGTAATCAATAGATACTCCAAGAGCGCTGTTCTACATGATGAGAATTGCAGGGTTGTATTATGCGAGAGGGGTGCTAGAGTGCTTGGAGTCTTCCTGAACACGTTGCCAAATCTTCTCTGGGTTAATCCCATGCTCGAAGATGTATTCTCGAAGAATGATTGGAATATTGGTGGGCTCAGGCTCTGGATCTCCCCCGAGAGAAACTTCTTCTACAAGAAGCCCGAGTCCTTTGAGGAGTGGTTTTGCCCAGAGGGCATAGATCCTGGAGAATATAGGATTATTGAGGCGGATTCGAGGAGGGCTATTTTTGAGGGCCGGATCAATGCTGATGATAATCTTCTAGGAGCGCGGCTCGAGGCACAGGTCCGCAGGGAGATTAGGCTCCTCGAGTCGAGGAAGGGCCTCATTAGGCTTAGGATAATTGACGCGCTTGTTGGAGAGTATCCTGCTAGGGTGAATCCATGGGCTCTAGCACAGGTTCCAGTAAGTGAGATGGGTGCGGGAACGGTCCTGGTGCCCGTGAGAAGGGGAGCTGAGCCCATACACTACTTCATCGAGATCCCGCGTGATAGGCTGAGAGTCTCAAACGACCATGTCTCATTCAAGATAGATGGCCAGTATGCCTCGAAGCTCGGGGTCAAGCCCGAGGATCTAAGAGATCCGGAGCTCGGCGCAATAGCCTATGTCTCGAGACTTGGGAAGAGAATGTGGTCGGCCCTCATGCTGAGAAGCCATGATATCCCATTGAGTCAGGAGGATTGTTTGGATGTGCCGAAGCGTGATCCAAATCTACCGAGAGCCGCGATACAGTCGTATAACTCGGGGCCTGAGGTCTTCCCAGATATAAGGTTCGGCGAGATAGAGCTCCAGCTCGCGCCGACCGTGAATATCTCCGGCAGGATAGTCGCAAAAGTTGAGTATGACCTAATAGCAATCATCGGGGGAAAGAGCGCGGTACTAGCGGGAATCCGAAAATTCCTGAAGATACCGAAGCCGAGGCTCTACTAGGTCTCATCCTCCTCTCTCCTACATGATGCATCTTCAGCCCATCTTCCTATATCCGGGCATTGAGGATAAGATCTCATCAAGCCAGCTCGACTCTAGGATCTGCCTCAGCTTCCGAATGCCATCGCTTCTCGCCCGAGATCTTAGAGCATAGTACTCATATCGCTCCCATGCCGCGTGGATCCATTTGAGGCCATATTCATCCGCGACATATCTCAGTAATAGCCCGGCATCGGCCTCCCCGGATACAATGCTCCTCGCAACTTCCTCATGCGTATGATACTCCCTCTCATATCCCCTAACGCGCCTTGGGTCGGCGTTGATCATCCTCCCAGCCTGCTCCAAGAGTTGATCGAGGAGTATCCTTGTCCCGGAGCCCCGGTTACGGTTTGCGAGTCTCAGCTCGCCCACTAGAAGGCCTCTCAGGATCCCATCGAGGTTATCGGCTCTCACGCGCTCGCCATACGCCATGACGAGCTGCCTCTCATACCCCCCAAGCCTCAAAACCCTATCTCTAAGCCAGAACCTCTCAAGATACGGCTCATTATATGATCCTGTCATGGGGTCGTAGAGGTGTATCCCAGCAGCATCAACCTCCTCGAGCGAGAGCATGGCTAGGGAGAGCCCTGAGCCGACGCAGAAGCATCTAGCCGAGCACCCCTCCTGCAAAAGCCTCTCCAAGATCATGCTCAGGAGCGGGTCGCTGCTATGGGCTATCAGGAGCTGCGGGCTCGCCGCCGGATGTAGTGGGGCGCTAAGGCCTGCGGTCGCAAGCATCCTAACACCCTCCTCATATGCTTGGAGGAGTCTTCTTCCAAGCATCGTCAGCCTAGCCCCTCCACCTCCCCTCCCACCCCTTCTCGCCACTATCACTCGGCCACCGGCCAGCTTCTCAATTCTTGAAATAGTCTCCCATATGCTGGTATATGGGATGCCAAGAGCCCTAGAAGCCGCGATTATCGAGCTCTCCTCCTCTATGGCCCTAAGAACACGAGCTGAGAGATCGTCGAGAACAGGCCTCCCATCCAACTCAACCACACATGAAAACCTTACTGCGATCCTGGCCATTGCCTCCTGATTTAATAACGTGGCTGATAAGCGTTATTGGTTAACGGATAACGGTAGAAATGCTCAATAGCCCTCCCGCAGCAAGTGGTGCCGCGGCGCTATATGCCATCTTGGAGAATCATAGCCATAATGGTGGTTCTCGCGACGGTGATCGCGGCCGGGTCGGCCCAAATGCTCCTCCCCAACAAGGTGAGAGTTAGGATAGCTACCACGACATCACTCTACGCGACCGGTCTCCTCGACTACCTCGCGGAGAAGTTCGAGGAAGAGCATCCAAATGTTAGGCTCGAGTTCATAGCCGCTGGGACTGGGGCTGCTCTTAGATACGCCGAGCGAGGTGACGCCTGCATGATCCTAGCCCATGCACCGAGCCTCGAGAAGCAGTACATCGAGAAGGGGGTTCTCGAGAATGGCGTAATCATCGCATACAACTACTTTGTCATTGTCGGGCCTAACTCTGATCCAGCAGAAATCAATGGGTCGAGCAAAATCATCGAGGCTTTTAAGAGGATCTACTCAGCCGGCGAGCTGGGTGAGGCATTTTTCATCAGCAGGGGAGATTTATCGGGAACGCATCTCAGGGAGCAGGAGATATGGAAAAGGACTGGCTTGAATCCCGCGGGCATGGACTGGTATAGGCAGGCGGCCGCGGGCATGGAGCAGACACTCATCATCGCGAACGAGCTATCAGCCTACTCGCTAACCGATGCCGGGACATACTTGAGGCTGGCAAGGGAGGGGAGGGTCCCAAGGCTCTCAATACTCTATGCGAATCCGGAAGACCCTGACGCGATCAATATCTACTCGGCCTACTTGGTTAGAGGCTGCTCCGGGGATGAGAGGAGATACGCGACCCTCTTCCTTAAGTTCCTCATTGAGAATCAGAGAATGATAGGGGGCTTCGGCAAGGGCGAGTATAAGCAGCCGCTATTCCACCCGGCCGAGGGAAGGCTCATGGAGCTCGAGGACCTATGGAGTCGGCTCGCATCAGGCATGGAGGTGGATAACCCATGAGCCTAGCATTTTCCGAGATTCTCGACGTGACAATTAGATCACTCTATGTCTCCGGGCTCGCGACGCTATTATCCGCCTCCTGGAGCATTCCAGCAGCATATCTGCTCTCATTCAGGCGGAGGGTTGGGGTTCTCGAGGCAGTGGTTGAGTCGCTCGTCGGCATGCCCACAGTCCTGCTCGGCCTACTCCTCTACATGCTCCTAAGCAGCTCCGGCCCACTCGGCTTCCTCAAGCTCCTCTACACACCCCACGCCATAATCATCGGTCAATCCATCCTAATCACGCCTCTCATAATCTCGACATGCTATAGGGCTTTGAGGGTGGTCGCGGCGCCCTACTTAGAGCTAGCCCTAAGCATGGGGGCCAGTAGGCCTCAGGCCATGATGCTGATACTCCGTGAATCCGCCCCGGGTGTCGCAGCCTCGACAGTGATGGGATTTTCTAGGGCAGTCGGCGAGCTTGGCATCGCGATGATGGTTGGCGGAAACATCAAGGGATCCACAATGGTTCTAACAACAGCCATAGCCCTCGGTGTGACCCGTGGAGAATTCGAGGCCGCGATAATCCTCGGAATAATACTCCTGGCCCTAACAATCGCGACAGCAGTATCCATGAAGATCTTGATGGGGGTCAGGGCTTTATGATAACCATCAGGCTGAGAGGTGTTTGGCACCGCTACCCCGACGCATCCTCGTGGGCGCTGAAAGATATCTCTGTCGAGCTCGGCTCAGGCGAGATCATACTTGTCGCGGGGCATAATGGCAGCGGCAAGACCACACTTCTCAAGATAGCGGCCCTAATCTATAGGCCGACGCGCGGCGAGGTCGCTGTTGATGGCCGCGGCTTCTGGATTCTGGAGGAGGCGGAGAAGATCATGGTTAGGAGGAGGATCACCTACATCCATGAGAAGCCCGTCCTCATACATGGAAGCGTCCTCGAGAACATCATGTATCCTCTCAAAATTCGGGGGCTCGGCCGGGAAGATGCGGCCATGAAAGCCAGGATGGTTATGAGGGAGCTCGGGATCGTGGATCTCGCAGATAAGAGCGCCAGGGAGCTCTCGGCGGGGCAGTCTCAACTCGTCGCGATCGCCCGCGCCCTAGTAGCCGAGCCGGAGCTAATACTCCTCGATGAGCCCTTCGCCCATCTAGATGGCTGGAAATCCGGGCTAGTGGCCCAAGCACTTCAAGCAAGGAGGAGAAATGGTGTTGGAATAGTGATAGCATCTCATAGTAGGGGGGAGCTGCCGGAAGGGCTTGAACCAGACAGGATAGTAGTGCTTGAGGATGGGCGGATCAGGGGAACGAGATATTGGGAAAGAAGAATTAAAATATCATGAGAGAACTGTTTCTCCCCTGCCGAGGAGGCTGATACTGGTGAGAGGTGAGGATTTTCCAAGACTCGGAGGAGAAGTATTCGGAGATAATCGAGCTCGAGGGCCATTTAATAGACTCGCATATCCTCCCAAAGATCTTTGACAGGATCATGGATCTTGGCGGGGAGTTCGAGGTCCTCGAGTTCAGGATTGGGAAGAGGAAAGATGAGCCAAGCTATGCGAAGATGCTGGTGATTGGCAGGAGCGCGGCGCATCTCGAGCTGATCCTAAGGGAGCTGAGGTCCCTAGGCGCCGTCACGGAAGTGGTCTCGGATGTTAGGCTCGAGCCGGCGCCTGATGACATGATTCTCCCCGATGGATTCTATGCGACAACGAATCATCCGACTTGGATACGGTACAGGGGCAGATGGATAGAGGTTGAGGATATCGAGATGGATAAGGTGATAGTCGTTGACCCGCTGGCGGAGAGGGCTTACTGCAAGCCGATAAGGGAGGTTAGGAAGGGAGACTTGATCGTGGTTGGCGAGGAGGGCGTCCGGGTCAAGCCCCCAGAGTATCCGAGAGCCGGCACGGGGATCTTCGAGTTTATGAGCAGCAGGGCGTCATCGGAGAAGCCGACCCCGACGATCGTCAGGAAGATAGCACTTGAGATGGTTAGGACCAAGGAGGCGGGCGGGAAGATCGTCGTGGTGGCCGGCCCGGCGGTAGTCCACACCGGAGCCTCGGAGCATCTAGCGAGAATAATTAGAATGGGGTTCGTTGACGCGCTCCTTTCGGGGAACGCGCTCGCGGTCCATGACGTGGAGTATGCGCTCTTCGGAACATCATTGGGGTTCAAGGTTGATGAGGGCGTGAGGATGCCCGGCGGGAACAGGAACCACTTGGCCGCGATAAATGAGATCATGAAATGCGGCGGATTGAGGGGCGCTGTCGAGAAGGGTATCTTGAAGAAGGGGATATTCTACGAGTGCATTGTCCACGGCGTCCCATACGTGCTCGCGGGCTCAATTCGGGATGATGGCCCGATACCCGATGTGATAACCGATGTTGTCGAGGCTCAAAAGGCGTATCGAAGATATCTCAAGGATGCGAGCATGGTCCTTATGCTGGCCTCTATGCTCCACTCGATCGCCGTCGGAAACATGCTCCCATCAACCGCTAGGGTGGTATGCGTTGACATAAACCCCTCAGTCGTGCTCAAGCTTGTTGATAGAGGAACAGCCCAGTCCGTCGGCGTAATATCGGATGTCGGGGCATTCCTGCCGATACTGGCTGATGAGCTCTCCCGCCTCAAAATATTGAGAGGCTAAGAGAAGAGAATGGAAAAATGGGGGAAAGGAAAAACCTACTCTCCTAGGATCGTCTCGAATAAGTCCTCGTGCTCGACCTCTTCTTGGAGTATGTGCCTGATGACGTGGAATGTTACCGGGTCGGGCCCAACCTCTTTCAGCCACTTCAGGATCTTGTCATAGGCCTCGATAGCGCATTCCTCTGCCTCGATTATAGCCTTGACTATGGCCTTCAGGTCGCCGGTGTTCTCCGGAACTTTGACATATGGGCAGTTCGCGACCTTCACCAAGTCCTCGAACTTTCTCGGAGGCTCCCCGCCCAGCTGAATTATCCTATCAGCGAGCTCGGACTGGTGCTCAAGCTCCTCATTAGCAATCTTTTTGATCTGCTCGGCGATCTCCGTTGACCCGATGCCCTTAGCAAGCTTCGCTAAGAGGCTATAGTAGTAGAAAGCGATCCACTCGTCCGCATAAGCCTTCTTCAGCATCTCGATAAGCTGATTAACATTCACTCCAGCCTTCTCAACTATCTCGCGGGCTTTTCTTCCCATGACAATGCTATTATGGGGCCCGAGATATAAATGTAACTAGCTGCGTGATGGCTGCCCGCGGCCTCCGGAAGGTGCCTTACTTCTTCAACTCCTTCTCCGTATCCCGCCTCTTAACGGCCTTATCGAATATTATCCAGTTCCTATACCACTCCTCATTCTCCTTCCTAAGGAGCTCGAGTATCCATTTTGTCAGGTCGAGGGCGTTCACCTTATCCAGCCCCCTCTCCAGAATCCTGCCCTCGATTATCTTCGCGATCCTCCTCGCGGCCTCCGGGGTAGCGCCGGACTTGAGGCAGCTCACAACGATCTTCTCAGGAACGAAATCCTCCTCACTCCCATCCCTCTTAACTACCTTGACCATAACCTATCATACTCCTGAGAGGCTATTATCTGTTTAGCCGAGTCCCCGCCTCAGCAGCGCCAGCATCCTCTTCGCATTCTCGAGCATCCAATGATCATTATTGAAGAATACGTAGACCCTCCTAGGCTCGAACGAGAATATAGTCTCCACCAGCTCTGAGAGCTCCTCCATCGAGTAGTCATGGGAGTACCAGCCCGACCTTCCATGCATCCTCAGATATATCACGCCGTCGCTCGAGTGAATGAATGTGCCCATTGGAGAGTCTATGGATACATATGTGGCCCCCATACTCGTTATGGTCTCGGCGATCTCGCGGCTAAACCAGCTCTCATGCCTAAACTCTATCGCGAACCTCCTACCAAGCCCTGACTCCGCGAGGAACCTCCGCACCCTCACGAGATTCTCATCAGAGGCGGAGAAATTCGGCGGCATCTGGAAGAGATAGAAGTCCACGCGCTCATCCAAGGGCCTGAAGAGCCCATGAAACCTCCTCCACGTCCCGAGGGCATTCTCCGAGAGCTTTCTCGTATGTGTTATGGATCTATGGACCTTGACCGCCCACCTGATCCCATTCTTCCTCGCCCAGCTCTGGACTTGAGAGGGGAACGGGAACCTATAGAAGGATGCATTAAGCTCGACGGCGTTAAGCCCGGAGTTCGCGAGATACCAGTCTAGGCTCCCGCCAAGATTCCAGTCATACATCCAGCCCGAGGTCCCAACATAAATCTCCATACAATAACGCCGCCCCTGAGAGATGTATGATGAACGCGTGATTTAAGCGAATTTGCAGAGAGATGTTGGAGGCTGAGGCCATGTTGCTGGCCAGTTAATATTATGGCTTCATCCGGAGTCTTTAAGATGCTTGGGGAGGCGCTGGCGCTTTTAGCGGCCTTCTGCTGGGCTGCTGGAGCGGGCTTCTACAAGAGGAGCATGAGGAGTGTCGATCCAGTTGGGCTGAACCTCGTCCGCAGCATCCCGGCCACAGCCTTCCTATTCCTGATGACTCTCCTCTCAGGTAGCTTAGATTCCTTCCATAGGCTGGATCTCGCCATCGCGGGCCAGGCTATCGGAGCATCACTCATTTCATGGCTCATCGGCGACACGCTCTACTTCCTCGGGCTGAGAAGTATAGGCGTCTCGCGAGCGGTCCCGATAGCATACTCCTACCCCCTCTTCCTTCTACCCATAACAATCTGGTTTCTCGGCGAGCCATTTAGCCACGGGATCATTCTTGGTACAGTCATGATTGTCGCCGCCATCTGGCTCATCTCGCGATCCATGGAACCCGGGGGCTCAGGCGGGGGTGGCAAGATAGGCTTCATCGCTTCCCTTCTAACATCCCTATTCTGGGCGATTGGCGTTGCATGGTTCAAGCATGTCATGCTATATCTTGACCCGATCTTCCTAGCATTCTTCAGGATGCTGGTCATCCTCCCATTCCTCGGCCTATACGCTACATTATCCAAGAATACTAGGGAGTCGATTCTTGGCATGAGGAGGGGTGAGGTGGTTCTCGCGGCGATAGGGGGAACGCTGGCGGTCGGCTTAGGGGACATGATCTACTTGATAGGATTGGATCTGGCGAGGGCTAACGTGGTTGGCCCATTATCAGCGACGACGCCGGTATTCGCCGGAATCATCGCCGCTGTAAAGCTGAGGGAGAAGCCAAACCTCGAGACAATACTGGGAATAATACTGATAACTGCCGGTGCGGCGTTGCTCTCGCCATATGGATAGGCCCTGGGGGATCCTGTACTGCTCAAGGTTTATAGGCGGGGTGCTGGATTGAGATAAGCGGCATGAGGAAGGGTGGGGGAAGAATACCCTTCGTCCCCTCACCCCTCGATATTGTTAGGAAGATGCTGTCGCTAGCCGATCCTAGGCCTAATGAGCTTCTTATCGATCTTGGGTCTGGTGATGGCAGGATAATAGTGGCCGCGGCTGAGGATTATCGCTGCAGGGCTATTGGGGTCGAGCTGGATAAAGAGCTCTATGCAAGATCCATGAACATCATACATGGAAGACTCCTCAGCGATAGGGCGAGAATAATCCGCGGAAACCTCTATGAATTCAACCTGTCAGGGGCTGATGTTATCACACTTTATCTCCTCCCTGAGACCCTCAAAGCGCTTAAGCCGAGGCTCCTCTCGCTTAAGAGGGGCTCAAGAATAGTCTGCCACGACTTCCCAATCCCGGGGCTAAAGCCCTCCGAGATAATAACCACAAGATCATTCTTCACAGGCAGGCTTCACAAGCTATATCTCTACGAAATCTCCTGAACATTTACGGCTTTATGGTTAAATACGGCGTGTTACCATAACTTGGTCATGGTGTTACCAAATAGAACCCCCTTTCTAAGCATATCGCTAATCCTTCTAGCCCTCGCAGGTTTGCTCCTAGCAGCTCAACTTGTCATGGGCGAGAAGCCTCTAATCGTCGCGACAACCAGTGTCCTCGGCAGCATCGTTGAGGATCTTGCAGGAGACCAGGTTGAGGTCGTTGTCCTTGTTAATCCAACAATCTGCCCAGCACACTATGATGTGAAGCCTAGCGATGTTTACGCGATCTCGAGGGCTAACCTCGTCCTCTATCATGGGATGGAGGGCTGGCTTAACCAGCTCTATGAATCCTCGGGGTCGAGGGCTGAGCTCGTGAAGGTCTCGGGTGGATGGTCAACGCCTGAGGGAGCGAGAAGATACTATGAGGAGGTTGCAGAGGCTCTAAGATCCAAGCTGGGCATTGATGTATCCGCTAGGCTCGAGCAGAGGCTTAAGGAGCTTGATGATGCCGCGCGGCAGATAATGGATGAGGCAAGGAGCAGGCGGACATCCTCGATAAAGGTGATCGCGATGGAGTGGCAGAGGGCTTTCGTCGAGTGGCTGGGCTTCGAGGTTGTTGATACATTCGGCCCCCCGGAGAAGGTATCATCAGCCGACATCGAGAGGCTCGTGAGGGCTGGCGTAGAGAATGACGTGGCGCTTGTCGTTAGTAATCTCCAGAGCGGGGTCGAGCTCGGTGAGACAGTCGCGAGGGAGATCGGCGCGATTCACGTCGCCCTATCAAACTTCCCGGGGAGCAGCCCGGAGACGAAAACCATAATAGACCTGATCAAGAGGAATGCTGAAAGCATGCTAGGATCCTTGGACATGCTCGCCGTGAAGAGGGAGTTATCCAGGGCTGTTGGCGAGGCTGAGCTTTACCGCGCGCTAAGCTACATCCTCGCGGCGCTAGTCGCGATCGAGTCAACGATTCTAGCATATCTCGCGGTGAGAAGATGGAGAAAAATCTAGGATGCTATGCTGTCGAGCTCGAAGCAGTCTCGACATATTACTATGGCGAGAAGAGGCCCGCGATAAGAGACATCACGCTAAGGATCCCGGCTGGGGCTCTCGCGCTCATAGTTGGGCCAAATGGGGCCGGAAAGACAACGCTCCTCGAGACGATCCTAGGATTATTGAAGCCGCGTAATGGCAGGGTCGTAACCCTTGGATATGAGATCCCGAGGATGGCGTCGAGGGCTAGAGCATTATCCTCATACCTCCCACAGGACTTCATGAAGCCCCCGGCGGAGCCATTCACGGCCAAGGAGGTCGTCGCAATGGGGCTTGCCTCGAATAATCCCGCTGGCAGGCTCTCTGAGGGAGATTGGAGGAGGATTGACCGCGCGCTCGAGATGCTCGGCATGCTGGAGTATGCTGATAAGCCGTTTGGGAAGCTTAGTGGCGGGCAGCAGCAGAAGGTGCTGCTCGCGAGGGCAATCGCCCGGGAGCCAAAGCTGCTCCTACTGGATGAGCCATTCAGCGCTATAGACCAAGAGACGCGCTCATACATAGTCTCAGAGATCTTTCCAAGCCTCTTAGAGGATGGATGCACGATACTGCTTGTCAGCCATGAGCTCGGTCACTCGCATATGAATGCGGATATGATTATCCGGATGGCGGATGGGCGTATTGAGCGGGTGATCACGCGGGATGTCCATGCTATTCATTAACTCCATAGTCGGCGGGATATTCGCCGGGGGGCTATGCGGGGCAGTTGGGGCATTATGCAGCAGGCTCAGGCTCATGACGATGGCGTTCTCCATGGCTCACGCGGCGCTCGCTGGATCGGCGCTAGCCCTCGCCCTCGGCGCGGATATGACCTCCCTCGCGATGCTCTTCGCAATCATGACCGCTATAATGCTGGGGCCGCTGGCCGACTACCTCGGAATATCCCTCGACCTCATCTCGATGACGCTCTTCTCCCTCTATAATGCCCTAACCTTCATCTTCATAATCTCGGCGCCCGGCCCGGCTCTGATGACCGAGAGCATTGGACAGCTTCTCTGGGGAAGCATCCTCGCCATCAGGCCCACATACATAGCATACCTCCTCACAGCATCCATTATCATCATCGCATTTCTGGTGATCTTCTGGGGGAGGATAAGCTCGATACTCTTCGATATCAAGCTCGCCGAGGCTGAGGGCGTTAATGTCAAGGCATACAAATACGTGATACTAGTTATCGCCGGGGCCACGATAACCCTAGCCCTCAGGATCACGGGAGGCTTCCTCGTCTTCTCGCTACTCTATGTCCCCGCAGCGGCCTCGCTCCAGCTACAGGCTAACATGAAGGGGATAATCGCATCATCATGGGTCCTCGGGTCAGCCTCAGCCTCAGTGGGCCTCGCCATGAGCTTCCTCTATGATCTCCCGGCGGGATCATGTATAACATTGGCCGCGCTGATCCTATTAGCCTCGGCCTCAGCCTACTCAAAGCTAGAGGCGAGCCTGGCCTCGGGGAGGCGGCAATAATGAGGCACACAAGCATACTAGATAGGATATTGGATGAGGCCTCGATACTCCACTGCCATATGGGGCCATTCCTAGCTCTGGGGCTCAAGGCTGGGCTTAGAGCCATTGAGGCCCTCGGATACGATCCATTCAAGATGAGGGCGAGGATCATGGTTCCAAGAACCTTGACACCGTATACATGCTTCGTGGATGGAGTCCAGTATGCCACCGGCTGCACGCTTGGAAAACTCAATATAGAGATCTTGGAGGGCGGCGGGCTCGGAGCTGTTTTTACACTAGGGTCTAGGAAGCTCGTGCTTAGGGTTAGGGAGAACATCCTAGCAGAGCTCGAGAGTTCGCCGAACTCCGTGGAGGAGGATGCGAGGAGGATAATGAGGATGAGATTAGCGGATCTCTTCGAGGAGGAGCTCGCCGAGGAGCCGTAGCATGGGAATATCATTATAAGAGTCGGGCGTGGTATTTCCAGCATCATGGGGAGGATTATCAGGACTGGCGTCTCCTTTCCCGAGGAGCTCCTCAGGACATTCGACAGGATAATTAGGGATCTCGGTATAGAATCTAGGTCTCAGGCAATCCAGGAAGCTATAAGGGACTTCATAACCATGAATTCTTGGAGGATCGCGGATGAGGAGGTTGCCGGCGCCATCCTAGTCCATTACTCGCATGAGGAGCATGGCATCGAGGAGAGGCTGACCGACGCACAGCACGACTTCCTGAACATCATACCATCAGCACTCCACATACATCTCTCGAGGGAGGATTGCCTGCTGGTGATAGCTGTCCGGGGGAGGGCTCTCGAGGTCAAGGAGCTCGTGAGGAGGCTGAGGGAGGCCGGCAAGATAAAGCAGCTGACCTACATGATAATGCCTATTCGCTAGTGTTCCTTAATAGGCGGCTGGATCACGAATAATGTGGATGTGCTACGCTATACCCGGCAAGGTCGTCGAGATAAGGGGGGATATCGGGGTCATCGACTTCGGCAACGGCGTTAGGAGGGAGGTTATTCTAGCGATGGTGGATGCGAAGGTGGGCGACTACGTCCTAGTCCATGCTGGATACGCGATAAAGGTCTTGGATGAGAGAAGTGCTCTTGAAATGTTGCAGGCAATTGAGGAGGCCTTTAGCCTAGCCGGGGAAGAGGGCGGCCAAAGCCTCTAGGAAGTTTGTTAGCGTCG
The DNA here is from genome assembly GCA_964637915.1 of uncultured Nitrososphaeria archaeon. Lineage (GTDB taxonomy): Archaea > Thermoproteota > Nitrososphaeria_A > Caldarchaeales > Wolframiiraptoraceae > Wolframiiraptor. The sequence goes on along the minus strand of CAZWXN010000013.1, from coordinate 8,289 downwards.
TCGGATATACTCCAAGAATCACTAGGAGTATTGCTGAGGCGATTATCGGACATAGCATGAGCCTTGGCTCGGCTCCAGCCCTCCTCACGGCCTCGGATTCCTCGCCGAATAGGCTCCTCCTCACAGCCCAGAGCCCATACCCAGCCGTGATCAGCGAGAAGATTATCGCGATTATTGTTAGCGCGAGCCTCGGCATATCTATCGATGAGTGGAGCGCCGTGTATATTGAGCCGGCGAAGATGAAGAGCTCGCCCCAGAATCCTAGGAGGGGTGGGTAGCCCATCAGGCTCAGGAACCCTATCATGAGCGCTATGCTGGTGGTCCGCATCCTTCCGGCTAGGCCGCCGAGCTCATCCAAGTTATCTGTGCCTATGGCTCTCGAGAGCATCCCGGAGATCATGAAGAGCGCGGCCTTTGAGAGGCTATGGGCCACGTATATTAGCACGGCTCCAACCAGCCCGATCATAGACGCCGACGCGATCCCGAGAAGCATGTAGCCCATCTGGCTTATGCTCGAGTATGCTAGGAGCCTCTTCAGCCTATTCTGCGCGAGGGCTAGATATCCGCCATAGATCATGGTTACTAGGGCTAGGATGAGTAGCGCGAGCATGAAGCCCCTCTGCCCCATTATCTGCGGGAAGGCGGTGTAGATCACCCTTAGGGCGGCGTATCCACCTATCCCAGTCCCAGCAGAGAATATCGCGGTTACAGGAGCCGGGGACTGGACATAGGCATCCGGGAGCCATGAATGGAGCGGGAAGATCGCCATCTTCACGAGAAGCCCCAAGATCATGAGCGAGGCTATCGGGGAGAGGATGGCTTGGCTCAAGCCCGCGGCCCTAGAGGGGAGCTCAAGGATATTCAGCGTCCCCGTGTTTGAGTATGTCAACCCTATGCCGGCTAGGATCGCTAGAGCCCCAGCCTCCGTGTAGAGGAAGTACTTGAGGGCTGCGCGCCATCTATCCTCCTCGCCCCAGACCGCTATCAAGAGCCATGATGATACTAGCATGAGCTCGAGGAAGAGGAAGAAGATCGCGAGATTCATGGAGAGCACGGTCCCGAGCATACCCGCGTTGAAGAGGAGATAGAGGGAGAAGTATCCACCCCACCCATCCCGGAGATCCATGTAGATGATCGAGTAGATGCATGCGAGGATACCGACCGCGGCGACTGTTAAGGCCACGGGCCCGCTCAGCCCATCAAAGAGCAATATTATGTCTCCGAGGAGCTGCGCCCATGGATAGGTTGCCTGGAGCGGGGAGCCGAGCACGTTGACGAGGTATCCGGCGGCGAGGAGGCATGAGAGGGAGTAAGCAAGCGACATTAGCGCGATCCATCCAACCCTTCTCCCAAGCCGCCTACCAAAGGCCATGACTATCGGCGACGCGATGAGGGGCGCGACCACTGACTGGAGGAGCAGATGACCCGAGTCAATCATCCCTATGCACCTCCCGCAAGGATCAGGATTATGAGAATGAGGGCTCCTAGGATTAGCCCGATGACATAATGATTTAGAAGGCCTGTATGCACTCTCCTAACAATATCCGAGAACCTTCTCGCGCCAATCGATATCGCGTTATTAATCCCCTCGATGATCTGCGATTCAAATGCCTTATGAATGGCGTGGCCGAGCCTTATCGAGGGATATGCTATGGCCCTATAGTAGAAGGCATTAATGTAGTACCTTCTGATGAGGAGCATTCTGAGCGCCCTCATGTAGCCATGCTTCTCGACTATCTCCTCCGGATTCCTCATCCTCCTTACGTAGAGCATGTAGGCCGGAACAGCTCCAACAGCAATAGCAATTACCGATGCCAGCGGGACGAGGAGCTCCATGCTTGACGCTCCATGAGCTGGATGCGCGTGGACTGGTAGTATGCGAGTTAAGGCGGCCTCGAGGCCGCTCTCAAGCAACGGCGCAACAAGCCCTATGATGAGGCTTAGGGCTGCTAGGAGGAGGTAGGGGATCCACATGACCCTCGGCGCCTCATGAGCTTTCTTGGACTCCTCACCACCATAGAAGGCTAGGCCTATCATCCTGATACTATAGAAGGCTGTTAGGATCGCGGTGACTAGGCCGAGGATGAAGGCCGCATACTGCCCGGAGGATAATGTCGCGGAGAGCACTAGATCCTTGCTCCAGAATCCACCGAAGGGTGGTAGGCCGATTAAAGCGAGGGTTGCGAGCAGCGTGCTATAGAACGTTACAGGCATATACTTCCGGAGGCCTCCCATGTCTCTGAGGAATCTTGATCCGGCTGCGTGAATTATCGAGCCAGCGGCGAGGAATAGGGCTGCCTTGAAGACCGCATGATTCATCAGGTGGAAGATGGAGGCTACATAGCCCGTGATTATCTCGGCTGAGAGCCCAGCCGCCCCGAGGGCCATCATCATATAGCCTATCTGGCTGACTGTCGAGTATGCTAGAACCTTCTTGAGCTCGGTTGAGGCAATGGCTTGGCTCGCGGCTATGAATGCTGTGAGGGCTCCGATCCACATGACAGCGTAGAAGAAGCTCGTGGCCGCCGGCGTGCTCGCGCTCCAGCTGAGCGCTATCGGGAAGAGCCTCGCGACCAAGTATACCCCCGCCTTGACCATCGTGGCCGCGTGTATCAGCGCGCTAACAGATGATGGGCCCGCCATGGCATCCGGGAGCCACTCCATCAGCGGTAGCTGAGCCGACTTGCCAACAGCTCCACCGAGGATCATTATGAGGGAGATTGGAAGGAGCCACCTCATCTCCATGGGCGCAGTTGCGTCGGCATGCAGGAGCTCGGGGAAGCTGATTGCCTTAACCGTGGCCGCCAGCATCAGGACTCCGGCGATCATGAACAGGTCCCCGAACCTCGTCACGATGAAGGCTTTCATGCCGCAGTGTGATGGTGGATAGGCCTCAGGCGGCTCTCCAACCCAGTAGTGGAGCCAGCCCTCCTTGGAGTCGCGATACCAGTAGCCTATGAGGGCGTAGCTGCAGAGGCCGACACCCTCCCAGCCAATGAGCATGAGGATAAGGTTGTCGGCGAGCACTAGGAGGAGCATATTCGCGATGAAGAAGTTCATGAAGAACCAGTATCTCGTGAGGCCTGGATCGCCGCGCATATAGCCTGTGGAGTAAACCATTATCAGGAAGCTGACCACCGAGACCACGTTAGCCATTATTATGCTGAGCGGATCGAGGAGCATTCCAGCCCTTATCTCCGAGAGGATCGGTGCTCCGGGCAGCAGCACCCATGAGACCTGGCTTCTCAACGGCCACTCAACATCGCTGAATAGGAGCGGTAGAAGGCTTAGGGTCATCAGCATCGCTAGGAGCGAGAAGATGACCGCGCCAAGATCCCTCACCCTCTCGCTAATCCTATCGAGCAGAGGCGTCAATAGGGCGCCGATCATGGGTATTATCCAGCATGCCCAGGCATAGAATGCCCAAGGCTCTATACTCATCCCAAAATCACCTCTAGAGCAGATTGTATAAGCTGGAGGACTGGGTTCAACATTATTGTGACGAGTATGCAGGCAGCTGCGAGGACTAGTAGGGGCGCGAGCATGAGGGCGGGCGCCTCCCTAACCTCCTTATAGCCTCCATCGAGCATGGGCTTCTTGAATGCCAGCCTCTGGAAGAGCCAGAGATAATAGCCGGCGGCCACAATACAGTTCACTATGAAGATTATGGTCGCCGCGAGCATCAAGCCATCCGAGGGGATTCCGAAGCCGGCCGATACTATGAGGAGCTTGCTCCAGAAGCCGCTTAGAGGAGGCACGCCGGCGAGATTCAGAAGTCCGATGCCGAGGGATGCCGTGGTGGCCGGCATTCTCGGCCCAATGCCCTCGAGCTTCTCGATCTCCCTAGAGTTTACCCTCAGGATATAACATCCGGTTGAGAGGAATGAGAGGCCCTTCCCGAGCGCGTGGTTGAGCACGTGGAGGAGCGCTCCGGTCAGCGCGAGGGCGGCCAACCCAACCTCCGATGGATATGTCCTGAGTATGTGGGCAGCGAGCCCCATGCCGGTGACTATGTATCCGATATTGGCTATGCTAGAGTATGCTAGAAATCTCTTAATATCGGTCTGCATGATCGCGGCTATGTTGGCGAAGCTCATGGTCAGTATCCCTAGGCCGATTAGGGCTGGGCCGAAGCCATAGGCCACCGGCCCGAATATCTTGAACATGGACCAAAGCATCGCGTAGATTCCCGTCTTGATCACGACGCCGGACAGGATCGCGCTTATCGGGGTTGGGGCGGCTGGATGCGCATCCGGTAGCCATGAGTGGAACGGCACGATCGCGGCCGTCACGCCGAAGCCGATTACTATCATCGCGAGGGATAATGCGGCCGCCATATTACCCCCTCCGAAAACCGCAACCCTCACAGTATCGAATCTAAGCGATCCCGCGAGCCCGTAGAGGAGGGCTATCCCGAGGAGGGCGGCGAGCGACCCGAGAGTGCTCATTATGAGATACTTGAAGCCCGCCTCAACCGCCTCCCAGGACCATTTCCTAAATGCGACGAGCGAGTATGATGAGATCGCCATGAGCTCCCAGAAGACGTAGAGCGTGAAGAAGTCGTTCGCCATCGTCACGCCGATCATCCCCGCGATAAGGGTTAGGAGGAGGGCATAATACCTGTCAAGGCCCAGCTCCCTCACCCTAACCCATAAGAGATCATCGAGGGGAAGATGCTCAGCCTCGAATAACATATATCTCACCGAGTATATTGCCGCCATCAGGCCGAGGCCGGAGAAGATGATCGAGAGATAAATGCTCAGCGTATCGAGCTTGAGGGAGGCGGTTAGCGGGGAGTCGGGGCCGAATATGATCATTCGGGGCGGGGCTCCCACCACAGCATCAAGGACTAATAGGATTAGTGTGGAGAGGAAGGCGATGCAAGCGATCAAGCCGCTAAGCTCGATCATCCTGACCCTCTTGAAGACCGGGTCTAGAATTACGGTAACTATTGCGGCTCCAACGAGTATCAGGATAACTGCGAGGGGATCCATGCTCACCACCTCAACCTCCTAAGCTTCCTGATATCGAATGTCCCATAATGCCTGTAGATGTTTAGGGCTATGGATAGCGCGAGCGCTGCGATCGCCGCCGCCACGGCTATCGAGATTGCGATCATGCTCTGGGCTAGGGCGTCCATCACTATCACGCCATCCATTATTCTTACCCCCATCGAGGCTATCGCGAGATTCACTCCGAGGGTTACGACCTCCAATCCTATTACTATCTTGACGAGATGTCTCTTGGACGCGATTATGTAGAGGCCGGCGGCGATTAGGAGAAGGGATCCGGCGAAGTATATCTCGTAGAGGTTCATCCAGCGCTCACCACCTTGACCTCGAATCCCTCCTAAGCTGGGATGAGACAGCCACTATCACTGCGAAGAGTATGAATGCCTGGATTAGTAGGTCGAGCCGCCTATTAGCCCAGAGAAACTGCGGATCATCCTCGATCCTCGTGGGCTCGAGGCTCGGGGCCCTAATGCCCTCAATTATCCTCGGGGAGTAGGCTAGGAGCGCCGCTGCAAGGATTACCGCAAGTATAACGGCAACAATCCTCGTGGCCTCCATCCTAGTCTCCCCTCTCCTCCCCGGCGTGTATCGTCGCTAGGAGGAGTATCGTGACCGCGCCGGCGTATATCAGCAGCTGGAAGACGCTGAGATAAGGTGCTCCGAGGAGATAGAATATTGCGGCCATCGCGATATTCGCGCACATGAATGCGAGTATGGCCTTCATCATATCCCTCAGCTCCGCGGCCAGCACCGCGAACACTATGGTAATGATTATCATCGCGATGTGTAGCGCGGCCTCCATCATTTCACCACCATATCATCCTTTTTTAGAGCGATATTCTCGAAGATCTTGCTCATGCCAATCGCCTTGGTTGGGCAGACCTCCACGCACTGAGCGCAGTATATGCATCTATAGATATAGAAGATGGGCCTCTTGCCCTTCTCATCCTCGATCATCTCTATAGCTTTTGCTGGGCAGACCCTGAAGCAGAGCTGGCACCCGATGCACTTCGCTCTATCAAACTCTATCCTGCCCCTGAACCCCTCCGGCAGATGTATCTTGTTAAGCTCCCTGTATGGGTAGAGTATCGTGGCCCTCTTCCTGAAGAAGTTTTTCAGGGCTTCTGCTACGAGGCGACCTGGAACCTTCATGCTCACATAATCACCTCCGTCAGAATTATGAGTATCATGGCCAAGGGCATCAGGTATTTCCACGAGAAGAACTCCATCTGATCTATCCTGAGCCTCGCGAAGAGGGCCCTAACCAGCGTGAAGATCGCGAGGACGATTAGGGACTTTAGGATGAAATAAATCGTGTATAGCACCGGCTCGAGCCCTGGGATAAAGGGCCCTATTGGGCCTCCTAGATATATCGCCGCGCCGAGGCCTGAGAGCAAGATGAGCTCGAGATCCTTTGAGAGCCTAAATAATGCGAGTCTTCTCCCGCCATACTCGACCTCCCATCCCGCGACTATCTCCTGCTCGGCCTCTGGTATGTCGAATGGTATCCTCTTCATCTCGGCCTGGGAGGATATGACGAAGATTGCGAAGCCTATGATTTGTGGGCCTGCGATGAGCCAGAGGCCTCTCTCAGCCTGCGCCTCAACTATCCCGCTAATGCTGAGCGAGCCGGCGGCGATGGCGGCGCTCAGGAGGCTGAGTGTTAGGGGTATCTCGTATCCTATTAGCTGGAGAGCTGCTCTCTCGGCTCCTATCGAGGCGAACCTATTGTTCGAGCCCTCGCCGGCGAGATAAACCGTTATCGTGTAGATTGAGAGGAGGGCTATAACGACTATTAGATCGCCCTTGAATGAGATTATGCCTGTTGGCCCGGCTATCGGGAGGAACATGCATGCAAAGAGTGTGAGGGCTGAAGCAAGTATCGGCGTCAGTGTGAAGAGAAGCCTATCCGCCGCCATCGGGATAATATCCTCCTTGGAGAGGAGCTTGATGAAGTCAGCAACCGGCTGAAGGAGCCCGAAGGGGCCCGCCAAGTGAGGCCCAACCCTATTCTGGAACCTAGCATAGAGTTTCCGATCAACCCACTCATAGAAGAGCGAGACTGCGAGAAGGAAGACCGCTCCCGGGAAGAATATCGTAGCCAAGATCTTCTCGATCATCTCCTCTCAACCCCCTTATCACGCGAGATCCTTATGATGTCATCAAGAGTCATGACTGTCCGCCTCCTCCTCGCCTCATCTGTGACCACAACCCTCGCGCTACAACATATGCAAGGGTCTATGCCGCCTAGAATTGCCGGGACATCAGCTATATAGACCTCGTAGCCATCCCTGCTCCTCAGCATCTCGACAACGGATAGTAGGTTTGCGAGCGTCGGCGTCCTCACCCTATACCTATACGGCCTATCACCGCCATCCGAAATCGAGTAGTGGACTAGCTCGCCCCTCGGCGCCTCAACCCTCGACAAGGACTCGCCCGGAGGAGCCTTGAAGAATGGTGGTATCTTCAGCCTATAATCGCCAGACGGCATATGATCAAGTGCATAGCGGATCATGTTCACGCACTCGTAGACCTCTCCAACCCTGACCTTCACCCTGGCATGGCAGTCGCATGTATCCCATGTGATCACGTTGAACGGGATCTCATCATGGCCGCTATACGGGTCATCCAGCCTAACATCATGCTTTATTCCCGATGCTCTTAGATGGGGGCCGACAACCCCAAGCCTTACCGCATCACTAGGCTTTAGAATCCCAACACCCTGGGTCCTCGCGAGGATCGTCGGCTCCGAGTCTATTACCTTCTCATAATAGCGCATCCTTTCCTCGATGTAGTCGAGGGTTTTTCTGAGCCTCTGTTCCGCCTCTGGCGTCAGATCCCTCCTCACACCCCCTATCGTGTTATAGGCCGTGGTGACCCTATTGCCCGTGATGAGCTCGAGCATGTCCATGATCCTCTCCCTATCCCTCCAGACGTACATGAAGAAGGTCTCGAAGCCTAGTGTATGGAAGTAGTGGCCGAGCCAGAGGAGGTGGCTGTGAATCCTGCTAAGCTCCTCCACGACGATCCTGAGATACCTAGCCCTTGGGGGAGCCTCCTTCCCAAGAAGCTGCTCCACGTTGAGGCAGTAGCAGAGGGAGTGAGCGGCATTACATATCCCACATATCCTCTCGACGAGGTAGAGTCCCTGAATGTATGGCCGGACCTCAAGCGCCTTCTCGATCCCCTTGTGAATATAGCTGACGTCAACATCAACGTCAACTATCATCTCGCCCTCAACGCTGAGCCTCAGCATCAGAGGCTCGACATGTATCGG
>CAZWXN010000012.1:0-29437 GCA_964637915.1 uncultured Nitrososphaeria archaeon | reverse complement strand
GCTATTGTTTTCTGATACCAGCAGCACCCTGCCACTCAGGCTAATAGATGATAGGTCATCGGTCCTTACGTCGATAGGCCTAAAAAGCAGTGAATCCACACCCTCCACATTGATTACCGCGATATTCCTAAACTCCTTGAGGCCGTCCACACTTGAGATCTCAACCTCCAGATCGATTCTCGACGGGTCGATGAGCAAAATGCTAGTAGTAGTGGGCGGGGTCATGCTGGTAGAGAAGGTGGAGGTAGTAAACTGAGGTTGGATGTAGTAAAGATAGTAGAGGGAGGCAGCGACCCCAATCGCGACAAATATCAAAACTAGGAGGCCAATCTTAAAACCGGCATGAAGAGACAAGCCTAAACAAAAACGCCATCACACCCATATAATCTTTACTAAACGGGCAATAGCCTGTTAGTAAAGCAGATCTACATGCATAAGTGTTCTGCAAGTATTTGTTTTGAGCATGATTAATACGGCTCCCTCCAATGCTCTTGCCCATCTGTTGGCGATCCTATTAACATTATAGCCTATAGCGAGGGAAATAGGCCCAGCTCGAGGAGATAGCATATTGTTCTTTCAGCGATCTCCAGCCATGCGGCTACTAACTGCTGAGAAAGCCGCCAAGCCACCTTCAGGCAACCCTTGTTTCTCCCAAAAGGCTCTCCATCTCGAATCGAATTAATTTTAACATCATTTTTCGGATTTGTCAGCTTCCATGTTGAAGCTTATAGAGAAGTTGAAGTTAAGGGAAATATAATTTACTCTATTCACGATGGCAGAATCCACAGCCATGAACATGGTACGAGGAGGGCCCATAGATTTTTCGCGAAAAGCCCAAACCCTCCACTCATTGCTAACTCGTGCGACAAAATTTTGGATCCTTGACTAAAGAAAACCAGAAGGCGATATTTTCTCCACTCACTTATAAATTCCCGGAGCTTAGGAGCCCCTAAACCGCCAAATTTGATAAAAGACGTTGGATAGAGGAGGACTTGTGAGCAACATGTAATCGCTGCATCTTGATTCCCACAAACTATTAAGGTATATCTTTATATTCCATGGTAACTGCAAGTATGTATGGTAGTATGTATGGTAAATGAGCATTACAGTATCTATTAAGGTTCGTAGGGAGGTTGTTGAACTAGCCGATAAGATGGTTAGGTATGGGCTTGCTAGAAGCAGGTCTCATGCATTTAATATTCTTATTGAAAAGGGCTTGAATGAGGTTGTGAGGGAGGTTAGGTTCTGGGAGCAGGTGTATAGGGATGTTGAGGGGCTCGAGAAGTCGGGCTTCAGGGTCGCTCACGGTAGATTGAATAGGATGCTAGAAGAGGAGAGACATTGATGATATATATTGACACAAATGTCATCATATCGTATGTTGATGAAAAAGACCCCAAGCATGATAAAGTGGTAGCTATGTCTATGCAATTGGATGAGGAGAGAGTTGTAAGCCAGCTCACATTACTTGAATTAGCATCCATTTACGCAAGAGCCGAATTGGAGAAACCAATACCACTAGCTATGTATTCTATCAAGAGATTTGGCGCCTCAATAGTTGAAACAGATCTTAGCATTATCGTGAAGGAAACCCTAAGGCACGTTCCCATGCTCAAACTTAAAACCCTTGATCTACTACATATCACCATAGCCAGGGCGATTGGGGCAAAGTCCATAGCCACCCTTGATGAAGACATAGCTAAGAAAGCCGACGTAATCAAAGACATCATGGGAATAGAGATCATAACAGTACAGGATTAAAGGTCTTTACTTCTGAGAATATCTTATGCCAATTTTGGCATTAATTCTTAAAGACTTTTCAGGGCAATTCAGCGTTCTGATTCTTATGAAGGATAACATGCGTTGCATAATCCTGCCTTTTTCCTAATCTGCTGAAAAGTTTGCCAGTTTGGTATGAGACAGCTAACGTATGGTGATAAATACTAAACCTCATTCCAATGTCCATCCAATTAAATACCAGTTACACTCATTACACATTAAGTGTGAACCTTTTCGAGGGAAGGCTGTAAAATCTTATCACGAAAAATACACGATCAAGGTGCGTAACAAGAAAGGAAATATATGCAAACACGATACAATGTAATCATAATTCTTAACAAAGCGCGGTCATGAAATCAGAGCCAAATCCCGAAATACTTCACAGATTTTACACCTGATATCATAGCGGAGCCGATCATGTAACATCTTGAAAAACCCACTTATTTTTCAATTTCTTCTTTTTTACTATGTTCTCAGGCTGATATAATTATACGGGCTGATTCGGCTCTTTTAGGGTGTGTGCACCTTTCTTTGCGAGCCTAACTTATTCCTAGGGTTAGGAGGAATTTTGAGGCTATTCCGCCGAGGAGTATTGCTAAGCTTATTTCTGCTAGTACGATTGTTAGGGTTGTTTTTGCCCCGGTTTCTTTGAGTAGAACGGAGATTGTGGCGGCACATGGTATGTATAGTATCGTTACAATGGAGAGTGTTATCATCTGGTTTGGTGTGAGTGCTTGTGAGAAGTCTATGGTCCCGAGGAGCGCTGCGAGAGTTGTTAGTATGAGCTCCTTTCTTAGGATTCCGAAGATTAGTAATATACCGGTTTCCCTTGGTAATCCGAGCCAGCTGGAGGTTACCGGGCTTAGGGCGCTTGATATCAGGTCTAGCAGGCCGGAGATTTCTAGGACTTTTACGAGCGCTCCCATGGCGATTATGAGCGGGGCTGCTATCTCGAGGTATTCTCGCAGCCTGATCCAAGTCATCGTTAGTATAGTCTTGATGCTTGGCACCTTATAGCTCGGCATCTCCATTATCAGCTCAACGGGTACTCCCGGGAGGATTCTTGAGGCGATGGATCCTAGGATGAAGGCAATGAGGAGTGCGAGGAGGTAGAGCCCGATGACCCATGATGCTCCAAGATATCTTCCTACGAGCCCCATAACGACGACCGTTACGGCGGAGCATGGCACGAGCGTCGTCATCAGGATCGTTATGATTCTCTCCCTCCATGTATCCATGATTCTTGCTGCGAGGCATGCTGGGACGTTGCAGCCGAATCCTAGGAGCATGGGGATTACGGCCTTGCCGTGGACGCCTGCCTTATGCATTAGAGAATCCATTAGAAATGATACTCTCGCGAGGTATCCCCAGTTCTCCAAGAGGAATGTGAGGAAGTAGAGGGGGAGGATATATGGTATGGCTAGGCCGAGGAGGAATAAGATGCTCTCGATGGCCGACCAGCAGACCTCGGATATCGGATTGATTCCGAGGACATGGACCCATGCATCGCGCATGATCTCCGACAAATATTCCTCGAAGATTTCCGCGATTATTCCGCCGACCCCGAAGACTATTAAGAAGAGGCCGGCGAATATTATGGCGGCGAGAACGTAACCTAGTATCGGATGTGTTGCGATTTCATCGAATCTATCTCCTAGAGTTGGTTTTCTGGGCTTCACTATCCTTATGCATCTCCTAGCAATCTGGCTCGCGATGCAAGCCCTTTCATTCGCGATTATGATTGATGAGTCGTGTCCATGGATGTTCTCGAGCTCAGTGATCAGCTCGCTGGCCAGCTCTATAACCCGTGGATTCCTCTCCCTAACGAGGCCCCATATTTCCTCATCCTTCTCCAGAAGCTTTAGGGCGATCCATCTCCTCGGATATGGTAGGTCGATCTCCCCTAGGGCGGCCTCCAGCCTCTCAACCCTCTCCTCAACCTCCTTGCCATATCGGATCTTCTTGGGAGAGTATCCGGTTCTATGAAGCTCTATAGCGGCGTCGAGTATCTGGGCCACACCCCTCCCGCGCGTCGCGATCGTCGTGATGACCGGCACCCCGAGCTCCTCCCTAAGCGCATCCACATCTATCTTGATGCCATACTTCTCCGCTAGATCCATCATGTTCAATACTAGGACGAGCGGCCTCTCGAGCTCGAGAAGCTGGAGGGTGAAGATCAGGTGTCTCTCAAGCGCCGTCGCGTCGACCACGTTAACCACGATATCAGGCTTCTCCCTCGCGATATAGTCCCTAGAGATCTTCTCCTCTATGGAGAGATGTGTCAGCGAGTATATCCCCGGAAGATCAATAACGTCCATTATCAGGCCTTTATAGTATAGCGTCCCTTCCGCCTTATCCACCGTCGTCCCAGGCCAGTTTGCTATATGCTGATGAAGTCCCGTTAGCTGGTTGAAGATCACGCTCTTGCCCACGTTCGCCTGACCGGCTAGAGCTACCCTGAGATCCGGCTTGACGTGGCCGCCTCTGATCCCACGAGCTGGGATACTTGAATACTTCATTAGAGAACCCTCCAAAGGGAATCTCGCTAAACTAGGCCTCTACAATTATCCTCGAAGCCAAGCCTCTTCCAATAATGAATCTGGAACCATGTACCTCAACCTCTATGGGCCCGCCAAGTGGAGCCTTTCTAATGACCTTGATCTTGGCTCCGGGCAGTATGCCGAGGTCTGCAAGCCTTTTAACCGCGCCGCATCCGGGGCCACCTCCACCTCTCCAGCCCCATCCAAGCCTACGCCTAAGCCCTCCCCAGAACCCCGCGCTAGAGGGTGGCCCCCCAAATGCTATCTCCACGATCACAGCCTCCTGGCCCTCGCTAAGAGATGTTAATGGAACCCTCATGAGGCTCATCGCCCCCGATCCATGAAGGTTTTTCAGGAACCCTGATTTAAATTTATTATGTAAAGTCATATGTTTTACAGTGCTATTTTCACGGTTAAGCCGTTTGCCCGGAGGAGTCGTAGATGAGGATGGAGGAGATAGTCTCGGGTATTAGGGCTATTCTCGCGATGAAGCTTGTGAGGGATCATGGCTTTAGCAGGAAGAGGGTGGCCGAGGTCTTGGGGATGAGTCAGCCGACGATAACACTTTACCTGAATAAGAGGAGGGCTTCATTATCTGCGAGGAGGATTATGGAGAATGAGGCGGCGAGGCGCTATCTCGACGAACTCATCGAGAAGATACTGTCTAGGGGAATGTTGACTGAGGGCGAGCTCTATGATGCGGCCTTCAATATCAGGAGATCTCTTGAGGTGAGTGAGGGGGTTGAGGTTGTTCCGAGCAAGGTGAGCGGCGAGGCTGCGACGATACTCGAGTTCCTGAGAAGGAGGGTTCAGGCCGAGCAGGAGTCCGCTGAGGAGTTCATGAGAGCTGCTATAAACCTGAAGGATGATCTTGCCCGGATGATCTTTAGGGCTCTTGCAAGCGACTGCTTGAGGCACGCAGATATCCTGATGACCCTTATCTCGGCGATAGAGAGGGGTGGGGCTGTTGATATAAGCCAGCTCAAGAGGGTGGATGTTGAGTCGCTTCTTAAGAAGGAGGAGGAGGCGCATATAGGAGGCTTGGGGGAGGTTGAGAAGCTCCTACCAGAGGGCTTCAGCACGCTACTAGTCGAGTTCATCAAGAGTGATGAGGAGAAGCATTCTAAGGTCCTGAGAAGGATCATGGGCATGATAAGAGAGGGGTGATTACGCGCCCCATCAAAGCCTGATAATCCTCGCTCCCACGGCTTGCGCCAAGTTTTGTGGTATATCTATGAATGCCCTACATCTTAGGAGTATTGCCGAGTCGCTTGTCGCTATTATCTCGCCCGACTTTGCAAGTATCGAGTCAACGGTCTTCGCGGTTCTAGCATCACCCCTTAAGCCCATCTCGGATAAGAGGTGTCTGGTTAAGCCGGCAACCTCTCCACTCCTGCTAATCTGGGACTCATATAACATCTCAACCTCGGCGACATGGACGTTCTTCAGGAACTCTAGTATCATTTTAAGAGCACTCTCTGTCAGGTGTGATGGCCTATATTTTGAGTGCTTTTCCCTGATGTCTCTTAGCACTTCGTCATCGCAGAGTATCAGGGGCTCTCCCCTCAGCATCGCCTCGACAGTGTTCAGAACGTTGAATCCATCCACGAGAATCCTCCTCCCCGCCAGCTGCTCAGGCCTGATGATCCTCGATCTTATGATCTCGGTCTCACTCTCTGGCATGACTGATCGGAAGAGGAGTGATCTCTCGGCCCTGTTAAGCTGATACTTGTCCCCGACGAGCTTGAGCGCTGACTGCTTTTTATACCCCCTATCTAGGAGGAATTTTAGGTCGAGCCTCGCCTCCCTCAAGACATCAATCCTTAGCTGGCCGCTCATGAGCTACTCGACATAGATCCCAGGCCTTAGCGGCAGGGCGGATGAGGCCTTACCCATCGGGTCATAGATCCCCTCAGCGCCCTCCTCATATATCTCCACGAGTGCTCCAAGCTCCCTCTCCAGAAACTCTCTCGCCCTCTCATAGAATGTTTTCTCGCTCTTAGCCACCTCTAATATCGCCTCGCGCGCATATCTTGAGGAGTAGGCGGAGATTAGGTCAAAGATAAGTCTCGCCATGTTTGGCGCCTTCTTAGCCTCGATGATCCTCTCACCCATGATCCACCTTATCAACTCGCCGACGGGGTTATGCGGCCTAGCATCCAGGATCTCAAGCGCTCTCGCCAGCATCCTGATCTTGCTCGGCGCCGCCAAGTAGATTACCACGCGCCTTGGATTCCTCCCATAGACCTCAATTATACTCCTCACATCCTCCATGAGCCTTGTCAGGATCTCCTCCCTCAGCTCCACGACCTCATTTATCAGGCTCTTATCGGGCTCCGGCCATCTCTCCAGCGAGACGAAGCCGCTCTTCCCCAGAATACTCCAAGCCTCCTCCGCCGTGAATGGTATGAATGGTGCTAGGAGCTTGATCCAGGTCTCGATGAAGATCCTCGCCGCCCTTCCAAATCTCCCACCACTCCTCCTAAGATACCACTTCCAGTCGTTGTAGAGGCCATAGATAGCCTCTGAGGCAGCTGTCCTAGTCTTCAACACCTCTATGGCGGATGTTATCCTCTCGATCCTGCGTTGTAGGGTTGATAGGAGCCATGCATCCGCCTCGCCCTCCTCAGCCGCCTCCATGGAGGCGGCCTGCTCACATATCTTGAGAATTGTCTCGAGCATCCTCATGGCCTCCCTTGCATTTTTATCCCTCCAGTCTGGGTCATCGAGATCCTCGGCGGCGAGGAGGAGAGTCATCCTCGTCGCATCCGCGCCATAGATCTCGATCGCCCTCTTCAATGGTATGAAATTGCCCTTACTCTTCGACATCTTCTCCCCCTCGATCTTAACCATGCCATTGACGCCGACCCCCCTCGGCCAATGCTTCGGCTCAAAAATCGCCACATGCTGGAAGATGTAGAAGGTGAGATGATTGGGGACGAGCTCCTTAGCCGAGATCCTCATATCCACGGGATACCAGTAGAGGAACTCCTCCCTCATCTGCCTCAGGATGCTCTCGCTCAGGCCAGCCCTCGCAGCAATCTCGGATGGATCCCCAGCCCCCAAGTAGACGTAGTTTAGGACCTCGAAGGTAAGCTGCTCCGGCTTAACAATCCCGAGGTTAAGATACTTGCTTATCGTGTAGAGGGCCGGATATATCGTCGAATCGCTGAGCGTCTCAACGATCCAGTTCGGGTCCCATGGAAGCCTGGTCCCGAGCCCAGTCTTCCTAGCGCAGGCCCAGTCCCTGAGCCAGTCCACGACATTGAGGAACCACTGCCTAGCCTCCTCCGGATAGATATTCATCGTCATTATATGCTCCTTCACCTTTCGCTTCCACTCCGGGTCCGAGTATCTCAGGAACCACTGGTCCTCAACTATCTTTACTACCGTCTCGGTCCCGCATCTGCATATAACCTTCTCGGGGAGCTCCCACATCACCCCGCCGAGCCCGAGCTCTATCAGCCTCTGCTTCATCAGATCACGGGCTTCAGCGACGCTCTTCCCAGCATATTCCCCGCAGTTCTCCTTCAAGACCCCGCTGTGAAACTCCTTCGAGTAGATGGTCTTCGTGGCCTCCTCAAGCCTCGGATCCGTGTCAGAGGTTATCCCGAGCCTCTCAACCTCCTCGACCGCCGGGTAGTCGCCATATCCCGGAACCCTGATTATCGAGATCGGCTTGATGCTATCCACGATCTCCTTTATACCATATCTTCTCAACCTTTCCTCATTCCTCCTCAGCGCTACTATCCCCGCGTAATCATATGGCGCATGGGCTGGAACACTGTAAACAACCCCGGAGCCGAAGTTGGGGTCGACCAGATCCGCCGGGAATATTGGTATCCTGACGCCCGTTATCGGCGCCTCCGCGAACTTTCCAATAAGCTTCTCCGGGTCAACCCTCTCGATCACCTTGACCCTCATCTGGTGCTGGAGCTTCTCAGCCGCCTGCCTCGAGACTATCAGCCTTCTACCATCAGCCTCGATCAAGACATACTCGCTCCTCGGGTTTATCCAGATATTTGTGACGCCGAAGATGGTCTCAGGCCTGAGCGTGGCCGCCGCTAGGAAGGCATCATACTCATCGAGCTTGAAGTAGACGAGGGTATATTCCTCCGGGGAGACGCCCTCGCCAACCAGCCTATCATGGTCTCCGGTCGGGCTCTCGCATCTCGGGCACCAGACCACCGGATGCCTCCCCTTCGCCACATAACCGAGATTCCTCAGCGTGATATACTGCCATTCTATGAACCTGCTATAATATGGGTGTAGGTCTGTGGTGTAAAACTCCCTCCTCCAGTCCACAGAGAAGCCCATGGCCTTGACAACCTCGCGATTCTCCTCAGTATAGTATCTCGTGACGAAGGCCGGGTCCGTAAACTTCTCCAGAAGCTCCTCGGGGACGCCATCTATCTCGACAAGCATCCTCTTGACAGCCTCATCGCCCCTCTTCAGCCTTTCACATGTCCCGGCGACAGCCTCGCCAGTCCAGTGCCAAGCCCATGGGAAGAGAACATTATAGCCCTGCATCCTCTTGAACCTAGCATAAGCATCGCCCCTCGTGTATGTGAAGCCGTGGCCAACGTGGAGTGGGGCATTCTGATAGGAGTATGGGACGCAGACGAAGATCTTCGGCGCGCCTGGTATCGGGTCCGCCTCGAATACCCTCTCCTCCAGCCATCTCTTAGCCCACTTCTCCTCATAGGGTATCGGGGATCTCGCCTTCATGATCCACGCACACCACATGCTGGGCCATATTTAACCAGATTACATGCTGTGAGTAGGGGATGCCCCTCCCTTATACGTTTCGCCCGGCTCAGGGCGTTAGCCCATGGCTCCAGAGCCTTTGAAACTCCCTCTCATAGATCGCGGCAGCTTCGGGATCCTCAACCACGAGGATGTTCTCGTCGTTATTCTTCTCGGCGGACCATGTCCAGTTATAACTTCCCGTTATCACGATTCTCCCATCAATTATCATTACCTTATGATGCATTAGATCAGGATTTGAATCCAACTTCACGTCCACGCCGTGGGCAATGAGCTTTTCATGCTCGCTCCCCTTCCAGCCCGTGCTCTCAGCCTCGATCAAGACCTTGACATCAACCCCCCTCTCAGCGGCCCTTATCAGGGCATCCGCCAGCGCATCGAGAGTGAAGCCGTAGATCATGACATGTATGCTCTCATTAGCCCGGCTTATCATATCAATTAAGATGTTCATGCATCCTCCCATGAGCCTCGTTATGCAGACAGCCTTAACAGCCCCCATGCAAGGCGCTTCAGCCTTGGGCGCAAGCATCGTCGTTATCTCGACATGGCTTATCGTCAGAGTGAGCGTTGAGATCCTCGTCTCGGTGATTGTTGAGGTGAATGTTTCATGGATCGTTATTGTTCGGGGTTGGGCACTGGATCCGATGAGATACCCAGCTATGAGCCCAAATATGAGGAGTATCATCGCGAGCCCGGCCATCGTCATGGACCTGGCCATCGCCCAGCCTCCCGCGCCATACCGTGAGAAGCCTTAATATCTTTATCCCATGGGCTGGGTGTTTTCATGGGATGCTTGAGGCGAGGCTCAGGGATGCGAGGATCGAGGCGGAGAAGGGCGATGGGGCAGTCAAGCTCCTCGCTAAGGGATATGGCGTGGAGGATCAGGCCGGCGGGCTCGTGATATACTCCCACCCAGAGGCCCTCTATCTCGTCGAGACGGGAAGGATGAGGGTCTTCTCGGCCTCGGGCGAGGAGCTCGACTTCAACAAGCTTCTCGCGGCCCTGAAACAGCTTGATGAGAACATCTGGAGGGACTATGTCGTCTACAGGGATTTGAGGGAGAGGAACTATGTCGTCAAGGATGGCGTGAATAGGGAGCTGAGGTTCAGGGTCTTTGAGAGGGGGAAGTATGGGGAGGAGCCGGCGAGATACCTCGTCGCGCCCATCATGGAGGGCAGAAACATCCCGGTTGAGAAGATGATGGAGTGGCTCTCAGCGGCTAGAAAGCTGAGGAAGGAGCTCGTCATAGCGGTCGTCGACAGGAGGAATGAGGTCATATACTACAAGGCCTCGATAGTTGACCTGAGAAATGTCTAGGAAGCTTCGCGCCCTTCTTAAGCTCACGAGGCCGCCGAACTCCATCCTCATGTACATAGCTGTGATAGCTGGCATAGTGCTATCCGATAGCAAGAGCTTTCAGTCCGAGAAGCTCGTGCTCGCCCTCATAACGGCCTATGGACTCTGCGGGAGCTCCATGGGATTCAACGACTATTTCGACCGCGAGGTGGATCGAGTAAATGCTCCATGGAGGCCGATACCATCCGGCACAATCTCAGCCTCGGAGACCGCGGCATTCTCAGCGGCCCTCGGAATCCTTGGCTTAACCTCATCAGCATTAACCTCGATCCAATGCCTCGTGGTAGCCTCAATCGCATATGCTGCATCACTCGCCTATAATGCTTGGCTGAAGAGGAGCGGCCTACCCGGAAACATGATCGTGAGCGGCGTCGTGGCCGCGCCCTTCATCTACGGCTCAATACTCTCGGATGGATACATCTCGCCAAGGCTGGCGACATTCATCCTCCCAGTCTTCCTATCAAACTTGGGGAGAGAGATAATCAAGGGTATCTCGGATGTTGAGGGAGACTCCCTCCGCGGGGTCAAGTCTGTTGCCAGGATTATGGGGCCGAAATTCGCCGCGAGGCTCGGCGCATCCCTCTACATGGCGGCGGTCGCGGTGAGCCCACTCCCATACATACTAGGGCTCGTCTCATGGATCTATATCCCGATAGTCGTGGCCGCTGACGCGGGCTTCACATACTCCGCATACAGGATCCTAAGGGATCATTCTAGAGAAAATGCGCTGAAAGTTAAGTCCATGACGCTTATCTGGATGCTCCTAGGCCTAATAGCATTCATCACCGGATCAATCTAGAAAACCTATTTACACTGGAAACAGGGGCCTTTAGCCGAGAGGCCGTGGAGCTGCCAGCAATCCTCGGTGGAGAGCCTGTTAGGAGGAAGCCTTACCCGAGCTGGCCGATCTATGATAGCCGCGAGGAGGAGCTTCTGCTCGAGGCCCTGAGAAGCGGGAGATGGAGTGTTGGCGGAAGATTTCAGGAGGAGTTTGAGAGGAGGTTCGCCGAGTTCCAGCATGCCAGGCACGCGCTCCTCTGCTCAAGCGGGACAGCTGCACTGAAGATCGCGTTAAGGGCCATGGGGCTGGAGCCGGGGGATGAGGTGATAGTCCCGGCATACACATTCCTCGCAACCGCGACATCAGCGCTGGACCTAGGGCTAAGAGTGGTCTATGCGGACATAGACCCAGAGACATACACGATCGATCCGGAGTCTGCGAGGAGGCTAGTGAGCGAGAGGACGAGGGCGATAGTACCGGTGCATATCGCCGGGAGGCCGGCGGACATGGATGCCATAATGGAGCTGGCAGAAGAGAAATCACTTCTAGTGCTGGAGGATGCGGCTCAAGCGCATGGAGCGGAGTGGAAAGGAAGGAGGGTTGGCGCGATAGGAGATGCGGGGATCTTCAGCTTCTACCAATCAAAGAACATAACATGCGGCGAGGGCGGAGCAATAACGACGAACAACGATGAGATAGCTGAGAAGGTCTGGTCCCTGAGAAATGTCGGCAGGCCTAAGAGGGGCCCATGGTATGAGCACAGGATATATGGCTGGAACTATAGAATAACCGAGTTTCAGGCAGCGATCCTCATCGCCCAGCTTGAAAGAGCTCCCAAGCTCATGGAGAGGAGGGAGAGGGGCGCGAGAATCCTAGACAAGCTTCTCTCCGAGATCGAAGGCATTACTCCATTAAAGTATGATAGCAGGGTGACTAGACACGCATACCACCTCTATATCTTAAAATATGATTCGCGGGAGTTCTCGAACCTCCCGAAGCAGAGGTTTGTTGAAGCCCTCTCAGCAGAGGGGATTCCATGCAATGCGGGATATAGGCCGCTCTACAGCTATTCATTCCTTCCACCCAGCAAGCCATTACCGAATACTGAGAAGGCATCGTATGAGGAGGCGGTATGGATTCCACAATACGTCCTCCTAGCAGATGAGGAGGATCTGGAGGATATCCCGAGAGCCATAGAGAAGATAAAGAGGAATGCGTATAAGATCCCGAGATAACATCTAGTATAAGCGGTGTTATGGTGATGGATACCCTCCTCTTGCCGGAGGAGGATGTTAAGAAGCTGGTCTCGATGGATGAGGCGATAAGCGCCGTTGAGAGCGCTTTCAGGGACAAGGCGCTCGGCAACGTCCAGATGCCGCCGAAGGTCTACCTCTTCTATGGGAGTGGAGACTTGAGGGTTATGCCCTGTTATATCAAGACAGGCGAGATCTCATCTGTCAAGATCGTAAACTCTCATCCAAGGAATTCTGAGAAGGGCCTTCCAACGGTTATGGCCATAATAGTTCTCGTAAACCCCGAGACGGGCTTCCCCAAGGCGGTTATGGGCGGGACATGGATAACCGGAATCAGGACCGGGGCGGCTGGAGCGGTTGCCGCTAAGTACCTCGCGAGGAAGAATTCTAGGATAGCGGCCTTCATAGGAGCCGGAACACAGGCGAGAATGCAGTTCCTAGGAATAACACGAGTGCTCCAATCCATTAGGGAGGTAAGGGTCTTCGACATCAAGCCAGAGGCCGCAAAAGCATTCATACGATTTATTGTGAATCATGGGGCGGCAGGGCTCTCGCTGATTCCCGCATCGTCTGTGAGGGAGGCTGTTGAGGATGCCGACATAATAATCACCACAACGCCATCGAGGAAGCCCGTGGTGATGAGCGAGTGGATATGCGATGGAGTGCACTTCAACTGTATCGGGGCTGATGCTCCGGGGAAGCAGGAGCTCGATCCGATGATACTCAAGAGAGCATCAAAGATCGTTGTGGATGATATTGAGCAGGCGATCCATAGCGGCGAGATAAACGTGCCGCTAAGCGAGGGGATAATAGGGGTGGGCAGCATCTATGGAGAGCTTGGCGAGATTGTCGCCGGGCTAAAGAAGGGCAGAGAAAGCGATGATGAGATCAAATATTCTCCTCAACAGGTCTAGCAATACAAGACGCAGCCGTCGCGAACATCGTCTATGAGAACGCCCTCAAGAAAGGAGTAGGAACGAGAATAAGGCTCGTGATATAGGCTCGAATAATCACCACTCAGAAATTTTTAAGACTGTTTATCCTAAGTTTAAATACCGGATACGCGAAGACTCGTCATGGGCGGGGGTAGCCAAGCCTGGTCAAAGGCGCAGGACTGAGGCTCCTGTCCCGTAGGGGTTCGTGGGTTCAAATCCCACCCCCCGCACCACCCTGATGCCTGTTACACCTGTAACATTCTGAAGATCGGGAAAGACAGCATAGATCAGTTGCATGTCTCTAAATGCCTCTATGAGCCTTTTCTTGACTCTGTGTTTAACAACTCTTATATGATCTGGACTAACTTCTAGACCATGTAGCTTATCAAGCAGGACTTTCCGCTCCCACCTACTTAGCATTCCAATTATTACCATGGATGGCCACGCCCTCCTTAAGCGTTACTGCTATCAGTCATACATGTTCTCGGTATCATGCGGGTAATCATATTAGAACCTCTTCCTATTAATGTTCATATGTTTGATCCTGCCATTCGGGTATCCTATTATAATCACGTTAGCGGCTTTTGGACATATGCCCGTCTCTAATACTCCCGCGACGCTTTTCAGCCTCTCATTGAGGCCTTCAGGATCATCTATCACTCCGGCGTGGACGTCTGCCAATATGTTCCCGTTATCCGTTATAACGGGCCCCATCTTTCCTCCCGAGACTCTGGCCTCCATCTTCAGGCCCCATAAGCTAAGGACTCTTTTCACGTGTGGGTAGGCGTATTGGAGTATCTCGATGGGGACTGGGAAGTCCATCTTCTCCTTGAGCTTGAGGTGGTCGCCGATGAGAATCACCCTCTTGGATGCCTGCATCAAGATCTTCTCCCTGAGGAGGGCTCCTCCTCCCCCCTTGATCACGTTGCCATCAGCATCTACTTGATCGAAGCTGTCGAGCATTAGATCGGGCTCGGGATATTCTGCGAGTGATGCAAGCTTTAGGCCATGGGATAGTATCAGGTCTGCTGACTGGAGTGATGATGGTATGAAGACTATGTTAAGATTCTGTTCAAGTATCAGGTCTCTTAGGATTGCGGTCATCTGGGCTACAGTGGTCCCAGATCCGTATCCGATGACCATTCCATCTCTAATCTCCTTCAGGGCCTCTCTTATCGCCGCTTCTCTCGCCCTCAGAACCTCCTCCCTCATCGAGGAGTAGTTCAGCCTTCCTCCTTATCTCCTTTAGCTCTGAGAGGAGCTTCTCGAGCTCGGGGCCTCCGCGGGGTATAATATTCCTTAGCCTCGAGAGTTCGTTCCTCTCAATCTCATGATATTCTGGGATATAATGCTTTGACGTTTTGGAAATAATTCTTCGATAGAGGATAATGTAGAATATTGTTGTGGCGGCGAAGATTGTTAAAACAAGCAGGATGGGGTAATCAAGCAAGACTAATCCACCTCAAAATAATTCTACTGTTCGGATGAGGAGTAGTGCTCCGAAGATTATCACGGCTATCGCGAGTGCTAGGGAGAGGATGTTCATCTGCTTGGGCTTGAGGAACTTGGCGCCGGTGGCAGTGGCATAGCCCGCTGCGCCGAGCCACGCGTAGTCGAGCCAGATGTGGAAGCCGAACATGGTGAGTAACCCGGCCAGCCCACCCCTCCTAACGCCCTCGGAGATCAGCGGCAATCCCACGGTGAACCACCAAGTGAGGAAGTATGGGTTTAGGGCTGTGAAGAGTAGGCCGACTAGGAAGGCGGCTAGCAGGCCCGTGCCGCGGACAAGCAGGGGAGATTGGCCGTTATACCCCGGGTTATTATTTGTTGAGAGCCCCTTGAGCGATGAGCGGACTTGGAGGAGCCCGAAGGCTATTAGCGCGGCGGAGCCCACGATGCCTATCATGAAGCTTATGCCGGGATCTTGGATAAAGTTCCAGATACCGAATGCTATTGCTAGGATTAGGGGGAGCTCGAAGGCCATGTGGCCCAGCGCGGCGGCGAGGCCTGCATACCTCCCAGCCCTGAGAGAAATATTCATCGTGGCGAAGAGTAGTGGGCCTGGCGCGAGAGCCCCCGAGGCCGAGACGAAAACCACTAGGAGAAAGAATTGCGGCAATTCCAAGGAGGTCTCAATAAGCTGGGGTACAGCGCCTAGAAATAGCTTTCTTGGAGGCTGAAAGCCGCGGGAAAACATATTCTCTCATGGGGCGAAGTAAGGCTAAAAATCGCGGGCAAACATAGGATTCGAGGCGAGCTGGCCGCGGTGAGGTAGCGGTTAGCCTTCCGGCCTGTGGAGCCGGATGCCTGGGTTCGAATCCCAGCCGCGGCCCCATCCAGCAATCTGCTCCTGGCTCTATGCAGGATCCCGAGCAGAGATGACAGGTTATTCCTCTATTTTCTCCTCCTGTCCCAGCTTTTCCAGAACCTCTATAATCGAGTCCTCGTCGAGCTGGATCTCCGGCTCATTGAAGATGTTCATTCTTATGCTCACCCACTTGAGCCTGATTCTTGATCCCTCCTCGATGCCGGCGATCTCCATGGCCTTGCTCCTCCAAGCTGAGCCTTGGACAGCCGCGTCCCCATCCCTTATCCAGAATCCGACCTTATCCACCTCGCCGAACCTCGTCCTAACCTTGAATGGCTGTGTCTTAGTATAGAGAACACCCTCCACGATCACGTCCGTGAATTCTGCATCCCGGCTCGATACTACCTCGGATAACTTTACAGCCCTATTAGGTGGCTCGATGGGGTGAGCTGGCTCGATCCTCTCAACCCCGCCCCCGAAGCATAGCAGCCTTATCCTGCCCCGCCTAACCTCCCTCACAGCATCCCTTACAAGCAGGTGGTCGCCTGGCTTGACTCCGGAGGGGCATGGCTGCACCCTAACCACCTCCCTACCATCAGTCGCGATCGCCATCACACTAGCCCTCTTCTCAACAACATCAAGGACTCTTAGGATGAGCTCACGGACCTTTCTCTCTTGAATCATTCTGAGAGTCTCCTCGGTGGGCTTCTCCCTCATCGCAAGGATACTTCTGGGGGTTAGCGCGGCGCGGACTCCCTCAATCCTCAAGTCCGTTACATATATTGTCTCGCCGACCTCTAGGTTCCCGAACTCGCCAATCCTATCCCTCCAGATCGTCAGCCTAGCCTCTCCAGACTCCCCGATCAGCCTTAGCTCCCTAAGGGTTGCCTCGCCATACCTCGTGCTTACCTGCCTCTCCTCGCCAACATCCAAGACTATCGCCTTCACATCATATACCCCATCCCCGGCCTCAAGAGCCTCCCCAAGATCGAGATAAAAGCTTCTAGGATCTCTTATGCCCTCGCCAAGCTTCGCGACAACGCCGCTGGCGCCGACATGAAGCTCCGGCCTACCCGTCTCAACCCTCTCCCTCGTATACCCGTGAAGCACCGCGATCTGATCCCCGAGCTTGAGGCCAAGAGCATTAACCTCCTCAACCCTCTCATCCCAGATTATCACGTTCACCGAGCCGGTCTCATCACCCATCTTAAGCCTTAGGATTCTATGTCCTCCCGCCTCAACCGGTCCTGCTATCGCGTAAACAACCCCTCTAATCGAGACATCGCGGAGCCCGGGAACGAGGCCCCCGATCCTCGCATAGGACTTGATCTCCCCAATATCCTCCCTCTCCCTGAATGCTCCAAGCTCCTCGGCGACGAGCAGGAGTGCTCCAACCCTATTCAGCAGCTTTGACTCCCTAAGCTTAGCCTCAACCATCGCCTCAAGCTCCTCTCTACTCAGCCCCGGGAACCTCGCCAAAATCCTCTCAAGAAGCCTTGAATACTCCCTGAGATCCTCGCTCAATGCCCTAACTCTTCCTCTAAACCTAATATTAGACAGCCCTTATTAAGGTCTTGTCCAAGTCCTCTCCCCAAACCCATCCCTCATGTTGACGTATCTTGCCAACAGGAATAGGGCCTTTGAGAGACTATTCATGTAAGTGATTAACGCCATATCGACCTCAAACCTCCTAGAGAGCCCGACGAGAACCCTCTCGCATCTTCTCGCGAAGGCCCTAGCAAGGTGGAGGAATGCGCCGGCAGGAGATCCCTCGGGATAGATGAAGCGGGTAAGCCTGGGAACCCTGCCCTCATACTCACGTATAACGTTGCTCAAATACTCGAGATGCTCCCCGCCTATTCTCGGGGCATCGACCTCGGCTCCAAGGGCCGAGATCTGGGACCCCATTATGAAGAGATGATCCTGGATCCTCGTAAGTATCTCCGCCACCTCCCCATCCACTAAGAAGGCCTTGGCGACGCCTAGGATGCAGGAAAGCTCATCGATCGCGCCGCATGCCTCGAGCCTCTCATCATCCTTGTAAACCCTCTGGCCCGAGAGCAGAAACGTCTCATAAGCACTCTTGTCCGTGGTCATACTCTAAGGCTTATCAGCGCGCGCCGGGATATAGCTACTAGCTACTATTCCTCCCTGACTATCTCGGGCTTGAACCTCGCCCAGAGAGCCTCTGGATGCCTTGAGAAAACATGCTCCGCGTGCTCCTCATAGCTCTCGAAGCTCTCCCCGCATACTCTACACCTGAGAAAATACTTGGCCATGAGGATAGAGGCTGGGAGTGAGATAAAAAGAAAGAGGCTTGAGGATGAGAACGAGAAAAATGATGTTTTAAGCGCGCCCTGCTGCCGTGCTTCCAGCCTTCTCCAGCATCAATCCCCTCAATATGAGCTGCTTCTCGATCTCGGCGGGTTCGAAGACCCTGCTCAGATACTCCTCGATGCGCTGGACATCGAACTCCTTGCAGGAGTAGACGTCTATCGAGGCGTAGCCGGTCCTGATATCCGTGTGGATCGAGACATGGCTCTCCGCTACTACGACGAATCCCGAGTACCCCTCGCCGCTTGGGCTCCCCTCCTTACCGGCATAGTGGACGAGTATGGGGCCAAGGATTATCCGGAGGCCCATGATATCCGAGAGATCCCTAAGAGCCTTCTCCAGCAGCTCCTTATTATTCAGGCTATCCACGTTGCAGCCATAGAGGTCTACTAGGAGGTGGCACCACGCCATTTCTTTCAACGCAAAGCAATTGTTCTCGAATATTAACTTATGCAGCGCCAGCCGCCCCGGCAGCCCGGCTCTCCGGGGCTGAAGCCTGGTAATCCGAGGTCCATGGCCTAGCCTTCTCCAGCCTCCACGCGATACATTCTTGAGAGTATGATTGGGGCGATTATCGAGGTTAGGACCACCATCCAGACGGCTTGGGCGTAGAGGTCCTGGCCTATTACGCCCTTGCTGAGGGCTAGGCTGGCTATTATAAGCCCGAGCTCCCCTCTCGGGATCATTCCCACGCCGACTCGGGCGCTCTTCAGCCGGCTTCTAAGCCTCAGCATCGCGCCGGCAAACCCCCCAGTAAACTTGCTCACGATGGCTAGGGCAGCCATCACCAGTATCCCGATGATAATCTGATCCGTGATTATCCCCAAGTTCATCCGAGCTCCGACAACCGTGAAGAATATCGGGCTGAACACGGTGTTTATGTGCCGCGTGAAGTCCTTTACATGCTGGAGCGCCCTCGACTCGGCTATGGCCATCCCCGCGGCATAAGCCCCGATTATCGGGGATAGTCCCAGCCCTCCAGCAATGGCCGCGAGGATGAATGCTGAAGCCACGGCAGCGGCCTCGACAGCGCCCTCAACCCCAAGAGACATGGCCCTCTCCATAACCCTCGGCAGGAAGTATGCGCCGAACCCCACCATCGCGAACCAGATAGAGAAGAAGGCGATCACGATCTTGGCGGCCTCATAGAGGCTTATGGTGCCATGGACGATTACCGCTGTTATGATCGCGAGGATGGCTACCCCTAGCACATCATCTATCACGGCGGCATTGACTAGGAGTATTCCCTCCTCGGTTGCTAGGAGATTAAGGTTCTCTAGCACCTTGGAGCTTATTGCCAGGCTCGTGGCAACCATTATCGCGCCGATGAAGAGGGCTGAGGTCTGGGGTAGCCCGCACAGGGTATAGAACTCGTATCCGACGATGAAGGGGATCACCGCCCCCAACGTGGCGACAAGGATTGCCCACATACCGGTCTCCCTTAAGCTCGTTAACCCCATCTCGAGCCCCATCGAGAAGAGGAGCATGATCGCGCCTATCTCGGCGAATGCCTCCACGTAATCGTTTAAGACGACTATCGGCTCGCCGAAGACCATTATCCCGCCTCCTAACGCGTAGGGGCTGAAAATAATCCCCGCCAAGAGCTCGCCGATGACGGGTGGAAGCCTGATGCTCGAGAACATGCTCGCGAAAATCTTCGCGAAGAAGACTAGAACACCAATCGTAACAATGGCCCTAAGAACAGGATCCATGGAGCTCGCGGCCAAGGCCGGTTCAAGAGACATTATCTCGAGAATCCAGCAACCTAGAGCTTATTTGAGTATTTTCCACGAGCGATGGCTCGCGTCAAATGGTTGGTGTTGATGACCTCTGCCTTTTTCACGCCATTAACGGTATCTGTAGTGCGAGCAGTAGCAGGCCGAGTGTTAGTGGTGGGAAGGAGGCGAGGGCGCCGGCTTTAATCCACTCCTTTAGTGTTATGTGGCCGAGCCTCTGCTTCTCAACCATCCCGACAGCCACGATATTCGCCGTGCTGCCTATTATCGTCAGGTTGCCTAGGTAGGTTGAGCCGAGCAGGACCGCCCACCATAATGGCGCTACATTGACTCCGAGACTCGCCATCTCCTGCAGTATAGCAATCCAGAGTGCGACCGCGAGTATGTTATCCATGAATGCCGAGAGTATTCCGACAACATATCCGACGACGAGCAGGAAGATTATTGGATCAAGGCTCACGAGGGGAATCATGTATTGGGCGAGGACTGTGGTCACACCGGTAAACTTTAGCGTGCCGACGGATGTAAAGAATAGGAGGAAGAAGAGTATAGTCCACCAGTCAACCCTCCTCTCCACGATCTCCCTGGCCCTCACGTTTTCGATCAGGAGCGCGATAGCAGCGCCGATCATCGGCACTCCTAGGAGCATAGTGTTCTTCGGCAGGTGAAGAACATACTCGAGCTGAGTGTGAAAGATCAGGCCGCCTATAACGCCGATGAAGAAGACTAGGGCGATTGGGTCGATCCTCCGGCGAACAGCATCCGATCCATCTGGCTCCGCGGCCAGGGCCATTTTCTTCATCTTCTCGTCAACCTCATCTAGGTATGGCTTGAAGTAGATCATCATGAGCCCCGCGATCACAAACAGGGCTAGGATGGCCAGCGGCGTTGACCACCTGAGGAAGTCCAAGAAACCATATCCTGATGCGAAGGCTATCATGACCCCGACGGGGTTCCCGATCACGGTCGCGCTGCTGCCTATATTCGTCGCGAACACCGTCATGAGCATCAGCGGTATGAGCGGGACCTCGAGCCTTGAAGCTATGTTTATTGCTATGCCCATCATGAAGAGTATGGATGTGACCTCGTCAACCATCGCCGCGAACAGCGCTGAGAGAGCCATGAGCAGAAATATTGTCACGCGGGCCCTATTCCCCGAATATTGCATTAGCTTATCCACGAGAACCTCGAAGAATCTCCTCTCCTCCAAGAAGCCTATGACTATCATCATGCATATAAGAAAAATCACGACATCAAGCATAGCATATTGTATGAAGTGCTCGAGATCCAGTAAGCCAGCCGCGAAGAGTATCGCCACACCTCCTAGGGCGAAGGCTACCCTGAATCTCCAGAAAATTATCGCGCCGGCGATTATCGAGAGGAAGACTGTGAGGGAGAGGGATTGAGCGGGATTAAAGCCGGCGATACGCGAGAAGAGCATGATAATGATGACCGTCGCCAGGTAGGCGAGAGGCCTCCTCATAGTCAAGCGATTTAAGCGCTGTCAGCTATTAAATATTAGGACGAAGCTGATGATCGTGGAGCCGGCTCTAGGCTTAACTTCTTAATCAACTTTCGGCTTGGAGATTATTACGAGCGAATCATCCTGCTGTTCCACGTATATCTCGTGATTCAGCTTTAGTAAGGTTCTAAACACCTGCTCCCATGGAAATCTGCTCGGGTCCAGAACCTTGATGACCACGCCGCCATACTCTGATGCTGCCTCCCCGGAATCTCCGATCAACAGGCTTATCATGGTCTCTGGGCTACAACACTTCAGGTGATGCCTTATGTGTTTATCCTTCTCCATAGTCCCCTCTGACAGGGGCCTATCCACCCTAAATCGCCTTAAAAGGGTTGCTCCTAAAAAGGATTATCTTAAGACCCTCATATAGCCGAAAGTATGGAAAAGAACGATACATCCTCCAGCGGCTCCTCACTCAGGTATTTATGGGGATTTCACCTCGTCAAAGGCGAGCTCCTTGAGGATAAGAGCGCTGATCTTCGACCTAGATGGGACGCTCTATACCTCGGAGGATTACACGAGGCATCTCATGAAGGGTATCGTTAAGACATTAGCCGAGCTCTTCTCGATGAGTGAGCATGACGCCTTTAAGCTCCTCCAGGGCTTGAGGGCGAGATATGGAAGCATAACGCTCGGCCTGGAGTCCATGGGCGTTGAGAGGTCGGAGTTCTATGGGAGGCTTGTTAAGAAACTGGCCCCGGAGAGGTTTATCACCGCGAGGCCTGAGCTCCTTAAACTTCTCAAGGAGTTAAGGATGAGGGGTCTCAAGCTCGCCTGCCACACGAATGCCAGCAGGGCTCTCGCCGAGAAGGTTCTAGGAGCTCTCGGAATACCACCAAGTATCTTTGACGTGATCGTGACATGTGATGACGCGGAGCCCAAGCCCATGCTTGAAGGATACCTGAAGATAGTAGAGGCGCTGGGACTGAGGCCCGAGGAGATCCTCTATATTGGGGATAGATGGAGGGTTGAGCTTGAGCCCGCGAAGAGGCTGGGGATGAAGACGGCCCTAGTAACCGAGAAGCCTCTGGAAGAGCCGGACCTCGTCATCCGAGATGTCCTAGAGCTGAGGGAGAAGCTCAAGCTCCTCGATGATCCATGAGAAGCCTTTGATTATTCTCAGCATGGCTCTATTGTCGAGGGCGGTTTCGGTGTCGCGGCATAGGCGACCATCGTGACCCCAGGCACCTCCCGCGTTATCCTGCTCGAGATCCTCTCAAGAAGCTCATGATCTATCCTATGCCAGTCGGCAGTCATCCCATCAACGCTCTCAACAATCCTGATTATCACGATGTATCCCTCAACCCTCCTATCACCCATCACCCCAACCCACTTATCATTACAGACGACGGCGAAGGCCTGCCAGACCTTGTCGTATAGCCCGCTCCTCCTCAGCTCCTCCTCGAGTATCGCGTTAGCCTCTCTACATATCTCGAGCTTCTCCTCGGTCACCTCGCCCAAGATCCTGACAGCTAGGCCTGGGCCCGGGAATGGATGCCTCTTCACGATCTCATCCGGGAGGCCGAGCCTCTTCGCAATCTCCCGGACCTCATCCTTATAGAAGTCCCTCAACGGCTCGAGGAGCTTAAGGTTCATCCTCTCGGGCAGCCCGCCGACATTATGATGGCTCTTGATAAGCGCTGCCGCCCTACTCGCCCTACCACTCTCAATCCTATCTGGGTAGATCGTCCCCTGAGCAAGCCACCTGACGCCCGGGATCTTAGAGGCCTCCTCCTCGAAGACCCTTACGAACTCTTCACCTATGATCCTCCGCTTCTCCTCCGGGTCTGAGACCCCCCTAAGCCTCTCCAGAAACCTCCTCCTCGCATCAACCACTATGAGATTCTTGACGCCGAGCCCCCTCAAGCTATTCTCAACATTCTCCCTCTCGTCCTTCCTCAGGAGGCCATGATCCACAAAAATGCAATATAGCCTATCCCCAACAGCTTTTGAGACAAGGACCGCTGTCGTCATGGAGTCGACGCCGCCGCTAACCGCGCAGATAACCCTCTCATCCTCGGCCACAGCCCTCCTTATCTCGTTGACGAGCTCACCGATCATGTCCCCGGGACTCCACCAAGGCTCTATCCCGCATATCCTCCTAAGGAAGTTCTCGAGAATCCTCATGCCGTGCTCCGTGTGAACGACCTCCGGGTGAAACTGGAGGGAGTATATCCTCCTAGCCTTATCACTCATCGAGGTTATCACACCGCCCTCACTCATGCTCGTGACCCTGAAGCCGGGTGGAGGCTCCATAACAGAGTCCCCATGACTCATCCAGACGTTAAGCCTCTTCGGCAAGCCCTTCAACAAATCATCATATTCCAAGATCTCGATGGGGGTTCTGCCATACTCACCGAACCTCCCCCGTGAGACCTTCCCGCCGAGAAGCCTTGCGATCAGCTGATGGCCATAGCAGATGCCGAGTATCGGGAGGCCTCTTGAGATTATCGCATCAAGGTTCACTGTTGGTGAGCCAGGCTCATAAGCGCTCATAGGGCCGCCCGAGAGTATCAAGCCGCCAACATCACCCTTCTCAAGCTCGGCGACAACATTCTCAGGCTCAACGATCTCTGAGTAGACCCCGATCTCCCTACATCTCCTCGCGATAAGATGAGTATACTGACCCCCGAAATCCACGACGACAACCCTTAACCCTCTACCCATCAGGCTTCAACATAACACAGCATACCGAAGTGATAAATCTTAAAAGATGTTCATGGCGACAGCACTTCCCAAGCGTCATGATTAAAAGCCACTAAGCTGGGAAGGCTCAAAAGACATGTGAAAACAGGGCTCTGGGACGATAAATAAAAATCAAAAAAGCTTTTAGAAACCAAATGTTAAAGGGAAGGGAAAAATCTTTGGCAAAGGAAGGGAGGCAGGTAGAAGTTAGCTGGCATGCCCTACCCGTCGAAGAAGTATTCAGGATTCTCAAAACCAGTGAACGTGGATTAACGATCGATGAAGCGGAGAAAAGGCTGAAAGAGTATGGGCCGAACGAGTTAGAGGAAGAAAGGAGGTTAGGAAAGCTGGCTCTACTGCTCGATCAGCTTAAAAGCCCCCTGCTCTTTGTGCTTTATGCGGCAGCACTCATCGCCTATCTTGCCGGCAAATTAATTGACGTCATCGTGATAATCGCTGTAATAGCCATAAACACGACTGTAGGATTTATTCAAGGATACAAGGCTGAAGCCGCCCTCCAAGCTCTAAAATCACTAGCAGCCCCAGAGGCAGAGGTCATTCGATCATGCCCCGAAAAAGGCACATGTATCGAAATGCGTGTCAAGGCAAGGGAAATAGTCCCAGGAGACATAATTCTCCTAGAAGCTGGTGATAAGGTTCCAGCCGATGCCCGCATCTTTGAAGCGATAAATCTTGAAATTGATGAGTCGATGTTAACTGGTGAATCAACTCCGGTAAGGAAAGTCGTCGAACCTCTTGATGAGGATCTACCTGTAGCAGAAAGAAAGAACATGGCGTTCGCGGGTACGATAGTAACCCGGGGAAGAGGTAAAGCTGTTGTTGTTGCCACGGGAATGAGAACAGAAATAGGCAAGATCGCTAAACTTATAAAAGAAGCTGAGAGAGTTGAAACTCCATATGAAAAACGCGCGAAAGATCTAACCAAGAAACTAGCCCTTTTCGCGCTGGGTGCTGGCAGCTTTGTGCTGCTCACCGGCCTCTTTTTCCGTGGGTTTGAGTTTTACGAAACATTCCTCTTCACTTTAGCAGTCATGGTCTCAGCAATCCCAGAAGGATTACCCGCAGTCTTGACAATAACCTTAGCCGTTGGAGTTAGTAGAATGGCGAAACGCAATGCCATCATACGAAAGCTGCCAGCAATAGACACCTTGGGATCAGTTACAGCGATTGTCACAGATAAGACGGGAACCTTGACAACCAATCAACAAACAGTCCGAAAAATATTCGTAAACGGTAAAATGATCGAGGTAACCGGTGTTGGTTTTGCTCCAGAGGGCTCATTCAAGGTGAATGGCATTACGATAGATCCCAAAGAAGATTACGCCCTCCGTCTCTTACTTGAGATTGCCGCGCTCTGTAATGATGCTAGGCTCAGGCAGCATGAAGTCGATGGTGGATATCGCTGGGAGGTATGTGGAGATCCAACAGAAGGTGCGTTAGTGGTTGCTGCAGAAAAAGCAGGCCTCAATAAAGAGACGCTTGAGATGCAGCTGCCACGCATAGATGAGATCCCATTTGATCCGAAGGAGCGATATATGGCCACGTTTCACAAGTCCCCCAACGGGAACTTAAGGGTTTACGTGAAAGGAGCACCTGAAACAATTTTGGAAATGTGCTCACATATTCTATTAGATGGTGAGACGAGAAAGCTGTCACCTAAAGAAAAAGAGGAGATTCTCAAAATTAGCACGGAAATGGCCGGTGATGGGCTCAGGGTACTCGCCATGGCATATAAAATCATAGAGCCAGACAATCTTGAAACATTCAAAGAACATCTTAAACAAAGACTCGCCAAACTGGTTTTTGTAGGACTTACGGGAATGATCGACCCACCAAGGCCTGAGGCGAAGCAGGCGATACAACTTTGCAAAAGAGCTGGAATCAAAGTTATCATGGCGACGGGGGACCATAAGTTGACAGCAGAAGCTATTGCCAGAGAGCTTGGGATCATGGAGCCGGGATCAAAAGTTTTAACTGGGGCGGAGCTAGATCATATAAATGATGACGAATTAGATGCCATTATAGAGAATGTCCCAGTCTTTGCCCGCGCATCTCCAGTTCATAAATACCGGATAGTTGAATCTCTTAGACGTAAAGGACATGTTGTAGCCGTGACTGGTGATGGTGTAAATGATGCACCAGCTCTAAAAGCGGCCGAGGTAGGTGTAGCCATGGGCATTACGGGCAGCGATGTCGCGAAGGAAGCAGCGGATATGGTTATTGCGGATGACAATTTTGCAAGTATCGTTAACGCTGTTGAAGAGGGCCGCGTAATATTCGAGAATATTAGGAAAGTTGTAAAATACCTGCTCTCCACAAACACGGGAGAAATTGTAACAATATTGACCGCATTGATCTTCTTCCCGCAACTCCCACTACTTTTCAAGCCTATTCAGATATTGTGGGTGAATCTTGTAACAGATGGCCTTCTCGTAGTGCCCTTGGCCATGGAGCCGAAAGAGGAGGATGTTATGGATAAACCTGCGAGAAAGCCTAATGAAAGGATAATCAACCTAGATGTTCTATTTGGCATAATATACGTGTCAATATTCATGATGATTGGAACGCTATACATGTTCATAAAGGAATGGGATAACGGAGATATCGTTAGAGCTCAAACCTTAGCATTCACAACAATGGCGATGTTCCAAGTATTTAACGCGATAAACTGCAGGTCAAGCACAAAATCAGCCTTTGAGCTGGGATTCTTCACCAATAAATATCTAATCATAGCAATAGCAGCCTCTATTACCCTACAGGTTTCAGCTACGCTATTGCCCCCGCTAAGAGTTGCTTTAGGCACCACCCCGATCTCGATATGGGATTGGTGCACCATATTCCTCGTCTCAAGCTCGGTATTCTTCGCAGACGAATTAAGAAAACTCGTTAGAAAAATGATAATTAGAATTAGAGAAAAGAGAATGATAAGGTGAGGTATTTGTCATCAAGATATGAGGTCGAGCTTATCTCCATTGAGAAGAGAAATAAGTTGCTGGATAAATATGGTGATCGCTTTCTCCATGAGAGAGCTGACATATATGGATGTTGTATCAAGCTCTTGACAGACGTAAAATATGTGAAAGAGCGCTGGGAGGAGAGCTTCAATCCCATGTCAGCGCATGTTCGCTCCCATAGAAGACTAAAAGTAACAAATGATGAAAATGAGGGGCAAGAAGTGCTCTATGATCCCCTCTCTAAAACAGCCTTCCTAATTAACATAGACTATTATGGTTAAGTGAAATCAACCGCCTTAAGCGTTGCAAGCGACATCCTCGAAGACAGTCACGGGATAAACTCGGTCCATGGCGCATGCGTAGATATAGATGGCAAAGGAGTATGCCTAATTGCCCCATCTGGAACCGGGAAAACCACGCATACATATGGGCTCCTTAGAATTAAGGGAGTACGTGTTGTATCGGATGATTGGTTTTCGTGCGTTTAATGGAGGAGCAAATCATTGCGTTCGCCTCGGAGAAAAATTTCTACATACAAGCTGACATAGCTGAAAGCTGGGGCGAGTACCAAAGACTCGTGGGGAAGGCTGAATTTGATTCGAAAGGCCGGGCTGTGGTAAACGTGAGATGGATTGTTGGCAAAGGGAGGATCCTACCCATGACAACGTTGAAAAAGCTATATTGCTGAAGCGTAATCCAGAAGACAAGTCAATCCTTAACTAACTCTCAGCCGAAGAGGCCTTTAGATACATAGAAGCACTCGACTTATGCAACCCCCCACATGCTTGTAAAAGATGAACGGAAGACAGACCTGAGAAGAGGCTTCTTCAAAAGATTGTTTAATTATCTAGAAGAAATTTACATTGTGAACACAGCCAACCCACTTAATCAAACACATAAAGCCATAAGAAAGATTTTAGAACTATAAGTCATCTGAAGTGATTTTTTCATGGACTAACTTCAAAGCTTGAGATAATCCATAGTAATCATGCCCCATACCTGAATGTTGTTGTTGGACGCTATGAATAAAATCAATATCCCCAAGATAAAATTAATGTTCAGCGAGCACGTGAATAAACGAGGGGGTGGTCAAGATTGCCGGATATTATAGGATTAGGAGAGATAATGGTGCAGTTTAATGCTGTAACATCGGGGCCTTTACGCCATGTCGTATATTTCGAGAAGCATGCAGCTGGAGCCGAGGCCAATGTAACTGTCTGCGTGAGGCGGCAGGGTCTTAGTTCAGGCTTTATCACAAGGCTTGGCGCCGATGAGTTTGGGATATATCTTTACAATTGGCTTAGAGGAGAGGGTGTAGATGTATCTCAGATAAAATTTGACACCACAGCCCCCACCGGGATTTACTTTGTTCAAAGGGGCTTCCCAATTCCGGGAAGAGGCTCGATCATTTATTATCGAAGAGGATCTGCTGCAAGCAAACTCGATGAGGAAGATATAGATCCTGAGTATTTTGCAAATGCAAAGATCTTTCATCTTACAGGCATAACTCCTGCGCTAAGCGAATCAACGTTAAAAGCATCCAAGAAGGCTGTGGAATGTGCTAAGAATCATGGGTCAAGTTATCATTGATACCAATATTAGGCCACAGCTCTGGAAGAGTGCTGAGGATGCCGCAAAAACCCTTCTACCATTTGTGGAGCAGGCTGATATACTTTTCACGGATCTGGCCGATACGATGATATTACTTGGGGAGAAAGACGTGGATAAGACAATAGAAAGCTACCTCTCGATGGGAATCGAGATCATTGTCTTTAAGCTTGGGGCGAAAGGCGCGATAGCCGCCTCGAAGGGGAATAAAGTAAAGGCTAGAGGCTATCAAGTGACTGTTGTCGATCCAATAGGGGCAGGAGATGCTCTGGCTGGAACATTTTTAGCATGTACGATTAAAGGATTCGATTTAGAAAAGTCATTAAAATTCGCGGTAGCCGCTGGAACACTTGTCGTGACGGAGAGGGGTGATCAAGAAAATCTCCCAACACAACGTGATCTAGAAGAATTTCTCAAAGTCTTCGAAGAGGAGAAATGATTTAGCAAATAAGGGGTATCAAGGATGAGGAGGTGTCAAGGTGCTTATAGAAAGATTATTTTAGAAGCTTTGCATAAAGCTAAACATGCAGTCCGAGTTTACGAGCGTTTCCATCCATACGGCTTATCACTTGATTCATCCAAAGCCTGCGGTGATCGTTATCTCCGTGGATAGGTCTGGTAGGGCTAATGGAATGACTGCTGCTTGGACTACCCCCCTCTCGGTCTCGCCGCCTCTCGTTGGTGTCTCGATATCGCCGCGGAGATATACTTATGAGCTAGTGAAGAGTTCCGGCGAGTTCACGATAAATGTGCTTGACAGGCGTTATGCGAGGCAGGTGCACTATGTGGGAACCGTGTCCGGCCGGGGTCGTGATAAGCTGGCTGAGGCGGGCTTCACTTTAAGAAAGTCCAAGA
>CAZWXN010000011.1:0-29504 GCA_964637915.1 uncultured Nitrososphaeria archaeon | reverse complement strand
TTTTAGGATATTTACAAACAGCTCGTGATTACTCGGGGATGCGGAGGCTATGGCCAAAGGGTGAATCAACTTTTTATAACACTTTGACAAGGTTCTTGCTTAGAAATGTCGCCATTTGGCGGGAAGAAGGTTGAGGAGCTTGAGGATAAGATTGAGGAAAGGTTAAACAAATTCGAGCAGAGCATCTCCGTGAGGATAGTGCCCCTTAATGAGGCGCTGAAGAGGCTTGAGTCTAGGCTCGTGGAAATTCAAGCTCTTCTCGGGACATTAGCCTCACAGCCGGAAAGCATAAGATCAAAGCTCGCGGTCTTTCTCGAGAAGGCCGAGAAGGTCTCGGAGGAGCTTGATCAGGTCAGGTTCTATGAAAGCACGCTTCTCTCCATCCAAGAGGGCTTAAAGGACATCATCGAGGCCTTGAGCAAGGAGCGCGAGGCAATAAAGAGGGAGATAGAGGCGTTATTGAAGGAGAAGAGCGAGCTCGCCGTGATCAGGCAGGAGCTGAAGAAATGGGGGAATGATCTCGATGCGAAGGAGAGGGAGCTGGCGATGAGGGAAGCCGAGCTAAGGGCTCTTGAGGAGAAGAAGCTCGACCTCGAGCGCAAGATCTCGGAGCTTGAGAGCAATTACCTTAAGGGGCTTGAGGAGCTGGGAAACAGGCTTGAGAACATGTTCAAGGGCTTTCTCAGGGACTTCAAGATAAGGGAGATAAGGATGGAGCGCCTTCTCAAGAAGGAGGCCGAGCTTAGGGAGGAGCTATCCAAGCTTAGGGAGAAGGAGGAGGCGGCTGAGGAGCTTGAGAGGAAGGTCCTCCAGCTGAGAAACGAGCTAAACATGCTCGAGGAGCGGAAGAAGAGGCTTGAGGCTGAGGTAAAAGGTCTCGAGAATAAGCGGGCGAGTCTCGAGAAGCTGATCGCGGAGATGAGGCGCGCGGTCGTCAGCCCCTAATGCTCTCCTCAAGCCTCTGAACCCTCTCAGCAAGCTCATGGACCACATCGGTCAAGGTCATCAGCTTGTCGTTAATATCCTCTAGCTCCATCTCTAGCCTTTTCTCCAAGTTCTTCAATCCCTCCTCAACGCTTTCAAGCCTAGCCTTCAAGTCGCTTAGCTCCGCCATGCTCGCCGGCGTCATCCCCCTAATCTTTTCCTCGAGCTCCGCCACAGCCTCATCAAGGATATTGATCGCCTTCGCCAACCCTATCACGAAATCATATGTGGGGATCTTGCCCTTGGGCGTCTCCAAGTATCTCGGCTTTAAGACTATGCCGCTATCCTCGGCCCTGCTCAAGCCAGAGCACCTCCAATAATGTTATGCTTTCTGTGATAAAGGCCTTTTGCAGATTGGGCATGTCCCTCTCTCATCTATCCATGGCTGGACGCATCTAGCATGCATCTTGTTTCCACAGAAGGGACACTCGAATACGGGGACGCCCTCATGTATCTCCGCGGAGCAGACCGGGCATACATCCAGCTTCTTTTCCTCCTCCTCAAACATAAGATCCCACTCGCCCGCCTTCTCCTCCTCCAATATCGTTATCCTCCTCATGGAGCCATCACCTCCTCCTTGTGGAATTGAATCTTTAGCTGAAGGGGCATGAATCTCCTGCTTGTGGTGATATATAGTGTATCGCCCTCCTTAACTCCCAGCTCCAGGATCCTCTTATCATCCTGTAGCCTCCATTCCCGGTAGAGTATCTCGGGATCTGGGATGCTGAACGTCTCGGCTATCCTCCTCTTCAGTTCTAGAATGGTCTCGTCTGGCTTGACCGTGATCGTCAGCCCTTCCTCAACTAAATCTCCGCAGACAAAACATTCGGGGCTCCTTTCAAGCTCCACGATCGTGAACTGGCCCGCGAGGCCATCATATACTAGGAGGCCCTTGATCGGTTCCCCAAGCTTATCTCCATGAAGTATTTTCACAATCTCTGTTGAGGCCAGCCCCGAGATCATGGCGGCGACGCTTTGAAGTGCTGGAATCTTCGGCTTCAGCCTCTCCCTTATCCTCCTAACAACCTCCAATGTCTTCTTATCCAGCTTCATTAACACGCCCTCCTGAGCATACTTCAGATCATAGATTGTCTTGATGTCATGCTCGAATAGCTTCTCTGCTATTTTCTGATGTATCTCTATTCCCGCCTGCCTCAGGTCTTGAACAAGGTCCTCAGGCCTTCTCCTCCTCAGCGTGCATTCAGCGAGCTGCGTCTCCTTCGGTATCAGATCCTCCCCATGACATTCTAGGCACGCGGTCTTCTTCGGGATCACGACTTGGAGATTAGCGTAGAATCCCTCCATCGCGACATCCACGAGCGGCTTATCCAGCCCCACCGCGAGCGAGTTAAGCCACCTCCTAACAGGCCAGTTATCAAGGCATGATACTATGACATCAGCCCCCTCGAAGACCGATTCATCGAGACTTCTAACATCTTCGAAGTATGGCTCAACCTCTATAAGCGGGTTCATCTTCCTCAGCCTATCAGCTGCAACGATGGCCTTGGGCTTACCTATATCCTCATCTAGGAAGAGCATCTGCCTGCTTAGATTTGACAGCTCGATCACGTCATTATCTACTAGGACGAGCTTTCCAATGCCCATTAACGCGAGGTTTTTCGAGACCTCGCATCCCGTGGCGCCAACTCCTACTACAACAATCCTAGCCCTGCTAAGATTTTCCTGATCCCATCCCTCGATTCTTAACTGCCGATCATATCGCTCGAGGCCGCCTTGTTCCTCGGTCATCCTGCCATGTGGAAGCAGCTCAAGTGGCTTATGAGTATTATTTCTCCAAGATCCTTAGCTATTCCTGAAAGGCATACTCTGCCCTGGCGTATAGTTCGATATACGCCCTAACTCTAGCCTCGAAGATATCTGGCCTATACTTCATCTCAGCAGCGGCGAACGTGTTTAGAGGATCATCGGGGTTCGGGTTATTGAGCAGATTCCTTAAGGCCTCGACGACTGAGAAGAGGTGGAGCGAGGGGCTCCAATCATTCTTGAATATTGACTCGCAGATCCTCGCGGGAACCTCGTCCGTGAAGTTTGGATGCCATATTCTCGTCCACCAGATAACGTCTGGAGGAGTATACGGGAATGTGCGCGGGACGATTATCTCCACCTTGAAGAATCCACCCTCATACAGGCCCTCACCGATTATCACTCCACGGTAATGCGTCAGCTGATTATTCACTATGTCGAATGTGGGCTCATTCTCCCTCATCAGCTTATACTCCAGCGCCAGTCTCCTGCTCCACAGAGCCTCGGGAAGCTGCGTTTTCAAGCTATTGATTCTATTCTTGGGAAGCAGGTAATTAACTTTGAGCAGCCCTCAGCCCCGCTATTCTCCGAAGAGGTGAATATTATCCCCCAAACCTTTTAAGGGCGAGGCTCGCCCTCCAATAAGCTCCTCTTGAAGAATTGATAAAAATGGAGTGGGGTAAATTGAGGGTGGGGCTGGCTGACGAGTCCTCGTAGCAATAAAGGCTGACAGGGCCAATAGTCCTAACCATTCATGGATCTCTCTAGAGAGATCCATGATGACTGGAGGGTTAAGGTGATATGCGAGGGGTGTAGAAAACGTCTCTGGGTGTGGGCTTGACGAGCATCAACGTCTTAAGGGTTCTAGAGGAGTATATATGATGGGTGAAAGGCCGAAATCCTTAGCATTTATGGGGCTGGATAGTGGGGGGTGGATAGGCTAGCGGGAAGATAAGGGGAAGGCTGTAGAGTTCTTTAAAATGCCGCCAACAGTCCTAGTTATCAGTATAAGCTTGTCTCCATCTTGGACTCCGATTGATTCGAGGGTTTCCGTATCCTTGAGCGCCCTGCCCCTGTATGTGAGCCTCGTCGTATCTGGTGGGAGCTTTTTCATGGCGCAGACCTTAGCCCTAATAGCTCCTATAGTCGTGGAGGGTGAGACCTCTAGTTCTATGGGATTACCCCCTCCCACAGCGGGGACGATCCTAATCTTCATAATTCTTTCAAACCTCCTGTCTGAGAATAGGGCGAGCACACGATATATAAATATGTTGTGCAAGAAGCCTCCGGAAAGATATTCTTCGAGAGTTTTCCAGTAGGAATGGCGGGTGCCGGAAAGCCTGCTCTCATCCTAAGAATGTTAAAATCCCCCTTGGATGGCATTTTTCTCTGCATGAGGGTTAGGGTTTACCCGCTGGCGCTTGGTAAGATGATAAAACATGCTCTTGATGACCTGAATAGGGAGGTTGCAGGGCTTCTCGTGGGGAAATACTTGAAGAAGGGTGATGTGCTTGAGATCTGGGATACCATAACGGGCGAGCAGAGGTCGACGCCCGGCTTCGTCTATCTGGAGGAGGAGACGATTGCCGCGGCGGCGGAGTGGGTCCTCAGGAATAGGCCCGGCCTATACATCGTTGGATGGTATCATTCTCACCCGGGCTTCGATGTATTCCTCTCGGCAATAGACATCGAGACCCAGAAGCTTTACCAGAGGCTCTTCCCAAAGGCCGTGGCGCTCGTAATAGATCCCCTAAAATATGCGAAGACGAGAAGACTTCAGGACCTCAGCTTCAAGGTCTTCAGGATAAATCAGAAGGGTGAGGTGGTGGCCATTCCAGTCTCGATAGGTATCCAGAGGCAGAAGCTATTGGAGAGCACGCTGAGGGGAATTGAGACCATGGAGTTGAAATATATCCGCGGAAGCAAATCCGGCAGCGAGGCTGATCATGAACAATTCGAGGATCTTGAGGCGGATCTCGGCTTTCCAATCGACAAGCTCACAGGCTCGCTAAGCAACTTCTTCAAGAAGATCAAGGATAGGGTTGGCTCCCGTATCCAGCCTTAAGACTTGGATTTAGGTTTGTAGTTGTATAACAACTATGTGAAGGAAAAAGGGGGATTAAGGCTCAGCCTTGATAAAGGTTTTAAGCTGGGAAATTTGACTAAAAAGCCGGAAAAATGCCGAAGTCAAAAGGATTCCGTTACAAGTCAAGGGACTTGCTGACGAAGCCAGTGGGGAGTAGGCAGGGACCAAACCCCGAGATCTATCTACAGGACTTCCAGCCTGGCGAGAAGGTTGTTATCAAGCTAAATCCATCAGTGCATAAGGGCGCGCCACATAGGCGCTATCACGGGAGGATAGGGGAGATCTTGGACAGGCGGGGAAGAGCATACGTTGTTAGGGTTAGAATCGGTGAGAGTCTTAGGACGCTTACAATTCTCCCAGATCACTTGATTAGATGGAGCGCGTGATCGCCTATGGTGAGGAGGATTATTTCCCGCACGCCGCTCTCACTCCCAGAAGTCGAGAGGATACTTAGTAGCAGTGGGGTGGAGCTCACAACACTCCAGCAGAGGGTCTTGAACTATGTAAGTAAATACTCCAAGCTCTCAGCCGATAGAGCTGAGAAGCTAATAAACGAGCTCATAGAGAAGTTCGAGCTCACGAGGGAGGAGGCTGTCCAGATAGTAGATATATGCCCGACTCATGTGGAGGAGCTTAGGGCGATCCTGAGCGGCTATAAGAGGCTAGCGCCAATCCTCCTATTCTCCGAAGAGAAGCTCCAGGCGATAGTCGAGCTCGTTAAAAGATATCTGCAGGAAGAAGGAGAGGCAGAGTAGAGGATAGATTGCTTGGAGCCGGATGTGAGACGTATTGGTGAGGCAGAAAAAATACGAGGACTTCGCATACGTGTTGGACGTCTTCCCCGCCTCGGAGCTCAAGGCACAATCTCCCGGCATAATCGTGCATAGGGATGAGAATGTGATCCAGCTTCTAGGCGAGGACTTCTTCACCCTCCTAGAAGCCGCCACGCCTAAGGGTAATAAGCCCGCAATAGGAACCAGGCTATACATTGGGAAGGACGTTCCGAGAAGCATCCTGAGAATCCTCAGGAGGATAGGTTACGAAGACCTGACGGTGAACGCAAGGATGAATCTCGAGAACGTGATCCTCAAGATATTGGAGGAGAATGAGAAGCGCTTCGTCGATTTCTTCAATACCGCTCGGCCATTGACCCCGAGGATGCACTCGCTCGAGCTCATACCCGGGATTGGGAAAAAGATAGCGATGAAGATCATAGAGGAGCGGGAGATCAAACCCTTCGAGAGCTATGAGGACTTGAGGAAGCGGGGTGGAGTGCTCGATCCAGTGAAGGCACTTCAGCAGAGGATTCTCGAGGAGCTTAGAAACCCGGAGGAGAAGTATAGACTGTTTGTTAGGCCGCCGGTCTCGCGTGAATCCGGGGAATGAGGAAGAGCAGGAAGAGAATATTCGGCCAGCACTTCCTCATGGACCAGAATGTTCTTGATAGGATGGTGAATTATGCCTGGCTATCTCGATCCGATGTGGTGCTGGAGGTTGGCGCCGGAAACGGCGTGCTCACCCGAAAGCTCGCGGAAAGGGCTGGAAAGGTGATAGCCGTCGAGATCGATGAGAGGTTTGCCGAGGATCTTAAAGCGGTCTCCGAGACATATCCAAATGTTGAGGTGTTGTTCGGCGACATTCTACGCTTAAGGCCAAGAGGCTTCAACAAGGTTGTCTCGAATCCGCCATATAGCATCTCCTCAAAGCTCATTGAGTGGCTTGTTGAGCAGTTACCGGAGCTAATGATACTGACGCTTCAGAGAGAGTTCGCATCCAAGCTAACAGCATATCCGGGCTCGCCAAAATACGTCTACACCTCGGTCATCTCAAGTATCTATTATGAGGTTAGGATCTTGGAGATTGTGCCGAGAAGCCTGTTCAGCCCCCCTCCAAAGGTTGACTCGGCCATAGTCTCGATGAGGCGAAGGGATGTTATCCCGAGGCCGGTGAGCTCCTGCAAACTACTATGGAAAAAGCTCTTCACGAGGAGAAGACAGGTTCTCAGGCGCGTCCTAGCAGACCTATCGAGGGATGGCCTGCTGCCAGCCGGTCTCGTGAAGGAGCTTCCAGAAGCGCTAACCTCTAAACGAGTCTTCCAGCTCTCTCCCAGCGAGCTCCTCG
Source organism: uncultured Nitrososphaeria archaeon (assembly GCA_964637915.1). Taxonomy (GTDB): domain Archaea; phylum Thermoproteota; class Nitrososphaeria_A; order Caldarchaeales; family Wolframiiraptoraceae; genus Wolframiiraptor. The sequence continues at coordinate 22,549 of CAZWXN010000011.1, read as the reverse complement.
ACCTCTGTAGGCTTCTCGGCCTCTCGGGGCAAGCCTAATTAAGTGGTTTCACCGCCTAGCTCGCGGTATGAAGGCGAAGAACTGGAGATCCCTTGAGAGGCCCTATACTAGAGCGGATTATATCGCCGGCGCGCCCCAGCCTAGGATAGCGAAGTATACGGGCGGGACATATTCGAATGACTATGACTATGAGCTTCTATTGGTCGCGAAGGAGGATATGCAGATCAGGGATGTCTCGCTCGAGTCGGCGAGGGTTTCCCTGACAAAGTATTTGGACTCAACACTAGGCTCATCGAACTATTTCATGGAGCTTAAGGCTCATCCACATCACGTCCTCAGGGAGAATAAGCTGATCTTCGGCGCGCATGCTGATAGGCTTCAGGAGGGCATGAGGAGGGCTTTCGGGAAGCCTGTAGGCAGGGCGGCTAGGGTTCTCCGGGGCTCCCCGGTCTTCAGGGTCCTAGTTAGGGAGAATGGCCTCCAAGCGGCGAAGGAGGCCCTTGACATAGCATCAAAGAAGCTTCCAAAGAGTTATCAGATCGTGATTAGGAAGCTGGAGAAGAAGGCTGCCTCTTGAAGAGGAAGCTGAGGATATATGTGGATGGCTGCTCCCGGGGGAATCCCGGGTCTGCTGGAATAGGCTACCTGATATTTGATGAGGATGGCCGCCTATTATCCAAGAAGTGGAAGCATGTTGGCGTGAGGACGAATAATGAGGCCGAGTATCTGGCGGCTATAGAGGCGTTGAGGGAGGCGTTATCCCTAGGAGCATCTGAGATCGAGCTCCTCTCTGATAGCGAGCTCCTCATAAAACAGGTTAGGGGAGAATATGCCGTCAGGAGTAGTAGGCTGGCACCATTACATGAGGAGCTCATGAGGCTTGTGGGTAGCTTTGAGAAGTTCGCGGCGATGCATGTTGAGAGGGATGAGAATCGTGAGGCTGATAGGCTCGCGAAGCTCGCTGCAAGCTCATCTCTTGAGATCTAGCGTTGCGATCCTCTCCAGTATCAGTATCAGGATCGCCTCGGCCCTATCCCTCGCCTGAATAGACTCTATCTCCGCCATCTCTATACCATAGAACTCGATGGCTCTAGCAAGCCTTTCCTCTCTCCCGAGATAATCATCATCAACCTCGGTGCCCCCCACGGCCCTAGCTAGATCCTCCGCGATCCTCACAGCTGATGGCCTCTCATTGGCGAGGATGCAGAGGCCGACCTCCTCAGTCCCCTCCCTCACGCCAAGTCTCTCCAAGACCCTTCCTATCTGCGTGTCGGCGGCAAGCCTTAGCAGAAGTTCCATCTCCATCTTCCTCGAGATATTGGTTCCAGCCTTGAAGGCTAGATAGGCGGCGACGGCGGCTGCATGAATCTGCCTAACAGACACCACACACCTAGCATCAAACACCTGTATGACAGCATCCCTATTAGATGCCCTCAAGGAGTCTAGAATCCCAATAGGGTTTGCTAGAAAGCTCCTCCTAGGATTCCTCAGAACAGAGGCTGCAACCCACTTATCCCCAAAGCTTACAAGCCTCAAGGCGAATACTCAGCCCCCATGAATAACGGGCACCAAGTGAATCTCCCTAACCCCCCTCAGCCTTATCTCATCCGGCCTGCCAAGGCATGATATCTCCACACCATCAACTAAGACCAGTAGCTCGGGCGAGAGCATCCCATCCTCAAGAACCCTCCCCCGGAGAGGGTCGGGAAGCCTCCTCAAGACATCCATAAGGCTCTCACCCTCATAAGCCTCAAACTCGAAGAGATTCACTCCCCCCGAGATCTCCTTAAGCGGGCCAAAAATCCTAACCCTCACCATGAAACGCCCCCCGGAAGACCCCTCAGAGAGGTGCATGCTCCTCATCAAGCATCCGTGCAGGTCATCCTCATCATTGGGCTTTATTCTTATCCCCCCTTGTGGGGACTCAAAGATATGAGGGTTAAGGGTGCTTAAAAGTCTAGCGATGGAGGCTTGTCGAGGAAATGGTTTTTAGTCTTGTGTAGTTGTCTTCCGCTCGGATGGAGATTAGGAGTATTTACAACTTCGCTTGTAGTAACTGTGGCGGGGAGATAACTGATGCTAGGCTGATTGAGGTTGGGGTCTGTGAGAGATGTCTGCCCGGTAAGGCTGCGAGCCTCATCGAGGCGGCTGAGGCGCTGAAGAGGGTTGGGAAGCTTGAGAAGCTTAAGGAGTATCTTAGGATCCAGGTCGAGTATGAGGGGTTTAGGAGGTTCTTTAGGAGGGCTCTCGGCTTCGAGCCTTGGGCGCTTCAGGAGGTCTGGGCAAAGAGGATAATCTCGGGCGACAACTTTGCCATAGTTGCTCCTACGGGTGTTGGCAAGACTGTTCTAGGGCTTATCATGGCGCTTTATCTTCACGCGGTGAGGCGGAAGCGGTGCTACGTGATAGTCCCCAGCAGCATCTTGGCCCAGCAGCTCTACGAGAAGGCGTCAGCATTCGCCGAGAGGCTTGGGCTCAAGCTTGGTGAGAGGCTGCTAGTCTATCACGCCGGCTTGAGCAGGGCTGATAGGGAGAAAGTCCTCGAAGAGCTTAGGGAGAACGATGGCCCGATGATCCTGATAACGACTGACAGGTTTCTCGTGGATCATGGAGACCTGCTCATGAACATAAAGCCATTCGACTACGTGTTCGTGGATGATGTCGACTCCTTCCTGAAGTCGCCCAAGAACATTGATAAGGCTGTTGGTCTTCTTGGGCTGAGGCCGGAGGCTGTTGATCTCGCGCTCAAGCTTATAGATGTCAGGATACGACTCGCGAAGTCTCCATCAAAGGATCTCTCCGAGAAGTATGAGCGTCTCTCAAGGGCTATTGAGGAGGAGAGGAAGAGGAGGAGGGGGATACTCGTTGTAGCCGGCGCCACGCTCAAGGGGAAGAGGACGAGGCGCATGATGATATTTGAGGAGCTGCTAGACTTCGAGGTCGGCAGGTTCCAAGAGCTCGTGAGAAACGTTGAGGACCTTTATGTCGAGCCATCGGGGGACGTGATCGAGGAGACTATCAAGCTTGTCAAGACTCATGGTGGAGGATGCCTCGTATTCGTGCCTCATGCTCTTGGCAGGGCATATGCTGAGAAGGTGGCGGAGGCACTAAAGCAAGCCGGCCTAAAAGTCCACCTATACAAGAAGATGAGCCCAGACATCCTCCAGAGATTCGCGAGCGGAGAGATAGATGTCATGGTTGGCATAGCATCCTCGAGAAGCCCATTCACGCGGGGAATAGATCTACCATCAAGGATAAGGTACGCCGTCTTCGCCGGAGTCCCGAGGAGGGAGATTAGGATTGAGAGGGTTGAGTATAATCCTGGTAAGCTCCTCACACTCATCCTCAACCTGATCCCGATCCTTGATGAGCGGTTAAGAAGAGAGTCTGAGCCGATCATAGCGAAGCTGAGGAAGATAACGCCGCTGGCGAGGGATGTTATAGAGAGGATCAGGGAGGCTGATGAGAAGGGTGTAAGGCTCAGCGGCTTCGAGGGCTATGCGCAGGATGTGATAGCATCAGCGAGGGATTTTGTGAACAAGATCCTGAGCCCCCAGCTTTTCGAGAGGATCGAGAAGGATCTCGACATAACCCTGAAGCAGGTTGAGGATGGCTTCACGCTAATCATACCTGACACGACCGGCTATATCCAGGCATCCGGCAGGACCTCAAGGCTCTACCCATATGGCATCATGAAGGGCATGAGCATAGTTGTTGTTGATGATGCTAGAGCTTTCAGGGGCCTTATCACGAGGCTTAAGGCCCAGATAGAGGAGCTTGACTTCGAGCCATATGATCCGAGAAAAGCTGAGCTGATATTCGAGCAGGTTGATAGGGAGCGGAGGATCCTCTCCGAGATTCAGCGAGGCGAGGTCGAGATACGCGTGAAAGACTTGGTCAGGGCCGCTCTAATGCTTGTCGAATCCCCGACGAAGGCTAGGACAATCGCCCACCTCTTCGGGAGGCCGTTCAGGAGAAGGATTGGGCCGCTGACGGTCTATGAGGCGGCGATAGGAGGCGTGATAGTCGGCGTCGCCGCGACGCAAGGCCATATAACAGATCTGGTCACGGGCTCTGAGAGGGGCCTTCACGGGGTCGAGAAGGTGAATGGCAGGTTTGTCCCGGTTTACGGCGTCATAAAGAGGTGCTATAACTGCGGCGAGCAGTGGGCTAATGGAAGACCATGCCCATCATGCGGCTCTGATGACATATTCGACAAGATCGAGATAATCGAGGCGATTAGGAGGCTTGCACAGCAGTATAACGAGGTCTACCTGGCGACAGACCCGGATGCCGAGGGCGAGAAGATATCATATGATCTCATGTGCCTGATCAAGCCATTTAACCCGAACATCTACCGGCTTGAGTTCCATGAGGTTACGAGGAGGGCTCTTCTCTCGGCCCTGCAGGCAAAGAGGGATGTGAATATCAACCTCGTGGAGGCACAGCTCCTAAGGCGGATCGAGGATAGATGGATAGGATTCGAGCTTAGCAGGAAGCTCTGGGAGCGGTTTGGGAGCAGGTGGCTCTCAGCCGGCAGGGTCCAGACGCCCGTGCTTGGATGGGTAATTGGGAGGACCAATGAGTATAGGAAGAAGAGGATGCTGATACGGATAAGGCTTAATGAGAATCTCTACATAGACCTTCTCGAGCCCGGGAACGCCGATGAGATCCTGAGGGAGTGGGAGGCGGGAAGGCTTAAGGCAGTCATCAGGGTTCTCGGCGAGGAGGAGGCCACCATTAACCCGCCCCCACCATACACCACGGACTCTCTTCTAAGGGATGCCTCCACGTATCTAAAGCTCTCGGCGGCCAATGCGATGAGAGTGGCTCAGGATCTCTTCGAGGCGGGCCTCATAACATATCATAGGACTGATGCGACAACGGTCTCGCAGGTCGGTATAGGGATAGCGAGGGAGTATCTGAGCAAGATTGATCCAAGCCTCTTCATGCCCAGGACGTATAGGGTGGAGGGCGCTCATGAGTGTATTAGGCCTGTCAAACCCCTTGACGCCGAGAAGCTCCGATACTATATCAGGATAGGACTTATCACTGTGCCCGCGGCGAGGCTCACCGAGACCCATTACAGGATGTATGACCTGATATTCAGGAGGTTTATCGCGAGCCAGTGTAGGCCGGCTAGGATAATCACGCAAAGGGTCTCCGTCGAGGTCTTGGGCAATATCGTCGAGCAGTCTAGGGATGTGGCGATCCTGGATAAGGGGTTCCTCGAGTTCTATCCGACGGTCAGGGCTGTGGACAGGATTGAGGGCGGCGAGTATCTCGTGAGCAGCCTGGAGGTTAGGAGGGTTCCATCCGCCTGGCTCCTGACTGAGGGCGATGTTGTCGCGCTCATGAAGGAGAGGGGGATAGGCCGGCCGAGCACATACAGCAAGATAATAGAGACGCTTCTGGAGCGGGGCTATATCATCGAGAGGTCTGGAAGGCTCATAGCGACCAGCAAGGGCATGAGGATATACCAGTATCTGACGGAGAGGTTTGGGAGCTATGTCTCCGAGGAGCTGACAAGGAGGCTTGAGGCCGACATGGATCGTGTTGAGAACGGCGAGGCGGATTATCAGAAGATACTTGAGGAGCTCTATCAGGAGGTCATGGCGATTAGGGCGGCTCCAGCGATAAGCAAGTAGGAGGATTAGGGGATGGATTACAAGCTTCTCGGAGAGGGCGCTATGGTCAATCAGAGGAGCTATGATAAGCTGGCCGAGGTCGAGGCAATAATCTTCGACTGCGATGGAACGCTCATAGACTCAACGGAGTCATATTATCTGGCGGATCGGATCGTGGCTTGCATAATCCTCGAGAAGCTCTATGGGCTCAAATGCTCGCTGGGAAGGGATGTGAACGATGTCTTGGAGAGGCTTGAGATGCTCGGCGGCTTTAACAATGACTGGTATAAGACGGGCCTTATAACCCAGTCGATAATAATGAAGGTTGACGAGCCTGTTGAGAGGATCGCCGACGACATCGCCGAGATAGATGATGTGAACGCTTATTTAGAGAGGTGTATGGTGGAGGTGAGCTCGCCGGACTATGTTCTAAACGGCTTGAGGTGGATCTCTGAAAAGGCTTCACAAGCATATGGCAGCATCATGTGGCTGCGGGACTTTGAGAAGCTTATTGATACTGAGGCTGAGAGGCTTGGCAGGCTGATGCGGATCCAGGAGCTGAGGGGCCTACTAGGGCCCTTAACCCGATATGGCTCCGGCCTCCTGACAACGCTTTATGACGAGGTTTACTTGGGGCTTGAGGGTGTTAGGGAGAGATATGGCGTGGAGCCTCGATACGTGTCTTGGGAGGGGCTGCTCGAAAATGAGAAGCCGCTGATAATGGAAGAGGTCCTCGAGAAGCTTAGCGAGGGTGTTCCGAAGGGCATTGCGATAGCTACTGGGAGGGGGAGATGGGAGACGGAGAAGGGCCTCGGAGAGCTTATCTACTACTTCGACCTTGAGGCCAGCGTCTTCGCAGCAGATCTCCCCAACAGGTATGAAAAGCCAAATCCTTGGATTTTGATCGAGTGCTCCAAGAGGCTTGGCGCCGAGAAGGTCATGTATGTTGGGAACTCGCTGGAGGATCTCCTCCTAGTCGAGAATGCTAGGGGGAATGGTCTTGACGCCCTCTTCACAGGAATCCTAACAAACCCATACGCACTAGAGATATTCATCCGGAAAGGGGCCGATGCGATAATAGATGATGTCAACCTACTGCCACGACTAATTGAGAGGGGAGAAGTCTTCTGGAAGCCTTTTTAGACTCTTGAGGGTATAATTAAGTCCCGGCGAGTTCTATGAGGCGAGTGCGGTGGATGAGGATCATTGACAGCATGAGGGATTTCATAATCTATTGGAGAGACTATTCCGGGAAGCCCTTGGAGGAGATGCTTCATGGCTGGCTCACGAGCTATATCTCGAGATACCCGGAACTTCTCATCTTCGAGGTCTCCTACTGGCGTGGATTGGATCGTCTTCAGTCTAGAGTCGCCCACACCCTTTCACGACTCGACGAGATGATCCATGACGTGATCGAGGCTTGGATGATTGTCCTCCAGAACTTGGAGGATGTATATCTTATCGCCTCTAGGAGGCTTGGCCTCCCCCAAGAGCCCATCTTCGCGCTCTATGTCGGGTCTGGGTGGAAGTCGAGGTGGACAGGCTCGATCCTTGATGAAGCGGCATTATTCTTGGACTTGGGGGCTCTCGCATCCCTGAAATGGGTTGATCAGCAGAATATCCGTGGCTTTATAGCATTTGGCATTGGCCAGCTTCGCCAGGCTGTGGAGAGGGGTAGGGTGGAAAGATACGCCGAGCTCGAGGAGGATCCCTTCTTCAGGCTCTATAGCCAGGGCCTAGCACAATTCTTGGAGAAGCTGATCCTTGGAGAGGACTCGTGGCATGGCGTCATGGAGGGGGATTGGGCTAAGAAATGTGAGGAGCGGATGGGCGAACTTGCCACAAGCTACTTGGAATATGCCGAGAAAGGTCTTGTAGACCGCTTTTACTCGCCATTTGAGTCCGTGGGAGGCCTAAGCCTCGCCGGCAGGTATCTGGGATATGCCCTCATCAGGGAGCTGAGCGACCGCGGGCTGAGGCTGAATCAGCTTCTCGGAATGCCTGAGAGCGAGGCGGCTAGCTTGTCGAGGAAATTTTTGGAGAAGATGAGCATGCGGTGAATATTCCACGAGGATTGGGTTATAACTGTGAAATTCCTTCTTCTGAAATACTTATATCGGACCCGCTCGAATACATTTCGTCATGGAAGAGGTTAAGCTTAAGCGTAAGGGTGAGCTGTTCAGAGACGAGGAAGGAAACCTAGTGCTAGTTAATGAAGCGAATGAGGCTTACAGAGTTGATGAAATCGTAGCATATGTCTGGAGCATTTGTGATGGAAAGACCGTTGATGAAGTTGTGACGGAGTTCTCGAACCTGAGCGAGACGAGCATTGAGGAGGTTAGGGAACCCCTGATAGACCTGATAAACAGGCTTAAAGCCGCCTCGCTGATAGAGTAAGCTTAAAGACTGAGGTAAGAGGTAGCCGGCTCATCCACGCCTATAAACAGGTTTCACCGTGTTTTCTTTATGATTGAAACCCTGATAATGGGGCTTCTAAAGTCCCTTATCTCGCTCCTGATAGTCATGGATCCCCTGGGGAATATACCGATTTTCCTCGGCTTGACCAGTGGGCTCGACAAGGCTGCGAGGATGAGGGTTTTCAACATAGCGGTTCTCACGGGCTTCAGCCTACTCATATTATTCGCCACACTGGGCGAGTGGGTTCTAAGAATATTCGACATAGAATTATACAGCTTTAGGATCGCGGGTGGAGCGCTCCTCCTATTCCTCGCATTCGAGCTCCTACTCAAGACGGAGACCCAGCTTAAGGCCTATAGCCCGGAGCATGCTGGCGCGGTCCCCCTAGGCGTCCCACTCCTCGTCGGGCCGGGCGCGATAACCACCACGATCATAGTATTGAAGACCTTCGGGGTTGTCGTGGCGATGTTGGCTGTGACGATCGCGGCCATTATAACATGGATAATCCTCAGGTTCGCGGCCCCGATACATGAGGCGCTGGGGGAGGTTGGCGCCAACGTGGTCTCGAAGATCATGGCAATGCTCCTAGCAGCAATAGCCATTCAATTCATCCTTGAGGGCGTGAGAGAATACTTGGAAAAACTTCATTAAACATGGCTTAAAATTTTTGGAGGCTGGGGTAGAGTTGGAGTATCGCGTGCTTGGGAGGACCGGTGAGAGGATAGCGGTCATAGGCCTTGGAACATGGAGTATAGGCGGCGGCATGACGCCAAGCTACTCCGCTGACAAGCAGGCGATAGAGGCCATCAGATACGCAGTGAGACTTGGGATGAACCATATAGACACGGCTGAGATCTATGGCGGCGGCCACGCGGAGGAGCTCGTCGGGGAGGCCATCAAGGAGTTTAAGAGAGATGATGTCTTCATAGCAAGCAAGGTATGGCATACAAACCTGAGATACAATGATGTGTTGAGGGCATGTGAGAGGAGCTTGAAGAGGCTTCAGACAAGCTACATAGACCTATACTACATACATTGGCCGAATCCTTCGATCCCGCTTCGCGAGACGATGAGAGCCTTGGAAAGGCTCCATGATGAGGGGAAGATAAGGTATATCGGCGTGAGCAACTTTTCCGCGAGCCTTGTCGAGGAGGCGAGATCATACCTGTCACATGCAGATATTGTGGCGGATCAGGTCGAGTATAGCCTATATGAGAGGAGTATTGAGAGGGACTTGATGCCCTATTGCCTCAGGGAGGGCATAACTATAGTGGCGTATAGCCCCCTTGGGCAGGGGAGGCTTGCTAGGGAGCTTCGCGAGGGGCGGAGCAGAAGGGTGAGAATATTGATGGAGGTTGCTGAGAGGTATTCGAGGACGCCGATCCAAGTCGCGTTAAACTGGGTTATCTGGCATGAGCATGTCATAACGATACCCAAGTCTGTTAGGAGGGAGCATCTTGAGGAGAATGCTGGAGCTGCTGGGTGGAGGCTTGATGAAAATGACTATAAGCTCCTAGCCGAGGCTTGGGGCTGAGATGTGAGAGGAGGCCTTGCAGGATGAGGCCAGTCCAGCGGATCGCTGAGATTATGGTTTTCGCCGCCCTATACTTCATCATAACATTCATGCTTGCTCCTGTGAGCTTTCTCCCGTTTCAGGTTAGGGTCTCAGATGCTCTGATAATGCTCTCGGCGATCTTCGGGCTCTCAGCGGCCTACGGCGTCTTCCTCGGATGCCTCTTCGCGAACCTCTTCCCAGTCGGCTACCCACCCAACCCGCTAGATATCGTGCTCGGAAGCCTCGCAAATCTCGCCGCCTCCTACACAGTCTATCGAATCTGCTATAGCAGGCTTAGTAGGCTCAGGGTAATCCTATCAAGCCTAGCATCCTCACTAATCATAACATTGATAGTTGGATCATATCTCCCAATACTAATACTCCCGAGCTTCTCATTATGGGACGTGATATGGGTCGGGTATATCGGCGTGCTGCCGGGCGAGCTGATAGCGCAAACCCTAATCGGCTCGGCCTTGGTGCTGGCGCTAGCGAGGATACCTAGATTAAGGGAATACTTCGGGCAGAAGAGTTAAAGGATAAGCCGGGCTTTCAGGCTTGTCAGGTCTCATCATATCCTCCACGCTGCAGCCTCAGAAAATGCCGGGACTCATCATCACGATTCCAATCCACGAGGCTGGATTTGTAGATACCCTAATTATTCTATTATCATGAGAATAGATTTTAACGGGAGCAATCCTTGTAAAAGAGACATAGTATGAGGATCGTCCTGAGTGATGAGGTTCGATCGAGGTTCCCTGATCTACACGTCCTCCTGAAGAGGATTGATGGGCTGAGTGTTCGGGAGAGGTCGGAGGAGCTTGAGAGGTTTAAGATCGAGGTTTGTCATAGGATTAGGTCGCGGTTCAGCCTCGAATCGCTCAAGGATGATCCAGTGATAAGGGCTTACCGTGACTTCTTCTGGAGGATCGGGATAGATCCGACAAAAATCAGGCCGGCCTCCGAGGCATTGATAAGGAGGATTCTCGGTGGAGGTGGACTGCCTGCGATAAATACGCTCGTGGATGCCTATAACCTGGCCTCCGCCGAGTCCCGCATCGCGCTAGCAGCATTCGACGCCGACAAGCTGGAGGGCGAGGAGCTCGTCATGAGGTTTGCTCGAAGCGGCGAGGAGTTCTTGGGCATAGGGATGGATAAGCCGAGAAGGCTTGAGGGAGGCGAGATAGTTGTCGCCGACTTGAAGAGGCTGATAGCTATATACCCATATCGGGATGCGGACTACAGCAAGGTAACACTTGAGACTAGGAGCATCTACCTAATGACCTGCGGCGTCCCCGGCATAGATATTGAGAAGCTGGAGGAGGCTGAGGATCTTGCAACAAGCTATATTCTCAGGTTCTGCGGAGGATCAAAGTGATGGGTTTTTCCTCGAGAACATTTCTAAAGGTCTTCATAGCTCTCTCGCTACTCTCACTCTTCGCCGACATAGTATATGAAGGAGCGAGATCAATCAGTGGAGCATATCTGAATATTCTAGCGGCTCCAGCGATCGCGGCCGGGATACTCGGCCTCGGCGAGCTCCTAAGCTATGTCATGCGGCTCGTCGGAGGTGTTGTGGCCCAGAGGGCGCCATCCGGGAGAACATATTGGGCCATAATATTCTTGGGATACGCCTCGACGCTCGTCGTGCCACTCCTAGCCCTAGCGGGAAGCTGGGAGCTCGCGCTAACGCTATTCTTCCTGGAGAGGCTTGGTAAGGGCATCCGCGCGCCACCAAGAGACGTGATCATCGCAGAGGTAACCGAGGGGATTGGAAGGGGGAAGGGCTTCGGGCTCCACGAGCTATTGGATCAAGTTGGCGCTATAGCCGGCCCGCTAATAGTCTCGCTCGTAATAGCTCTCCGCGGATATCCGGAGGGATATAGAGCCGCCTTCTGGATAATGTGGATCCCATGGATCCTTTCCATGAGCATGCTGATATTGGCGGCGAGGCTCTACCCGGAGCCGAGGGCGATAGCCGCGGCTAGGGAGGAGATGCCTAGAAGCCCGAAGACCATGCTCGATAGGAGGTTCTGGATCTTCCTAGCATGCTCGATCCTAACAATGCTAGGCTTCCTCCACTGGGGCGTGATAAGCTACTACGCGCAGGACTCCGTGAAGATAGGCCTCCTATCGGCAGAAGAGATCGCGCTACTATACCTAGCAGCAATGGCTGTCGACGCGATGATAGCCCTCCCGATAGGAGCATTATATGATAGGCTCGGAACCAAGTCGATAATCGTTGCACCCATCTCCGCAGCCCTGATAGCTCCGCCGCTCTTCATGATTCCAGGTAGGCTTGGATTCTATATCTCAGCAGTCTTCTGGGGGTTCACGATGGGGGTTATCGAGACGATAATGCGGGCGGCCATCGCCGATATAGTCCCATCAGAGGCCAGAAGCATAGCATATGGAATATACTCATTCGGGATAGGGCTGGGATGGGCGACCAGCGGACTACTCCTCGCATATCTCTATCAAGTGGGAGCTATCATGGGCATAATCGTGTTCTGCGCACTAATGGAGGCTGCTGCCGCAATAATCCTCACCGCGACACCGAGAGCCGTGGGAAAACTTTAATCCCCGCAAGATAAAATAATCAACCGCTGATATGTGAAGAGCGTCGGAACTACTGACGCGATGATCCCGGATGATGAGGGACTCCCTTACTCTGAAAACATTTTCCCCGACACAATATTCCCCGAGAGCCTATGTGCTTCCCTTTCTATGGATTCTCTTGACATGAGGTGATATGTTTAGGGGAGGGTGGTAGCCCGGCTGGGATTCGAACCCAGGTCTCCGGGGGTCTCCTCATGGCCTGCTATCCAGCGGCCATGACCCAGAGCCCGGAATCCATGGCCCCATGCGGTCTGACCAGCTGGATTGGCCGCTAGACGACCGGGCTTCCCGGAAGATTATCATCTCAAAGCCTCTATTAAAATATAAAAGGCGGCTCAGGGCTTGCGAATCGCTCCGCTGCCACCCTAGAGCCATCTCAGCTGCTCTTTATATGAAACCTGCCTACACGTGATCATGATCTCCATGTTACTAGCCGAGTGTTTTCACATGATATACGTGGATCTTATCCGCAGTTGATCATGCTTCTCAAGCCGCTTCCCGGAATCCGAATATCCGATGGTATACGTGGAGGTTTTTCACGAATTATTTTCTGGCCATTCCGAGCCGAATGGATAAAGCTATTGATTCAAGCGCGTCAGCGCCTTGCAGACCACATGCCTTCTAAGCTATGAGATCGCTGATTCCTGGAAGCGGGCGAGGGATGGCTGGGGCATCGCGCTCCACAGGATCTGCTCTAGGACTGGAAGCTTTCCACCAGCCCTCGCATACTACTTCATCATGAAATACTCGCGGCTTGGGGATATAGTCCTCGACCCCTTTAGCGGGAAGGGGACCGCGCCGCTCGAGGCATGCCTCAACGGAAGGATCGGGATAGGCAATGATCTCTCGCCGGAGGCCTATGTCCTAACGAGAGCAAAGGTTAGGCCCGTCCACCGCAGACGGGTCCTCAAGTGGATAGAGTGGGCCGAGTCGAGGATTAATCCATCAGGCTACGACGTGTCAGAGGTTAGCGATGATGTTAGGGCATTCTTCAGCAATTATACGCTGAGGCAGATTCTCGCGGTTCGCGACCTGATTGATGAGACGGAGGATGAGGATCTCGCCAACTTCATGAGAGCCCTCATGCTCGGGATACTCCACGGCCCGACTAGGATGCATCTGAGCGTCAGGTGCTCGCACTCCTTCTCCATGGCCCCAGGCTACGTGAAGAGATACGTGAGGGAAAATGGTGTGAGGAAGCCAAGGAGGAACGTGCTGAGATGCTTGAGGATGAAGGCCGAGCGCGTCTTCAGGGATGGGGTACCGGCGATCAGGGGCGAAGCATACATGGAGGATGCCAGAAGGCTTCCAATAGAGGATGAGTCCATAGACTTGGTCATAACCTCGCCACCATACTTCAACATGCAGACATATGCCTGGGATAACTGGCTTAGGCTCTGGTTCCTGGGGTATGAGTATGAGGATGTGGCGAGGAGGCTCTTCCACACGGAGTCCGTGGAGAGGTTCAAGATATTCATCAGGGATGTCTTGAGGGAGATTTTCAGGGTTCTCAAGTGGGATAGGGCTGCGGTGATAGTCCTCGGGAGGGTTAAGTTGAAGGGCAGGATAATAGACATGGCGGAGGTTACGGCGCCGATCGCCGAGGAGGTGGGCTTCAGGGTCGCTGGGATAATCTCGGACTCGATCCCGAAGTCTAACAAGTATCTCTGGTATCTGAGAGAGGATGATGGCGTCAGTAGGGAGGTGATTCTAGAGCTCCATAAGGGATGCTTTGAGCCGAACCCGGTAGTCATAGACTGGGAGAGGACAAGGCCTCTCACAGTCGTGAGGGAGGAGGTGTCTGGATGATACTCGAGGCTCATGGTGACATCTGCAGGCTCGGATACCTTAGGATAATGCCATGTCTACTCGAGGATGATTCCCCAAAGACATTCGACTACCTCGCATCAGTTCTCTACGAGATTGTTAAGGGCGTCGGTGATAGGGATTTCTTGGCGGGGCGGCCGATAGGACTCATCACAAGCCCGGTGAATGCTAGGAACTATGTGACCCTCGCCGCGGAGCTCGACCTAGTAGATAGGAAGAGCCAAAGGCTCGGCGTATTCGGGAAGCTCTACCTCTGCTCTAGAAGCGCGTCGAGGTTCAGGAGGCTCGTGGAGGGGGATAGGTCGCTGAGGCTGATAGATCTCCTGATGCTGAATGACGCTGAGAAGATCTTCTTCCTCTGGAACATCTTCGCGAAGGATTATCCATTCATCCAGATGATAACAAGCTGGGCGATAGGGAGGGGGAAGTTTAGGAGGCAGGAGGCGATGATATACGCGATGGAGGAGGCTTATCCGCAAGCGCTGAGGTGCGTCCTGCCGAAGAGCAGGATAAAGGAGGTTCAGGAGGCTGAGAGGTTCAGGGAGCGGAGGCTTATGATAAAGGACAAGATCGAGTGGATAAAGAGCAGCCAATATGCGAAGTATAGGCACATAGCGCCCCCGAGGTTTGAGTGGCTCGTGGACTGCGGTATACTCAAGCGTAGCGGCAGGGGAAAATATGAGGTAAATACTCAGATGATCTACGACCCTGATAGGATCCTCAAGCTGGCATCACTGTCGCCGGAGAAGCTTGAGCACTATCTCTTCGGAGACTTCCTGAAGCCCTTCGAGAAGCTGTATAGGCCAGCTGACAGGTATGAGGCTTCGAGAATGCTTCTCGAAACATATAGTCTCATGAGCCGATACTTCGGGGAGAATGTCGATCTCCTAAAGCTCGAGTGCATGACGGTGATATCTCTGATGGAGTCGGGCTCGATAGCAGATCTAAGCATGATCCATGATGCATTCAATAGCCTCGCAATACAATTCCCCGACAAGGTCTATGTAATGCCAGGCACTAGGGGCGGCCCACCCCTAGCCTATATAGATGCCAAAAACCTCGAGCTCTAAAATCGCGCAGGATACCCTATACATCAAAGTATTTCCCATACTCCCAGTCAGTTATCCTTCTAGTCGCATATTCCTCCCATTCCTGCCTCTTCAGCTTAATGAAGTTCTCGCCAGCCAGCCCTAAAACATCTCTAAGCAGCTTATCCTCCTCTAGGGCGTCTAGGGCCTTCTCAAGCGTCGGGGGTAGCGTTGGAAGCTCCCGATATAGCCCATACTCATAGATATCCTTCTCGATCGGCTCGGGCGGCTCCAGATTTCTCTTGATACCATCCATTCCGGCGGCAAGCAGGACGGTGAACAGAAGATACGGGTTTGCCGATGGGTCGGGAGCGCGATACTCTATCCTCGCCCCAGCCTTCAAGCGGAACTCCGGTATCCTTATCAGGGCATCCCTATTCTTCATCCCCCAGTAAACATATTTCGGGGCCTCAAACTCTCCCAGCCTCTTATAGGAGTTCACGGTCGGGTTCGCTATCGCCGTGATACCGCCTACGTGCTCGAAGATACCGGCTATGAAGTTCTTCGCCAGATCTGAGAGACCATATGGGTCGCGTTCATCATAGAATAGGTTATCATCACCAGCCCAGAGGCTCATGTGAATGTGGAACCCGTTCCCGGGCTTACCATAGAATGGCTTTGGCATAAATAATGCCTTCAAGTCCATGGACTCGCAGACAAGCTTGATAATATTCTTCGTTAGGAGGGTCTTATCAGCGATCCTCAATCCCTGGTCATGGAGTATATCCACCTCATTCTGGCCCGGCCCGACTTCATGGTGGCTGGCGCTCCAGTCTATCCCAGCCTCGGAGAGCTTCTCAGCTATCTTAATCTTAATCAGGTTGGCCTTATCCCTCGGGGATACATCGAAGTAGCTTCCGCTATCGAGGGGCTCCCCTCCTCTGAGTATATAGAACTCGAGCTCTCCGGCGGCGATGAACGTGAAGCCCTCATTCTTCTCAATTCTCTTGAGAAGATTCTTTAGGACCGTCCTCGGGTCTCCCTCGAATGGGGCGCCATTCCTGTAAACATCGCAGAAATAAGTCTTAACGCCGTTAAGGGTATAGCATGCGCTCGCATCAACAACAAGCATCATATCGCTCTCGAATCTCCTCGCGAACCCCTCTATTGATGAGCCGTCGAACCAGACCCCCCTCGATATGGCCTTCTCAAACTCCCTCTCAGAGATTAATACCTCCTTTAGAACGCCGTTAATATCCGAGAACCTGAGGCTGATAATGGAGCTCAAGTCCACGTAACGGGCTGGATAAAAGCTCCTTAAAGGTTTTGATGATGCTGGATGACACCTCGGCTGGGGTCTTGCGGAGAAACACCCTTATATACGTGGATTGATCGGTTCTCCCGAGAACATGAGCAAGCCTGCAGAACTTGGGTCTCTTAAAGTCGGCCATAATATCGTGATCGATGGCGAGCCTTGCAGGATCGTGGAGCTTGAGAAGAGTAAGCCGGGAAAGCATGGGTCGGCTAAGGTTAGGGTTGTGGCTATAGGCATATTCGACAACGTTAAGCGGACGCTCGTGGGGCCGGCTGACAGCAAGGTCGAGGTGCCGATAATCGAGAAGAGGAATGGCCAGGTCGTCTCGATAGGGGATACGGTCAGCGTGATGGACAACGAGACGTATGAGATTGTAGAGGTACCACTGCCGCAGGACGAGAAGCTTCGGGAGAAGCTCGAGCCCGGGGCAAACGTCGAATATTGGAGGATCATGGGAAGATGCATGATAGTCAATGTGAGGACGGGCAGCTAGCCATCATTTCTCGGCGAGCATAGCCTCCCTAATCAAGAGCATTCCACTATATCCACTCCACCTTATCTCATAGTTTAGGACCTCGATCCTCTTCTTGAAGAGCGGCGAGTCCAGCGCGAGGGTCTCGAACTCGCCTCCCTCGCCAAGCATGCTCACATCATATCTCTCGGAGAGGGAGTTTAATAGGTTGATCAGCTCATGGTCTATGATTTTTCCCAAGAGTTCTCTCCCAAGGCCCATGGCGGCGACCCCAACAATCATAGCGGTGATCCCGCTTGAGACAACCTCCTCGAGGACCTCCCTTGGATCACGCATCCAGAGTGGTGTGAGGAGCTTCAGCCCAAGCTCCTCGCATAGCCGCTGGAAGGAGTCATGCTGTGATCTACTCCTATTGACGCCTGAGAGTAGGCCGTCCACCTCATCTCGGATGAGCTCGACGGCATCCCGCAGGGCTTGAAGCTCATCATCCCTCGACACGGATCTCGCGGATACCATGATCTGCCTCCTATCCATGGCCCTCGCCTGGAGGCTTGTCACCCAGATATTGGGGTAGTGGAAGTAGTAGGATTCTTCCGAGGCCGCCTTAACCGTGATCAGATAATCCACATGATGGCCCATCGCCTCGGCGAGCTGTATCGCGAGGGTCGAGTCCTTCCCGCCGCTGAAGAGCGCCGCCAGCCTCATAGCGCCCAAGGATCGCCTCCAGTTAAGAAGATCCAGTATGAAAGCTTTATACCATCATCCCTAGCGCCTCTCTTAGAGGAGTGGGTATGGGGATCCTGCGCGTGATAGAGCAGAAGGGGACTGAGAGGCTAAAGCGTGGATTCGCGAGGATGGTTAAGGGAGGGGTCATCATGGATGTCACGAGCGTGGAGCAGGCGATCATCGCGGAGGAGGCTGGCGCGGTCGCGGTCATGGCCCTCGAGAGGGTTCCAGCGGATATTAGGCAGGCTGGCGGAGTTGCTAGGATGGCCGACCCGAAGAAGATTCAGGAGATAATGGACGCGGTCACGATACCGGTCATGGCTAAGGTTAGGATAGGCCATTATGCCGAGGCGCTCGCCCTAGAGGCACTTGGCGTGGACATGATCGATGAGAGCGAGGTTCTAACGCCAGCCGACACGTACTTCCATATAGATAAGAGGAAGTTTAATGTCCCATTTGTCTGCGGCGCTCGGGACTTGGGGGAGGCTGTGAGGCGCATATGGGAGGGCGCGGCCATGATAAGGACCAAGGGCGAGGCCGGGACAGGGAACATAGTCGAGGCGGTCAAGCATGTTAGGCTCGTGAATCACGGCATTCGTCTCCTCAAGCACCTGACGGATGACGAGATATACAGGGTTGCAGAGGAGTTCTCCAAGCCATATCTCAGGCTTAGCATGGAGGTTAAGGAGAGATGCGGCCTACACCGCGAGGTTCTCAGAAACGAGCCCGTCTACGAGGAATATACGTTCGAGGAGATTGTTGAGGGGATCTATAAAATTCTCTTGGAGATTAGGAGCCTCCAGAGGCTGCCTGTCGTGAATTTCGCCGCGGGCGGGGTTGCGACACCGGCGGACGCCGCGCTGATGATGCACATGGGGATGGATGGCGTCTTCGTTGGAAGCGGGATATTCAAGAGCTCGAACCCGGAGAAGATGGCAAGGGCAATAGTCGAGGCCGTAAACCATTATGATGAACCAGATGTTATCGCAGAGGTGAGCAGGGATCTAGGAGAGCCCATGAGAGGATTGGAGATTGATAAGCTCCTAGTTAGGATGGAAGAAAGAGGCTTATGAGGATAGGTGTTATAGGTGTTCAGGGCGCGGTTGCGGAGCATATAGAGGCTCTTCGCAGGGCCCTAGCCAACATGAGCATTCATGGGGATGTAGCATGGATTAGGCGCCTAGATCAATTGAAGAATGTCTCGGCGCTCGTGATACCTGGCGGGGAGAGCACGACGATCTCAAAGCTCATGTGCAAGAATGGGCTCTTCGACGAGGTTAAAAGGCTCGGCGGGGAGGGGCTCCCGATAATGGGAACATGCGCCGGGCTCATAATCCTCGCGAAGAGGGTCGTGGGGGCGGCAAGAGGCCAGAGATTCCTAGAGCTCCTCGACGTAGAGGTGCGGAGAAACGCCTATGGAAGGCAGGTGGACTCCTTCGAGGCCCCGATCACGCTAAGCTTCAGCCCAGACCCGTTCCCAGGGATCTTCATCAGGGCTCCGAGGATACTGAAGGTCTATGGCAGGGCCAGGCCAATCGCATTCTACAGGGATGAGGTCGTCGGCGTGGAGCAGGACAACCTGCTAGGCCTCGCATTCCACCCAGAATTATCCAACGACACAAGAGTCCACGAATACTTCATAGAGAAGGCGAGATAGCTCGGCCCCTTCCTTCAGTATAGTAGGTCGCTCAGCCTTCCAAGCTCGATAGCCCTCTTGATCTCCCTGGCTATCCTCCTGCCCATGGACATGGGCTCATCATAGTAGTATGGGGAGTAGGGTGAGCCCATCGGATACAGATTTGTCCCCGCGACGATCCTCGCCGAGATCTCGAAGACCGTGAAGCCGCGTCTAGGATGATATATTGCCTCGAGGCAGAATGGCCCTATGAGACCCGGGCTGAAGAGCCTCCGCGCCGCTGAGGAGATCCTTGCAGCCGCCTCCAGCAGATCCACGATAAACTTCTCCCTAACGATAACCGGGATATTCCCGGCCACAGTATAGTCTAGGTAATCCTCGATTATCTCCGGGAGGCCTCGATAAACCTCGTCTATGATCTCGAGCCTACGATCCATGCCAAGAAGCTCCAGCCTTCCATGCTCGAGCCCCGGCAGATTCGGCGCCTCGAGGAGCGAGAGGAAGAAGTGGGGATAAAACCTGACCCCGGGGATAAACTCCTCTATGACATATTCCTCTCCACCCTTTATGATGCCTCTCAACTTGAGTTCCTCGAGCCTCCTCCTGAACTCGCTGGGGCTTGATGCTCTGAAGTATCCTCTCCCACCCTTCGCGCCATGAAGCTTCACTATCACCGGGCCATCTATCTCATCGGGTGAGGAGTATCTTCTCGGAGCCCTGACGCCAGCCTCCATTATCCACCTCCTCTGCCTCTCCCTATCGCCCTCCCAGTAGAGGGTGAGCCTATTACCGAACATTGGGACCCTGAATCTCTCAAGGATATTCTCGGCGCCAACATACTCGACGAAGGAGCCGTGAGGTATTATCAGCGCGTTCTCGGATATCAGCTTCTCCTGAAACTCCTCCCTCAAGACGTCCTTATAGCTCTCGACCTCCAGCATGATCTCGGGACTGGCCCTCGGAAAGCTCTCATAATACGGCCTATTCTCCCTCAAAGCTATCCCTATCGTTCCGAAGCCCTCGAGCCTCGCGCCATGAAATATCTGGAGGGAAGAATGCGAGCAAATGGTCGCGATCCTAATATCCCGCTCATCGTATCGCGAGAGTATCCTCAGCAGCTCCTCCCTCGAGATCATAATCCACCTCCTTCAACGGATGTATCTTGTTAAATCATCTTCGATAAAAATGGAGATGGGGGCGGAGCTGGCCGGCGAGTCCTCGCAACCATAAAGGCCGGCAGGGATATCGAGGCAACCATCCATGCATGGAGTTACAAATCCATACATGGTGGGATCATGTTAGGAGATCAAGGAGCTTATCCTGCTTTAAGGATTCCCTGATCTCGAGCGCGATCCTTCTCCCGACGCTCATCGAGAAGCCCCAAAGGTTCTCGGAGTAAGGCGTGAACTTCGTCCCAGGCGATCCGGGGACCCTGACGCTTAGATCATAGACGATTATCTCCTCATGCGGCGGGCCGGGCACAATCATCCCCTGCAGCGCAAATGGGCCTATTATTCCCGGCGGATACTCCTTCCTCGCAGTCTCCACAAGCTTCTCGGCGAGCTCGAAGGCCCTCTCGAGAAGAGACTCCCTAACGGTGCAGGCTATATGGCCGACCTCTATCGTCTTAAGCTCCAGATACTTGAGGGCCTCGGCCTGATATGGTGAGGGAAGCCTCATAATCCCCTCAAGGTTCGTCTGTCTCCGGGTATCAACGCCGAGAAGCTCCACCTCGCCTGTAAGCGGCGAGTAGAAGAAGTTGAAGTTGAATGGCGCGCCAACTATGAACTCCTCGATAACCGCCTTTTCAAGCCCCTCCCTAGTCAGAACACCCTTCCGGATAAGCTCCTCAGCCTTCTCCTCAAACTCTCTCAGCGATGATGCTAGGAAGAATGCTCTCTCGAACCCCCTCGCCGCCTCCGGAGCCTTAACCAGAACAAGGCAATCAATCTCAGATGGGTCATTGAAGATTCGGGGATGCGGTATGCCCGCCCTCTCCATCAGATAATACTGGTTGCGCTCAACATCGCGCTCCTCGACTTTGAGGAGGAATCTATTACCGAACATGGGCACCCTGAAATCCTCCTCTAGAGCCCTGTAACCCACATAGACGCAGAGAGACCTGTGAGGGATGAAGATCGTGTTCCTCGACCTAAGCTCCTCCTGCACGTCATCGCGCAGGATCTCCCTAAACTTATCAAGAATAATTGCCTCATCGATAATGCCGACCTCGCGGCCGAAAATGTGCCTAACCCTGTAGTATCTCGCGTATGTCTTCTCTCTCCCCTTCTCGCAGACAACGATTGTCTTGAAGCCTTCATCCTTTGCGCCCCTACATATCTCGAGCGCCGAGTGGCTTCCCAGAACACCGATCCTGAGATCATCCCTATGATAGCCCTCGATTATCGAGGCGACCTCATCCCTGCCGATCATGGCTCGGGTATATGGTCTCTCGGGGCTTAATTAAGAGTGATCCGCGGAAAAGAAGCTAAATTAACCGCCCCATTGAAGACATTAGGAATTGGATGAGCGAGGTCTACGCCATAGTTTATACTGAGAGGAATCCGGCAGCGAAGGAGGCCGCGGAGAGGGCGAGGAGGATTTTGGAGGGCCGGGGGATAGCTGTGGAGATATACAGCGCCTCGAACCTCATCTACAGCTCTCTCCCGGAAAAGGTCTCGCTCGTGATCACGCTGGGCGGGGATGGGACGATATTAAAGGCCGTGGGCGCTCTGGGGAACCCCGAGGCCATGATCCTCGGCGTGAACTTCGGCAGGGGAGGATATCTCACGGAGGTCGAGGCCGGGGATCTCGAGAAGGCCTTGGAGAAGGTTCTCGCGAAAGACTACACCGTGGAGCGTAGGATGATGCTCTCGATAACCGTGGATGGCGAGAGCATGGATGATGCGCTGAACGAGGCATACATAGCATCCCAGATCTTGGGGAAGACCCTCAGCTTCGTGATAAGAAGGGACGATGAGGTTGTTGCCGAGGGATTGGCTGATGGCCTGATAATAGCGTCGCCGGTTGGCTCAACTGCTTACAGCTTCTCAGCTGGAGGCCCAATAGTTGACGACGACTTGGAGGCTGTTATCCTCACACCGGTCTGTCCGATCAGCGGTCTCAAGCCCATGGTACTCTCTCTCAATCATAGGATAGATGTTTTGGCAAGCGGCGATTACGGCTTCTCCATGGTGATAGACGGCTATCGGATAAGAAAATTCTACAAGAGATCAATAATGATCACGGTAAGCAAGTCGGGTAGGAATGTCATCTTTCTCAGGCTGGGGCCGGGTGGAGGGCTTGCAAGAAGGGTCAGAAAAAAACTC
>CAZWXN010000010.1:25582-31462 GCA_964637915.1 uncultured Nitrososphaeria archaeon | reverse complement strand
ACTCGTTGTCTTAAACCCGCATCCACAGCTGATTATGAGCGAGACCGGCATACCCCATCTACCAGATAGGCTTGCGGTAAACCATTTAATATACCGCTCTCCACAATAAATCTGGGATGATGAGCAACGTCCAAGTTGACCCGTGATACGCGACGGGCAGGCTGACCACCTTCAAGATCAAAACCATCCCCAATTCACAAAATTTATCTCCAGCCTCTCATAAGCACATCCACCGACTATGGAGAAGTATGAGATTGCCGTGAGGAATGGCATAGTCTTGACCATGGATGATGGGATGAGGGTCTTTAGCCCCGGCTCCATAGGAATTGAGGATGGCGAGATACGATACGTTGGAAGGGATGAGGTTCGCGGCGAGGAGGAGATTGATGCCCGGGGATGCATTGTTACGCCGGGTTTCGTGAACTGCCACACCCACTCGCCGATGACATTATTCAGAAACGCCTTCGAGGATCAGCCTCTCGAGAAGTGGCTTAAGGAGTATGTTTGGCCCGTTGAGGCGAGGCTCAAGCCCGAGCACGTGAGGGTCGGCGCGCTGGTCGCTGCGGCGGAGATGGCCCTTAACGGGGTGACATGCTTCAATGACATGTACTTCTACATGGATCAGGTCGCGGAGGCCGCTGTCGAGGTCGGGATAAGGGGGGTGCTCTCGGAGGGGTTGGTCGAGCTATTCAGCGACCGGGCCTCGGAGGAGATATTGAGAAAGGGCACGGAGTTCGCGAGGAGATATCATGGATGGAGAGGGATGATCTGGGCGGCGCTCGGGCCTCATGCAGAATACTCCTGCAGCCTAGAGTTTTTGCGAAGGGTGAGGGAGGAGGCTGACAGGCTCGGCGTCGGGATACACATCCACTTGGCGGAGACGAAGCCCCCAGTAGATGAATTCATTAAGGTTCATGGAAAGACGCCCATCAAGGCTCTAGACGAGATAGGATTCCTGAAGAAGGATGTCCTGATAGCCCACGCAATATACTTGAATGATGAGGATCTGAGGATAATCAGGGAGAGGAATGTTGCTGTTGCCCATAATCCCGTCTCGAACATGAAGCTCGCATCCGGCGCCGCGAGAATAGAGGAGATGATGAGGATGGGGATAAGGGTTGGGCTCGGGACCGATGGCCCTGGAAGTAATAATACACTCGACATGATCCAGGACATGAAGATAGCATCCCTACTCCAGAAGCTCAGGTATATGGATCCGAGCAGCCTGCCCGCGAGGAGCGCGGTTAGGATGGCGACTAGGGGTGGCGCGGAGGCCCTAAACCTAGACCACATGATTGGCAGCATCGAGGTCGGCAAGAGAGCCGACATAGTCGTGATAGACACCCGGAAGGTGAGATATCAGCCGATAAGAGACCCATACACGGCACTAACATACTGCGGCTCCGGATCCGATGTGAGAGACGTCATCGTGGATGGTAGGATAATAGTCAGGGGTGGCGTCCTCCAAACAATAGAATTGGAGAAGATTTTGGAGGAGTTCGAGAAGGCCGTCTCAGACCTATTCGGGTGAAAGGAGCCTCATGGCTGATTCTGGGAGACATTGCTAGCAGCGGGGACCTCGACTCTAGCCCTCGGCTGTATCCCGAGCCTTTTCTCAGCCGCCTTGAGGATGGCTCGGAGCATATCCGAGTAATCCATCCCCGCATACTTCGCCATCTTCGCTAAGTGGCCATCCCAGCACCAGCCCGGATTCGGATTGACCTCGAGAAGCCTCGGGCAGCCCTCGGAATCAAGTCTCCAATCAAACCTCGCATAATCCCTGCACTCAAGCCTTGTGAATAGCGCGAGGCTCTTCTCGATTATGAACTCCCTAGTATCCTCGGGAAGATCCGCCGGGACAGACCTGATCTTCCAATATGGTGAGTCTGGGAGCCACTTGGCCTCATAACCGCATATCGGCGGCAGGCCCTCTGGCAGGACCGAGTAATCCTCCTCCGTTATCGGGAGGACAATATAGTCCTCCGGCGGGTTACCTATTATGCCGACGGTCAGGTCCTTGCCCGTCAGGAACTCCTCCACGAGGATCGGCTTATCATATCCGAACTTCTCTCTCAGCTCGGATATGGCCTCTATAAGCTGCTCCTCATTATAGACGACGCTCCTCTGGGTTATGCCGAAGCTGCTATCGCCGTAATTCGGCTTGACTATCGCCGGGAATCCGAAGGGTATGTTGAAGGACTTGTCCTCCGGCATAATGAAGATTGCTCGTGGAACTGGTATCCCCATCTCCCTCGCAACACCCCTAACCAGCGACTTATCATAACAGTGGGCCAAGCACTGTGGACCAGCGCCAGTATAGGGTATCTTCAGCATCTCGAGCAGGGCTGGTATGTGGAGCTCCTTCTTAGGATCGTTATCAAAGCCCTCATCACAGAGGTTGAAGACAAAATCTATCTTCGGCTTAAGCTTGATCAGATCTTGGATGAGCGTATCATGATTAAATAGGTAGATGAACTCGTACTCCTCTAGCTTGCTGAGGGCCTTCATCAGCTCATTAATCGTGTAGATATCGTCGTCGTCGAATATGCCGCCCGGCTTCACCGGATCCCTCTTGGAGGGGTCTCCCAGCAGAACAGCAACCACCAGCTTGGAGTGGTTAACTCTCTTCCAGGCCGAGGACCATGGCTTCTTAGCCACAGCCGTCACCACGATCCTCCTCTCCATCATCCCGAGATCCTGGGCCTTCTTCGACTCGGGCGAGAGGCTTCCATGGAAGGTTATATCGCCGAATCCCGCGCTCCTTAGAAGGACCTCGAGGCGCTCCCCGTTATAAAGCCTCACCGCATAGAACCTCTCGGTCACAACCCCCCTGTTAACGTCGGTTATTATCTCGCGCGTTATCAGCCTCTGCTTGTCCGAGGATAGCGACCTCTCCCTGCATACGAAGAGCCTCTTATCAATCCACTCCCAAGACCTCTTCTGATAGGTCTGCCTGAGATAGTCGCCATCCGCGACGTCTATGAGGATCTTGCCCCCCGGCTTTAGGACCCGGATAACCTCCCTCAAGACCCTTAGGTCCTCGCTTGGCGTATCGAAATAGCCGAAGCTATTCCCCATCAATATCACGGCGTCGAAGGAGTCCGGCGGATAGGGAAGCCTCCTCGCATCCCCCACCCTAAACCTAACCCTCAGGCCCTCCTTCTTTGCCTGGGCCCTAGCCCTCCTAATCAGGTAATGCGAGATATCGAGCCCCTCGACGTTCAGGAAGCCTCTCCTAGCCAGCTCTAGGGAATGCCTCCCATGGCCACAGCATAGATCCAGTATCCTATCCTCCGGCCTCAGCCCTAGGAGCTCGACTATCATGTCAACCTCCTTTCTCGTTATATCTAGATCGTCCACGACATCCCCATCTGTCTTGAGGTAGAAGGAGTCGAAGATATGCTTCCACCAATCCTTGGGGACATAGCTCTCGAGCTCCTCTAGGGGGCCCAGCGAGGCGGGCCGCGCCTTCCCACACTTCCTCAGATTATTGTTATCCCTCGTAGAGCCGTTTGAGTTCCAGGGAGGGGATGCCACCCTCTTTCGCCAATAGTGAGCGATAAGCGAGCTGGATATAAACTTGCACGGCTCGACGCGTTCACCGTATCTAAGAATTAGGGCCTTTTCCATAACTCAATATGATAGTGGCGCGATAGTATCAGGTAGCGGGTAACCGATGGCTGGGGGAATATTGGGAGCATCAGTAACTGGCTAGTAAATTGGTGAGGGAGGGGTGTGGATGCTGGCCAGACCTTGGCCATGCTCGAGCTCTAGGAGAAGAACGTTAATCTTCCCGAGGCTTCTCGGGGGCCACTCGAGCGGCGATCTCCCGGATCCTCCTCTCGCTTAGGGTTCTCGTCGGCTTCTCGGGGAGCAGGCCCTCCGGCCGATACATCAAGACTATTATCAGGGCTATGCCCATGAGGAGGTACTCTAGCCAGACGACATCGAATGGGACTATGGCCTCGAATGAGTACTTGTAGAATACTATCAGCTCCCTGAGAGTTACGAAGATTATGGCGCCGATCGTTGCTCCAATATTGTTTCCGGCGCCCCCGATTATGACCATGACCCATGGCATGAATGTGTGCCTAACCCTCTCGAAGTCCTTGGGCGACACGCTCACGGTCCAGAGGGAGTTCAGCGCGCCGCTGATCGCCGCGATCGCGAATCCCACGATAAGCGTCTTGGTCCTGAGCCTGACAACATCCTTGCCATGGACGCTGGCCGAGAGCTCATTCTCCCTCATGGCCTTCAGAACCCTCCCAAGCGGCGATCTTCCAAGATACTGGAGATAGAGGAAGATTACGGCCGCTGTTGCCAGAACAGTTAATAGGACTGCGAGGGGCCTATACTGGCTCCCAACCCACCTGAATGGGTCCGGTATCCTAACGCCCATGGAGCCGCCGATGAGGGGCTGCCAGTTATCCGCTATGACCCATAGGATCTCGCCCATGGCGAGTAGGGTTATCGCCAAGTAGTCTCCGCGAAGCCTTATCGCGGGATATGAGGCCACATAGCCTAGTAGGCCGCCGAAGAAGGCCGCGCCTATAATGGATAGAACTAGGAAGCCAGTGGATTGGAGGGGGGAGGATGAGAGAACATTATTCAGGAAGCCTATCACCTCGAGGTTCTTCTCAATATAGCCGAGGCCCGCGGGCTGACCATAAACAAGGGCCAGAATTCTCCCCGAGACCGCTCCGACGAAATAAGCGCCGCCGGCCACGGCGAGGAGCTTACCGAAATTAGGTATCCCAGCATAACCATACTCGAGATTCAGGCTCAGGGAGATTATTATGAATATCCCGATCAGGATAATTAAGCTCGTTAGGAATATTGAGATCGCGGATAACTCGATCATGTCCTTCTCCCCCTGAGAATTCTAGACCAGTTGATGCCGGTTAGTCCCTGTGGCGCGAGGAGCAGAGTCAGCGCCATCAAGATCAACGGTATTATGGGGCGGTAGGGGACTATCCAGGAGCCTAACTGTATCGCGAGATAGCCTGTTCCGAGCACTTCCGCTAAGCCTATTAGGAACCCTCCCAAGAATGCCCCATAAATGTTCATGAACCCTCCGACAATGCTGGCCGCGAAGATACTTATCAAGAGCCTGGTCCCGGTATCCGTGTTGCAGGTTGCATGGAGTGGGGCTAATGCGCCGCCGACTCCCGCAAGCCCGCCAGATATGAACCATGAAACGGCATAAGCTATGTTCACGTTTATCCCGATAGTCTCGGCGAGCGCCGGGTTATCTATCGCAGCCCGCATCGCGATGCCGAACTTGGTCTTATTCAAGAAAAGGTATAGCGACATAACCATTATGGCCGCGATGAGTGGAGCCACGATAAAGATGGAGGGCTGGCCCAGTATCTCGATACCATAGCCCCACTCCCTCAGCTGGAAGAGCCTCGACGTTATCTTGTGAACCCTGCTGAGATAATCGGCGATTATATTGATTATCGAGAGCAGTATCATGTCGTAGGCTATCGTCGCCACCATGAGGATTATGTAACTCGCCTCCCTATCCAGGAGGGGCTTCAATATGAGGAGGTAGAGCGCTAGGGCTATCCCGCCTCCCAAGAAGAACCCCGCTACCGCTCCAACATACGGGTTGATGTTGAGGAGCTTAGCAATGATGAGCGTGAAGTAGGCGTTTATCGCGGCAAAGTTTCCATGCGCAAAATTGGGGACCTTCGTGGTCATATATGTCAGAGTTAGGCCCGTGCTCAACATAGTCAGTATCGAGGCGAATATGATCGCGTCCCTCAGTAGCAGGATGCTCATGCTCCGCGCGCCCCCTAACCCGATTTAAACAGGCTTTTAACGATGTCGCAATAATGGTCAGCCAAACAGGCTCTAAGGGCTATAATCCTGCTAAAA
>CAZWXN010000010.1:0-25482 GCA_964637915.1 uncultured Nitrososphaeria archaeon | reverse complement strand
GGGCCTCTTGGGCAATTTGGCGAAAATGACAAGGTGGCCGTTGAGCTCGCGGTCGCGGAGGTTAATGAGTTTCTTGAGAAGATTGGAGCGGGCTGGAGATTGAAGCTCTATGTTGAGGACACCGAGACCAAGCCCGAGGTAGCGTTAGAGAAGTTGATGAGCCTACATGCAAAGGGGGTTAAGTTCGTTGTCGGCCCCATGGCTTCCGGCGAGATCCTTAAGATCAAGGAATATGTTGATTCCAATAAGATACTCGTGATAAGCCAATCTTCCACAGCGCCTGTATTGGGGATAGCGGGCGACTACATCTACCGCTTTGTGCCACCTGACGATGCTCAGGGAGTGATAGGGCCTAAGTTCGCGAAGATGTTAGGCGTCACGCATATAATCGTAGTGCATCTCGCCAATACTTGGGGAGATGGCCTCGCTGCTGTTGTTGAGCGCACGGCTAAGGATCTCGGGATAACCATTGTGAGCAAGCTCAGGATACCCGAAGCCGGCACCGACTACTCCGCCGAGGTAGCGAGCCTAGTCTCCGAGATTGAGAAGCTGGTGGGGCAGGGCGTCCCGCCTGAGAAGATAATGGTCCAGCTGATAACATATGGTGAGGCCGTAACATTCTTCCACTCAGCCGTCAATTATGATATCCTATGGAAGGTTAAGTGGTTTGGAAGCGATGGGACTGCTAGAAACCCCGAGCTTGCAAAGGACAAGACCGTGGCGGAATTCTCATACAAGGTCAGGTTTGTGAGCCCGATAGCCATGGAGGTTAAGACACCCGTGACGCAGAAGGTGCTCGCGGAGATTCAGAGGAAGCTGGGTAGAGAGCCCGAGCCATACGCATACAACTCCTATGACGCGGTGTGGGTTATCGCGTTATCGCTCTTGGCGGTTGACAAGTATGATGCTGATGCGGTCATCGCGGCCATGCCCAAGATCCTAGAGCATTATTATGGCGCGAGCGGGCCGATAATGCTGAATGAGGCGGGCGATAGGCTGCCGGAGACCTACGTCCTCACCGAGATAGTCAGCGTTAATGGGGCTTATGAGTGGCGGGACACTGGCTACTATGAGGTAACAACAGGCAAGCTCTCTTGGAGCTAGCCCGGGAAATCCTTTTATCCCCCCATTTTTTACTCCCCGGGAGACCGGATGCCGAGCCCTATACTGAGGCTTAGAGATCTAGTGAAGAGCTTTGGAGGCTTAAGGGCTGTTGACGGGGTTAGCATGGATGTTCAAGAGCGCACTCTAACGATCTTGATAGGGCCTAATGGTAGTGGAAAGACCACGCTCATAAACTTGATCACGGGGGTCTATAAGCCTGATCAAGGCAGGATCATGTTTAATGGGAGGGATATTACGGGCCTCCCACCTCATGAGATATTCAGGCTCGGGGTTGCTAGGACATTCCAGATACCTCAGCCCTTCCGGAAGCTCACGGTCCTCGAGAATCTCCTAGTCTGTTGTAATAATCCCGGTGAGGGCTTCATAAGCGCTCTAAGAAGATGGGCGTGGACGAGGTTTGAGGAGGAGGCTATTGAGCGCGCCTTCAAGCTCCTAAAGCTCCTGAACTTAGATTATTTATGGGATCAAGAGTCTTGGAAGCTGAGCGGCGGCCAGATGAAGCTTCTGGAGATCGGGAGGGCGCTGATGTCAGATGCGAGGCTGCTGGTCATGGATGAGCCTGTCGCAGGCGTGAACCCAACACTCGCCCACGAGATCTTCAGGTCTCTTGTCAGGCTCAGGGATGAGCTCAGCATAACTATATTCATGGTTGAGCATAGGCTCGATATAGCGCTCCAATACACGGATGAGGCCTATGTCATGGCGTCGGGGAGGATAATCTCGAGGGGCAGGCCCGAGGAGGTAGTGATGGACCCACAGGTCATAGAGGCCTATCTCGGGGGCTGATGAGAAACATGATTCATGTCAGGAACTTGAATGCCGGCTACAGGAAGCTTCAGATCCTCTTCGATGTGAGCGCGAGCTTTGATCGGGAGAGGATCAACGTGATCGTCGGCCCTAATGGAAGCGGAAAGAGCACGCTACTCAAGTCGATATTCGGGCTCACCACGATATACTCAGGCTCGATAACCTTGGATGGCGTGGAGCTCGTCGGCAAGGCTCCTCACGAGATTGCGAGAATCGGCGTGGCCTATCTTCCCCAGACCGAGAACATATTCGAGAACCTGACTGTCGAGGAGAACCTGAAGATGGCTGGATACGTGCTGGATAAAAGTGAGCTCGAGGAGAGGATTGAGGATGTGGCGGAGCTCTTCCCGATAATAAAGAGGTATTGGAGGAGGAGGGCGAGGCTCTTGAGCGGCGGTGAGAGGCAGATGATCGCGATGGCTATGGCCCTCCTTAGAAAGCCGAAGGTCATGTTATTCGATGAGCCGACCGGGGGCCTGGCGCCAAAGATCGCGAGTGAGGTTCTCTCAAAGATCCTGGAGCTGCGAGATACGCTGAACATGACGATAATCCTCGTGGAGCAGAATGCGAGGAAGGCTCTTGAGATAGGGGATAAGGCATACCTGCTCGTGGGCGGCAGGCTTATCTTCGAGGGCGGGTGCCATGAGCTCCTAAACCATCCGAGGTTCTCAACCCTATATCTCGGAATATCAAGCTAGGCAAAGATGCAGGTTAGACCCGATATCGCCTCGAGGATCTTGGAGGCTGTACTGAAGATCTCGGCCTCCAATAAGCCGATAAGCATCATAGAGATCTCCCAGATCTCCTTAACCTCGACGGATGAAACCCGGAGGATATTGGGCCTTCTCGAGATCAAGGTGGATGCTGTATTGTGTGAGGATGAGAAGGTGAAAGCCATCCTGAATGCGCTGAGGCTGGGTGTTGACGCCAGCTCACTGGCAAGATATCTAGATTGGAGGGAGTTCGAGAGGCTGGCCACATCACTTCTCGGCGAGGCAGGATATGAGGTGGAGTGGAATGTGAGGCTCTCATACTCTGGCAGGAGAATCCAAGTGGACGTGTTGGCATATAATGGTAGCATCCTTTTAGTCATGGATTGTAAGCGCTGGAATAGGCCATTAACACCATCAGCGGAGCTGAGGATAAGGGAGGGCCAGGAGAAGAGATTATGCCTCCTCAAGAGCCTCATCGAGCATTCATTCGGCCAAGAGAACACGAAGATCGTCTATCTCATCCCGGCAACTCTCTCGCTATATAAGCCCTCAAAGCTGATTATAGATGGCTTCATCTTCGCGTCGCTGGATAAGCTCAGGGGGGCTCTTGAATACGTGGAGAGATCATTCTTCCAGTTAAGAAATGAAAAGGCCGCGGTACCGAGAGATCTCACGTTAAAACAGATCTTGCAAAGGCTGCGAGAAAAATCTCGGTCTAGAACTCGTTAAAACAGCTCTCCTGAGAGGAATTTTCCGGGTAATTCACCCTCATGGTGAGAGAATGCTTAAATCTAGGAGGGGAGGCTTCCATCCGAGAAGCATGATCTGGGCAGAGTTCGAGGAAGAGGAATGGGAGGAAGAAGAGGAGGAAGAATGGGACGAGGAAGAAGAATGGGAAGAGGAGGAAGAGGAGGAGTTCTAGAGGCGCGACTCATCTCAAAGTAACCTCCCCCTTTTTCTCCTCTTTTCTTTCCAAGACTTTTCCCCGAGCAGATATTCTCATGGATATACTCTCGCAGGAGTTCTCGGGAATAGGCATGCGTCTCTTATGTGTGGTAGCTTTAGCATCCACCATAACATCCTCTCTATGCCGAGCCCGAAACCGCTATGCGGGACGGAACCATATTTTCTCA
Source organism: uncultured Nitrososphaeria archaeon (assembly GCA_964637915.1). Classification (GTDB taxonomy): domain Archaea; phylum Thermoproteota; class Nitrososphaeria_A; order Caldarchaeales; family Wolframiiraptoraceae; genus Wolframiiraptor. The sequence continues at coordinate 21,704 of CAZWXN010000010.1, read as the reverse complement.
GGTCGAGATACCACTTATAGTCCTCCGGGTTTAATCCCGCCTCCCTTATCCTCTCGATGAGCTGATCGTAGTCATGTATCCTCTGGCCTCCGCCAATGACCTCTCCATAGCCGCCTGGTGTTAGTAGATCAGCATTCCTGCAAACTCTCGGATCAGCCGGGTCGGGCATATGATAGAACGCCTTAGACTCCCTAGCCCAATGGGTTACGAAGAACGGCTTTTCAAACTCCTTTGATAGCTCCCGCTCCTCATCCGCTCCGAAATCGTCGCCCCATTTCACGTCGAACCCTTTTCTCCTAAGCATCTCAAGAGCCTCCGCGTATGTTATTCTCGGGTATGGAGGCTTGGCTACCTCTGGGTCAAGCTTCACGCCCAGCAAGCTAAGCTCTTTCTCAGCCTGCTCATACACCCCCTTCACCATCGCGTAGAAGAGATTCTCGATCACCTCGAGAAGATCCTCCAGCTCAGCGTATGCGATCTCGGCTTCGAGATGCCAGAATTCCGTTAAGTGTCTCCTAGTCCTGCTAAGCTCGGCCCTGAAGCTGGGCTGGATGCTGTAAACCTTCTCGAGGCTATAAATGGCTGCCTCCTGATAGAACTGAGAACTCTGCGTTAGATATGCCTCCCTGCCGAAATAATCTAGCTTGAAGAGCGTCGCGCCGCCCTCGACCGCCGCTGTTATGAAGCTGGGACAGTTTATCTCGATAAAGCCATTCTCCTCGAACCACCTTCTAGCAGCCTTAAGGAGCTCTGCCCTAATCTTCATTATCGCCGCAACCCTCGGGCTCCTGATATGCAGATGCCTGTTATCTAGGAGGAACTTGATCTTAATCCCCTTCCTTATCGGGAAGTCGTCGAGACTCTCGCCGATAACCTCAATCGACCTACACCTTAACTCAACACCATCAGGCGCTCTTGGATCATGTTTCACAATTCCGGATACCTTTATCGCGGATTCTCGGCGAAGCCTAGCAGCATGCTCGAAGGAGTCGTCAGGGACCTCGCCCCTCCTAATGGTTACTTGGATTATCCCCGTGCTATCTCTTAGATCTATGAATAGGAGGCCGCCGTGAGAACGCTTACTCCTAACCCAGCCCAGGAGCGTCGCCTCACTCCCCTCCGGAAGCTTCTTCACATCCTCCACGTAGAGCTTCTTTAGCATGCCACTAGATCCGGGTTAAAGCCGGGAGGAGCGCCTTTTTTCCTTTGCTCGAGCCCCTAGATGCTCGAGGGCGGCTCAGATGCTAGAAGACCTTGCAGCCGGCGGGGACCTCCCTCTGTGGGACCAGCGGCACGACATCATTCTCATTCACGACCGCCGCCAGCAGCATGCACTCGGACGTAACCCCCCTTATCTTCTTCGGCTTAAGATTCACAACGAAGGCAAATTCCTTTCCGATGAAGTCGCTTGGCTGGTAAATATGGCCAAGACCGGCCACCGACTGCTTCTTGAACTCGCCGAAATCAACCATGAGCTTCAGTAGCTTAGCCGCACCCTCGACCCTCTCCGCCGAGATAACCCGCCCAATCCGGATATCTAGCCTCTGAAACTCGGAAAAATCAACCTCAGCCATGCCCCTATCACGTACCCTAATGTTCTCCACGTATTCTTATAAAATTGTTCCCCGAAAAAATCCCAGCAAAAATGATGCCTGAAATTATCCGAAAATCTTTTATAGGAGTAAGACCTATTTAAAACCGACGGGTGAAGACCTAAATGGCGCGGAAGAGGGCAGCTAAAAAGGCTTCGGGTAGAAAGGCTGGCAGGAAGAGGGGCGGCAGGAAAAAGGCTGCTAAGAAGAGGGCAGCTAGAAAGGCGCCCAGGAAAAGGGCTAAGAAGGCAGCTGCACCAGCACCCCAAGAGGCTATCGAGCAAATATAGCCGCCCCGATGCCCCCATTTTTTATGCATGTATATTACATGTACGCCTTAGTAGAGCGTATATCTTTCCTCTAACTCCTCTTCTCTGATCGGCTTCCGCCTTATTGTTTCCAGTATCTGGCCGGTTAGAGCCGAGAGGAGCGCTGGCGCTATTAGTATGAAGGCTAGATCTATTGGCCTTGATATTAAGTCTCCGGCAAGCCCGCTTATTGTGGCTAGCCATGCATGTTGATCTTGCCATGCTGGTGCTGAGAGGAATAGAGAGCCTATCCAGAGCGTGATTATTGTCGCGGATGTCAGGAATGTTGCCTTCCCAGCGGCTTCAGGGCTCATGAGCATGAGGCCCATAACATATCCTATGGCCAGCCAGAGCAGGAGAGGTATCACGCCCAGCGGCGTATATCCCCCGATCATCGGCTGACCAAGGGCCGAGGATATGGGGGCTAGAAGGGGCGTATAGGCCCTGAGGAGTATTATGAAGACGTCGAGCTGGCTTGAGGAATATGTTAATGGTTCATTTATGCTCATGAATAAGCCGGCAAGCGTCATGAGCCCAAGCCCTAATCCATAACCCGCAAGAGCCCTGCCCATTCTCCAGCTCCATAAAGCTTCTGCGCTCAAAAAGATTTCCCACATCACATGTGCCGGATTATTATCAGGCGATTACAGAAATAGTTGCTCGAGGATTATCTGATTAGCGATCTCTTAAGCGCCTTCGCGCCTAAGCCTCCAGATCATCATCTCCTTCGGCAATCTCTTTCTCTCAAACTGCCGTTCATAGAGCTCTTTGATCCTCTGTATCGTATCAGCCTCCTCTGGAGCCTTATCAGTCCTTATCCTAGTTATTCTTGCGAAGCGAAGGGCGTATCCGGAACGGTATTTCGGGCTTCTCTGTATCTCGTTGTATGCGACCTCGACCACTATCTTCGGCCTCACCGTAACCGTGTAGCCGTCATCGCTTATCTTGAGCTCTAGAAGCCTCTTGGTCATCCACTCGAACTCCTCATCCGTTAATCCCTTGAAGGTCTTCCCAACCACCTCGAACTCCCCGGCCTCCGGGTTGTAGGCGGCGAGATGATAGTTGCTGAGCCAGCCCATCCTCCTCCCATGCCCCCAGTCAGCGGCCACGATCACGAGATCGAGCGTGTCAGCGGGCTTGACCTTGAGCCAAAGCCTCTCCCTCCTGCCGGGCCTATAGGGGGAGTCGAGGCTCTTGGCCATGAGGCCCTCATGGCCCTCATCCATCGCCCTCCTCATGAAGGCTTGAACCTCCTCGATACTCGATGACACTATCCTCGGCGCGAGATACTCCACCGGGATCAGCTTCTCGAGAAGCTCCCGCCTCTCCCGATATGGTGCATCAAGGAGCTCCCGCCCATCTAGGTATAGAATGTCGAAGACCCAGAGCTTGAGCGGGATCCGCTCAGCCTCCTCCTCAACCCCCCGAAGCCTCCTGAATCTTCTTAGGAGCTCTTGGAAGGGCATTGGGCGGCCTGTCTCATCAACCGCCACCACCTCGCCATCCAAGACTATCTCATGGAAGCTCGATGAAAATTCCTTGACAGCTTGAACTATGTCAGGGAGGCTTCTGGTTACGTCGCTAAGCCTCCTCGAGAATATCCTGACTTCACCATCCTTCACATGTATCTGGACGCGAGCTCCATCGAACTTATACTCGAAGCTCATGGGCTTCTCAGACTCCTTCAAGAGCTGCTCCAAGTCATGGCACATCTCGGCGAGCATGGGCCTTACAGGCCTGAAGACGTGGAGCCTCACAGACCTGACAGCCTCTCCCCCACCCCTCACCGCGAGCTCCACGAGGTCTCCAAGCCTCCCGAGGAGCATGAAGGCCCTCTGAACCTCATCTATCGAGGCTCCAGTCAGCTCGGCTATAGCCTCAAGGACGAGGCCCTCATTAGCGCCATGCTGCATCTCGCCCATCAGCTGCTTGAGAAACCATCGCCTCTCGAGGTCGCTCATCCCGGCCAAGAGGCCTCTTAGAATCGCCAGCTTCCTCTCCCTAGAGCCGGGCCCCTTGAGCCTCGAGATCTCACGCAATCCATTCCATACTTCGAGTATTGTCGGCGGCTCGGAGGCCAGGAGCGTCGTCTGCCCAGCCTCCTCGAGAAGCTGATAGATCGCCGCCGCCCCGATCTCGAGCTTATCCTCATCGCCCTCCGGCGCAACCCGCCCTATCAGGAGGAGGATCGCGGGCGCAGCCTCCTCAAGCCCAACCTCTTGAAGAAGTTTCACGATCTGAGCAACCTTATCCTTTCTACCGCTCAGAGCCTTTATAGACTCGCATGCCCTCGCGAGCCTGAGATATGGTGTGCCGCTCATCCTTACTCTATCTCTATCTTCACGCCCTTAGGCTTTTGAACCGGGATCCTCAGGATCAGGATGCCCTCCCTGTATATCGCCCTCGCCGCTGATGGGTCAACATCCCTCGGGAGCTCTATGAAGCATCTATAGCCCTTCAGCCTGAACAGTCTCGCCCTTGGAGCCTTCTCTCTCAGCTCCTCGGAGAAGCCCGCCTCAACCACGAGATCCCGCTCCCTAACATTTACATTTATCGAATCCTTTGATGCTCCTGGAATCTGGATGACCACGACCACCTCATCGCCATCAACATAGATTTCATGCTCAGGCACTAGGTAATCCATCATCACATGAGCGCGGCTAATCGCCGGCCCCACGGTCCTCAAGGCGGAGTCCATGAGCCTTGAAAACTCCCTCATCACCTGCTCAATCCTACGCCTCAGCTCCCGCTCAAAATCCTCGGGCGAGAATCCCGATACCATCAAGACATAATTACATCAGGGGGCGATTTAACATTTCCAATTATTTTTATTTGGTTAAGCCTTAGCGCCTGCCCCTGCCGAGCTGTCCTCGATAAGCTGTTCTCTCAAGATTATTATCGGCCTACCCTCTATTATTGCCCTAACTAACTTCTCCCTCCCACTCTCTACAAGCCTCCACACGGTATTTCTCGAGACATTCATCCTCCCTCCCGCCTCCTCGCATGTCAACTTCTCCAACTCCACCAATCTGAGGGCTTCAACTTCAGCCACATCCAAGTATATCGGCTCGTCAGCCTGCTTAGGTGAGGGCTCGAGTCTCTCAATGAATTTCCTCATGGAGATTGCCACTGGTTTTGGGATCCGGCCCACCCTCCCGCATCTATGCCTTCTACACCAGCACCTGCGCACATGTTACGTGATATTGCACAAAATTTAAATATTTCGTGATATATCACATAATCGGGAACATGTGCTGGAGAGGTTTAGGATGGAGACATTGGTATTGGCCTAAAGGGTGGTGGTGTCCTAGACATCCATGGCCGCCTCCATGGGCTGGGGTCCACGCCCCCGGATACTGGTATAGACTAGATCCAAGCGAGGAGCTAAGGATGTTGGAGGAAGCCAAGGAATACTTGCAGAAACAGCTAGCAGACATCGAGAAGAGAATAGAAGAGCTAAGAAGATCCGGTTGAGAGAAAAGGTGAATTATTATGGATGTCTTGATGATTATTTCATTGATAGTTTTTGGACTATTGGCCGGTATTCTTGGCGGATTTCTAGGAACAGGTGGATGTGTGATAATGCTCCCAGCGCTATACTTCCTGTACAATTATAGCTTGCCAATGGCTATAGGGACCACCATAACAGCTGTCATCATCACGGCTGCATCGGGTTCAATCGCGCATATCAGGATAAGGAACGTCGATTACAGAACAACAGCAATTGTAGCTGTTTCCGGTGGATTGGGCGCTGCTGTAGGCTCACTAATATTCCAATACCTGACGGCCGAGCTTCCAATACTCAAGATGATACTTGGCCTAGCATTCCTATACGTCTCGATAAGGATGATCTATGAAGGACTCCTACGCGGAAGAAGCGTTGAGAAGACAGGGAATGTTGTGCCGGGGACGGCTTTATCTAAGACGTTAATCGGTTTTGTCATCGGAGTCCTTACTGGGATAGTTGGGCTGGGTGGAGGATACGCATTGGTGCCATCCTTCATTTACCTGCTCGGGTCGCCTGTAAAAATAGCTGTTGGAACATCTCTGACATCATTCATAAGCATGGCAGCAATATCAGGCGGTTTTAAGATAATTCAAGGAATGGTGGATGTTGTGGCCGCCCTCTCACTTGGAACAGGAACAGCCATAGGAGCGCAGATAGGAGCTAGGCTCGTGCCAAGGGTCCCAGCATGGCTGATAAAACTAGTCTTTGGGATAGTCTTCCTATACATCTCGCTTAAATTCATACTCGATATCTTCGGAATAAGAATCTAAGAAGAAGACTCGCTGACGACCCCAAGACCCCATTATCGCTCCCCTTAGTCATCACTCTTAATTTTTATATTGGAGAAGTGTCAGTCATGGCATAGTATTTTCAAGGGGGTTTGAGGGCGCGTTATGGCGCGGTGCTCTGTCTGCGGTAAGGAGATATTAATGCCGTTTAGGTGTAGTTACTGTGGAGATCATTTCTGCGCCGAGCATAGGCTTCCGGAGAAGCATGATTGTCCCGGACTCTTCGCGGCTGCATCGCCATATGAGAAGGAGCGGAAGAGGCGTATCGAGGTTGAGGACTGGGGGCTGCTGCCTAGTGAGAGGATCTCGAGAAGCCGGCTCAGCACATCATCCCGTGATGAGATAATTCATCTAAGTATCGGGACCCTTCTCGTAATCTTGGTGGGCTTCTCCATAATAGGATACAGCTTCAGGATCCCGCCGGTCTTCCTTGCGGCCTATATCGTGGGCTTTGCCGCCTCCTTCCTGATCCACGAGCTTGCTCATAGAGGCTATGCCAGGTCCAAGGGGCTTTATGCCAGGTTTAAGCTCGACCCCATGGGGGCGATTCTAACACTTGTCACATCCATACCCTTTATACCATTCAAGATCATAGCTCCCGGGGCCGTGGTGATCTTCGGGGTCGCGCCGATAGAGGTTCTTGGGATGACTGCCCTCGTCGGCCCGCTCTCGAACATATCGCTCTCGGCTGTCTTCATGATCGCGGGGCTCGCCATGCCATCCCTAGCCCGCATCCTCCTGCCGCTAAGCCTCCTAAACGCCTTCATCGCCCTATTCAACCTGATACCATTCGGCGAGCTTGATGGGAGAAAGGTCTTGGCCTGGAGCACCTCGAGATGGATCATCGCCCTCGCCGCGAGCATAATCCTACTCATCGCAGCGTGGCTCAAATTCTACCTCTAGGGAGCGACCGGCCTCCCCCCGGGGAGGCAAGAGAAAGCAGGTGTTCTGGGGGTGGTGGGGCCGCCGGGATTTGAACCCGGGACCTCCGGCGGACTGTCTCAAACAAGCATTCTGATTTGAGACCCCAGGCCGGTGTCCTAACCAAGCTAGACCACGGCCCCACCGACAGCACCTATTCAACGCTCCTAATTTTACCCTTTTCTCTCCCTCTCTCAAGCTAGTAGGCTGTAACGCTCTTGACCTTCGGTATCTTGAGGAGCTCGTTCAACCCATCTCCCGACAAGGGCTTCTCGAGAACGAGTATAAGCTTTGGCTCGGGGAAGAGTTCGGGATCTTCGGCCACAGCCTGCCTTATGCTTATGTTCTCCCTGGCTATTATCTCGGCTGCTCTCGCTATTATGCCGGCGGCGGTCGGATCAGCCCTTATCTCCACGACATAGAATCCAAGCTCCTTAGCCACCGGCGCTAGGAATGCTCCAGCCGGCCTTATCCCCGTGAAGACCTTCCTTAACATCTCATCCTCAAGTATTTGCTGGACGGTCTTCCTGACTATCCGCCTATCAACCCCCGCGGCCTTCGCGAGCGAGCTATCCGGGACCTCTACAGGCCCCACGACAATCTTACCCTGCTCATTAACTCCGAGACCATTCTCTATCATGAGTCTTACAACCTTCAATCGCGCGGGGAACTCCTGAAAACGGGCAGCTATCCTACGCCACACAAATAAAGATTCATTGGAGCGGATTTATGTATTATTATGGAGCTTTAGGCATGCCGCCAGCCCCGCGCATTAGGTAGGCTGCCATCGCGATCAGGGCGGCCAGCGGCGCGAAGATCAACTGGGCATAAGTTGAGCCAAATAGCTCGAACAACATGCCGGTGGCTATGGTTGAGATGAAGGAGCCTAGGGTTGCAAAGGCATAAACCATCCCGGATAGAGCCCCACCAATCTCAGGATATATTGAGGTCGCCCAGGCTATTATCGTTGGGTATGCTGGAGCCAGTAGAAGGCCTGAAGAAGACCATAATGCTATCCTCGCGTAAACTGGTATCGGGAGCGAGGCTGAGAGCATTAAGATGGATGAGAAGCCCCCAGCGATCACCAGAACCCTCCAGTACCCGATTCTATCTATGAAGGGGGCCCATAGAAGCCTTCCCAAGCCACTCAGCGCCCAAAATAAGCCCACGGCTAGGCTCGCCTCTATAAGAGATGCTCCCTGATCGCTCAATATTGATGGGAGCCAAGCGGTTATGCCGAGCTGATTTGCGACTATGAGGAATGGTATCATCATTAATGGAAGTATGCTTAGAACCTGCTTGGGCTTCATGCTTCTCGGCTCATGAGATGTGATCGATCCACTTTTACCCAACTTCACCCCAATGATCGAGCTTGCAATGAATGAGATTAAGAGTAGGGGGAAAATTATGAGATATCCCAGCCTCCAGCTTCCATAGGATAGGGCGATGTAAGCCGCTAAAACCGGGCCCAAGGCCGACCCGATATTCCAGCCTATGTGAAGCAGGTTTATCGCCATCCCACGCTTCTCGCTAAAGATATCTGAGATGAAGGCATTCACGGAAGCCTCGAAAAAACCTATCCCTGCTCCAAGTATGAAGAAGGATGTTCCGAGGATTAATGCGCTCGGCGAGCCCGAGACTAGCAGAGCACCCAGCCCCATCACTAGCAGAGAGAGGGAGACTAGCCTCGTCTTGCCGAATAGATCCGATAAGGCTCCTCCAAGTATTGCGAGAACTCCAGCTAGGGATTGAAGGCTCGCTATAATGCCCGCGAGCGATTCGCTAAGCGCCAGCTCGGATCTAATGCTGGGAAGTGCCGACCCTATCTCCGTCGCCGTTATGGCGTAGAATATGTATGAGAAGAAGCATAATGTCCATAGAAGCTTTCTTGAGATCATATATCGGCCCCTTTTACCGGTTTTATCTGTTTAAAAATTTTCGCACCCCATTATCCCTGAGAGTATAGAGCTCCCTTAATATCGTTATTTCCTCAATCTTTTCCCTGTCCAGCAGCTCCCAGATTATCCCTCTCGGCCTCTCCCTCACGGCCTGAACCTTGATGAGCTTTGTTGGCGTTGCGATTATGTCCACTGTCAGGTCATAGGGGTCTCTTGGAAGCTTGTCCACGAGCTGAAGGTCGTGAATGTTCGTTGCTATGGTTATTTCTGGATCTATCTTGCCGTATTCTAGGAGGATTGCATATTCGAGCTCGCTGTATCCTCCTCCCTTCCCGAGCCTAAGACCATCTCTCGTCGCGGCGACGGACCCCGTGACTATGAGATCTATTCTCGGCAGATCTCTTGGATGAGTTTTCCTACCATAGATGAAAGCCCCCCTTATCGTCGAGGCATATTCTAGTTGTCCTCGAGGTATTCTTGATGGGTCTAGGAGGAGGAAGCCCTCGCTAAGCCTTGGTGTCGGCATCACGAGTATCTTGCCATCTAGGAGGCACCTGTATCTCACGTGCTTCTGGGGTGAGTCGGGGCTCACCTTCACCACCCTCGCATCCAGATACTCCTCGAGCTCAAGTATCCTCTCAGCGGCCCGCTCAGCCCCCACGAAGTTCGGGATCCTCCCATAAACCGGCTTGGGAAACCTCGCGACATCCCTCTCCTCGAGGAGCCTCCAGATCTCCATCCTTATCCTCTGCTTCTCATCACTCATCTCGTAGTCAAGTCACCCCTCGAGCAGGTTTAAGCTTTCCATTAAGCGCTGGAAGCACTCATCACTAAGCTTGATCTTATAGTTCTTAGCACTCTCCAGCGGCGGCTTCTCGATGCCCAACATCCTCCTAATCTTCCACGAGTATGGGCCGAAGAGGAAGTAGTTGAGGAGTGAGGTCACGTTCGATGGCCTCCTCATGAGGCTCGCCTTGCCAAAGTCTATTATGACCGGCCTGAGTCCTGGCCTCACGATAACATGCTTCTTGACGTCGCTGAGCTCCCCATGATCGAGGCCCATAATATCCAGTCTTCGCGCGTCCTCGAAGCATGCCCTCATCACGATCTTGAGCTCGCTTAGCCGATCCTCCTCGAGCATGCCCAGCCACTTATCGAGCGGCATTCCCTCAATGAGCTCTAATGCTAGGACCATGTCCGTGAATCCTAGGACCTTGGGCCCGACGCCGACCCGATTGGCCATCGATGTCGCCTCAGCCTCTCCACTAAGGCTCGGGATCGTCGAGTCCGTTCTCAGGATCTTGAGTGCGGCATCCCAGCCTCCGAGCTTCCCCCTCAGGACAAAGCCCCTATAGCCCCTGCCCAGCATAAGCGGCTCAAGCCTCCCACCAGCCTCGATGAAGGCGATGCTCTCAACACCGATGCTCCTTAAATCATCAAGTATCCTAGAGGCATACTCGATGCTACGCTTGGGAAATGAGAGGTGGAGGATAAGATCCTTCCTCCCACGTATATCATCAAGATATATGTAGATCATCTCTCAAGGAATGGGGGCCTCGCGACAAGAAAATCAAGTATGAATCTCCTCAGATCATCATTCCTTAATGCAAGTCTTAACAGATCCTCCACATCAATGCTTATTTGAGCCCTTTGAATCGGTGTCGTTAGGCCTCTTGAGATTGAGACCTGGCCGCTAACGATCCTCTCCCTGAGAAGCTTGTGAGCCGAGACCTCCTCGCGCCTTCTCAGGACATATAGCCTATCACCCTCGATCCATGGGCCAGCTATGGCCCCACACCACTTCTCAACAAACTCGTCAGCATTCTTGAGGTATACCGGCGGCCCCTTATGGAGGTGATATCTCGGAAGCTCTATTTTATCAAGCTCGAAGATCAGCATGCATTCCTTCTTCTCATCCGTCCATGAGCTGCTTCGATAGACCGTGAATCCCAAGTTCTCGAGGCATCTCCGCACTCCCTGCTCACTCCGCTTAAGCTCGCCCCAGAGCACGTCCCTGGGCTTCCGATCCACCAGCCTGAAATACATGTAGAGTATGCTCCTATCCTTGAGGAGGGCTCGCAGCTCCCTTGTGCCCGGCGCCCGGTCAAATTGCTTGAAGAATCTCATGGAGGGCCTCTTGAGGAAAAATTTTGCCGCGAGGATCAGCTCCGAGAGCCTTGTAAGTGAGACCGCTGCCGCGACATTCCTAGACCTATCAACAGGATCCACGACGATGAGGGGGCTCTCCGGGAACGCCTCCAAGATCCTCTCCCTCGACCCATAATATCCCTCAAGATCTATCGTGATCGGCGGCTTCCACCCCGCCATCTCCCTGATCGCGTTGATGAAGTCGCCATAGTATATTGTCAGGAGCTCTGTTAAGTATCCGCTGAAGCCCTCTACCCTTATCTCGGCACCATAGACCCCGCATGCCCTCATAAACCCCTTCAGGAGCCTAACCTCATCCTCCTGCCCAGGCTTAAGCCTGCTGAGCACATATCTCGTGTGATATGGCGTCCGATCCGTCGCGCTGATCCAGTTCGGCGGCTCAACCCTATAACATGCCACGATATCGACTGTAACCCCATCCACGACCCCCTCGACATATGGATGATCTGCGTACATTATCATGGGCTCCCCGCCAAGCCTCCTGATGAGCCTAGATCCAATCTCCACGATAAGCTTCTCCAGTTCCTCTCTTGAGACATTTGGGTCGAAGTGTATGAAGATGTCGGCCTCAGCCCTTCCCCTTATCCAGGTGTTCTTCGCGGCTGACCCCTCGAGGCTCACATCCTGCGCTCCCGCGACCCCCGAGATCTCCTTCCTAGCAGCCGAGAGCGCCGCCTCCACTATCCTCTTGAGCTTGCGTTCCTCGAGCTTCGTGGGCCTAACGATTCTCCTCGCCCTCTCAATAACCTCCTCTAAACCTGTCATCACCCCTCAGCCCTAATTACTAATAGATCCGAGTAGATCGGCCCCTTAGAGGTTAGGGTGCTCTTCTTGACCTTGAAGGAGTCTATCAGCTGCTCCCCAAAATACAGGTCCTTGAGCTCCTCGAGCTTGCGGAGGGCTAGCTGCCTATCCCTGACGAACTTGACGCGGCCTATTGTCAGGTGGGGGGTAAAGCCGCGCTCATCATACTTGAAGCCAAGCCTAGTGAGCCTCTCGACTAGCTGATCCAGTATACTCTTCAGGCCGTTCTCCGGATCCTCCACACCAAGCCAGATCACGTTTATCCTGCCACCGCCCGGAAAGTATCCGACACCGCGGACGCTTAACTTGAATGGCTTGAACCTCACCTTTCCAGCATTCTCGAGCACAAGGTTCAGCCTTCCCGGATCTATCTCGCCGAAAAACCAGAGGGTCACATGAAGGTTATGCGGCTCGACGGGCTTCATCCCAACCCCGAGCCTCATCAGCTCCTCCTGAATCTCCTGGGCCCTAGAGACTATCTGGGGGTTATCGAAATCCACCGCGATGAATGTTCTTATTAGCTCGGCCATGCCCGAATTCACGCAATTCAATGAAATGGCTTATGATTAATCTTGCGCTATGAGCTGTTGAGTCTCTCGAGGAGTAACCTCACTATTTTGCCAGCGACTTCGTCAGCCATGCCCTGGGGGTTCATTATCCAGGAGACTTGCCCCGGCCTCATCTCCTCGAAGACCTTATAGAACTCCCGGACATATTGCTGCATTAGCGAGTCGCGTTCAAGCATGTCCTCGAGCCCTCCCTGCCCCTCCTTCACCCCAAGCCTCTTGACGCGATCCTCCTCCGGCGCGTCTATAATCAGGTATATGTCCGGCTTAACGAAAACACCTTCACCAAGCCTCTCAACTATCTCTAGGAATTCCTTGAAGTCCTGCTTGGAGATCTTGGCGCCCCTCAGCCTCGAGAGGGCGAAGCCATATACTATCGAACAGAGGTAGTATCGGTCTATGAAGAGAAAGTCCGGGGATTCCTCGGCGATTATGCGCCTGAGAATCCTCGAGTCATCACTCGTATTCGCGAGGAATAGGAGCATCCGGGTTAAGTGATCTATCTCCTGGTCGTTTCCATATGTCTTGGCGAACTCGCCGGTCCGTGAGCTGCTCGGGGTCTTATGCGCCGAGACCCTAAACCCCCTAGACTCCAACATCGATCTAACCTTGGCTATGAGGGTTGTCTTGCCAGCGGCGTCAAGCCCCTCCCAGACTACTACCAGGGGCCTGGTCAAGATTCCCGGAAAATATTATGGAGGGGGGTTTGAGAAAAATTATGCGTTAGAGGGTTATCCCGGATTCCTCGAGTTTTACCAGCCTCTCCCAGTTCTCCTCAACAGCCTTCTTCAGCGCCTCTAGGACGTGTGCGTTCTCGGGCCTGAATAAGTGGCTGAATCTCCCCTGCACCTTCAGGAACTCCTCGAGCGGCTTCGGCTCCTTCACCCTGATGTTTATCTTCACCTTACCATACTCCACCTCGTATACTGGGAAGTATCGGGTCTCGACGGCCAGCCTCGCGATTCTGACCGTCTCTGATGGCGGATACCTCCATCCCGGGACGCAAGGCGAGAAGATATGCATAACCTTCGGCCCCTCGATCTCCAATGCCTTCCTAACCTTATTCACGAGGTCTAGCGGATGGGAGATGCTCGCTGTCGCCGCATATGGGATCCTATGCGCAACGGCTATCGCGATCAAGTCCTTCTTCCTCTCCTGTTTTCCGGGTATGACCTTGCCCGCCGGGCTCGTCGTGGTGGCGGCCCCAATCGGCGTCGCGCCCGATCTCTGGATCCCCGTATTCATGTATGCCTCATTATCATAGCATATGTAGAGCAGGTTATGGCCTCTCTCAAGCGCTCCCGAGAGGGCTTGAAGACCTATATCGAATGTCCCTCCATCGCCAGCGAAGACTATGACATCATGAATCTTCTTCCCCCTCTTCTTATTTAGTATCTTCATGGCCTCGACTACGCCCGATGCGACGGCCGCAGCATTTTCGAAGGCAACATGGACGTAGGGTATCTTCCAGGCCGTGTATGGATAGCAGGATGTAGAGACCTCAACGCATCCGGTTGGATTCACGACGACCGTTGGTCCTCTAATGGCCTTGAAAACGAGCCTAGCAGCTATACCCGCGCCGCATCCAGCGCAGAGCCTATGGCCCGATGCGAACCACTCCTCCCTCGGGAGATCCTTTGGCGTCTTGTAGAAGATTGTCTGGCTGCTCATGCCCTCACCTCCCACCACCTAACATGCTCGTCAAACCTGCCCCTACGGGCTCCATCAAACGCCATCCTCAACACGGCCTCGGCCTCATCCAGCCTAAAGTCCCTTCCACCAAGCCCATAAACCACGTTCATCACCGGGATCCTCAAGCCATTCCTATAGAGCATCGCGAGAATCTCCATGTAAAGTGGGCCTCCAAGGCCGCCATAGGAATAGGCCCTATCCATAACTATGAGGGACTTCGCGTTCTTTAACAGCTCGACCAGCTGCTTCTCGGGGAATGGCCTGAACATCGTCAGCCCGACGATGCCGACCTTAAGCCCACTCTCCCTAAGCCTCCTAGCCGCGGTCTTAAGCGTGCCATATGTCGAGCCTAGAACGAGGACAATGGCATCCGCGTCATCGGCCATATACGAGTTGAAGTACCAGTATCTTCTCCCGCTTATCCTCGCATATTCCTCGGCCACCTCCGGGTAAACCTGGCCGGCCCTCTCAGCAGCCTCCTTGAGCTGATATTTGAACTCCATGTATGTGTCGGGCAGCGCCATGGTCCCGAAGGTTGCCGGGTTATCGAAGTCTATGGAGTATAATGGTTGCCTTGGTGGCAGGAACTTGGAGGCATCTTCATCGGAGATTGGTGTAAGCGGCTCGACGCTGTGCGTCAGGATGAATGCGTCGAGATTAACGGATACCGGGAGCTGGACGTCCGGGTGCTCCGAGAGCTTGAATGCTATGAATGTCAGATCATATGCCTCCTGGACGTTGGTCGCGAAGAGGTGGACCCATCCAGAATCCCTCTCAGGCATCACATCACCATGCTCGCAGTGTATGTTTAGTGGCGCGTTAAGCGACCTATTCGCTATCGCCATCACCATTGGGACCCTCATCGAGGAGGCGGCGTAAACGATCTCATGCATGAGTGCTAGGCCCTGGCTCGCGGTCGAGGTGAAGACCCTCGCGCCGGCGAGGCTCGCCCCAACACATATCGAGAGAGCGGAGTGCTCGCTCTCAGCCTGTATGAAGGCGGCGTCAAGCTCCCCATTCGCCACGTATTCGCTCAGCCTCTCAACTATTATCGTCTGCGGTGTTATCGGGTATGCGGCTATCACATCAACATTAGACTGCTTGACCGCGAGCGCGACCGCCTCATCACCCATTATCGCTATCCTTTCCTGAGCCTGCCTCGCCATATTCATCACACCTCCTCCATGCTTATCGCCTTAACGGGGCAAACAGTCTCACAGACCCCACACCCCTTACAATACTCATAGTCAACCTTGACCGAGTCGTCCTCGAGCCTCTTGATCGCGGCATCAGGGCAGAAGACCCAGCAGAGGAGACACTTTATACACTTCCCATGATCTATCTTGGGCTGCCTAGTCCTCCAGACACCGGTCTTGTATTCGAGGGATGTTGCCGGGACGGGTATCATGGCGGCGATTGGAAGATCCTTGTATGTGAATTGACCCTTGATAACCGGCTCGACAATCCTCTTAGCCGACAATCGTCTTCACCTCCTCATAACACCTCCTACTCAGCTTAAGATTCATCTCAAGAACTTTTCCCGAGAACCTTTCGGCCAGCACCTTTTCCAGAGTCTCGAGAGATGCCAGCTTCTTCACCCTCAGGAGAGCTGAGAGCATCGGCACGTTATAGATCTCCCGGCCGCCGGTCTCCTCGAGCGAGATCTTCCTAGCATCAACGACATGGAGCCTGTAGCCATTCTCCCTGGCCCATTTCGCCACCTTCTCGCTATTGTCCGGAGGCAGGTTTAACACCAAGTCGCCGCCCCTCTTGAGACCATAAGCATAGTCCTCGGGAGTCTTAGACATCACGGGATCAATTATGACGACGATGTCGGGCTCGTAGACCCCGCAGTGAATATCTATCGGCTCATCCGAGATCCTCGTATATGATCTGACGGGCGCGCCAGCCCTCTCAGGCCCGAATTCTGGGAAGTGCTGCGCATAATTTCCCTCGATGATGGCGGCCCTGGCCAGCAGGTTGCTGCCGGTAACAACGCCCTGCCCTCCCCGTCCATGCCATCTTATCTCGATTAATACCATGAAGCCATCACCAGCATCGTAAGGCTCTAAACAGCACTTATTTACCATTTAGCATGCGCTCCAGATAGCCGTAAATACTTAAAGGACGATTTAGACGCGGATAAGAGCGCATGATCGAGGAGTTTGACGCCATAGTGATTGGAGGCGGGCCTGGGGGATATGTCGCGGGGATCAGGCTCGGCCAACGTGGCTTGAAAACGCTTCTAATCGAGAAGGATGAGCTGGGTGGTGAATGCCTCAACCGCGGATGCATTCCATCCAAGACTCTCATAAGCAGGGTTAACATATATTGGTCTGCGAAGAACGCGAGGTGGCTGAGCAGCGGCGACTTAAAGGTGAACTGGGGGGAGATTCAGGCAATTAGGGAGAGGGTCATCAAGAGGCTGAGGCTTGGCGTGAAGTACCTCTTGGAGGGGAATGGTGTCAAGATTGTTGAGGGTGAGGCGAGGCTAAGATCTGACAAGGAGGTCGAGGTCAAGTTGCGCGATGGATCATCCAAGACTTTCAGGGCGAGGAATATCATCATCGCGACTGGCGGAGAGCATATCCCATTAAGGGAGATACCGTTTGATGGCAATAGGATTATAACCTCATCCCAAGCTCTTGAGCTTCGAGAGATCCCGCGGAGCCTCTTGATAGTTGGTGGAGGAGTCTCGGGGGTCGAGATAGGGACTCTTTACGCGAAGCTCGGGACCGAGGTTACGATCGTGGAGCTCATGGATCAGATCCTCCCGGGGGTTGAGAGGGATCTTGTGGACGTCGTCGCGAGGAAGATGAAGAAGCTGGGAGTTAAGATATACACCGGCTCAAGGGTTGTGGAGTCGAGGGTGGTTGAGGATAGTGTCGTGGCGACTGTGGAGGGGAGGGATGGCGGGAGCTTCGAGGTTAGGGCCGATTACGCCATGGTCGCAGTGGGCAAGAAACCCGCATCAACGAGCCTCGGGCTAAGCGAGATCGGCGTGGAGCTTGATAAAGGAGGATTCATAATCGTGAATGAGCATATGGAGACGAGCGTGCCCGGGGTTTATGCTGTTGGAGACGTTACTGGGCCGCCATTCCTAGCTCACCGCGCATCATATCATGGGATGATTGCAGCTGAGAATATTGCCGGTGTAAATGTGAGCGCGCGAGATGTGGTTATCCCGTCGGCGATCTTCTCGGATCCGGAGATAGCCTATGCGGGACTGACCGAGGCGGAGGCGAGGGAGAGGGGATTAGAGCCCAAGATTGGCAAGTTTCCATTCACGGCGTCGGGGAGGGCTGTTGCCGAGGAGGCCACAGAGGGATTCGTGAAGGTTATCGCCGACTCTTCCACGGGCCGGGTCATCGGATGCCAGATCGTCGGCCAGCATGCGACAGAACTCATCTCAGAGGCCGTCCTAGCTATACAGAATGGAATGAGTATTGAGCAGTTTGCCAAGTGCGTCAGACCTCATCCAACCTTCAGCGAGGCCCTTATGGAGGCTGCTGAGGCCGCTTTATGGAAGCCAATACATATGATAGTCTAGAGCGAGTGCGTCAGGTAATCGATTCTACCACCATCAGCGACTATAACTTGTCCCGTGAGATAGCTCGAGTCATCGGAGGCTAGGAAGACTGCCAGCCTCGCTATATCCTCGGGCTTTCCCACCCTACCTAAGACGCTCCTCTTCCTAGCGAGTTCAATTCCCTCAGGCGTGGCCATATCCGTCAAGACCATCCCAGGGGCTATTGCGTTTACGTTAATGCCGTAGGGCCCCAGCTCGAAGGCCAGCCTTCTAGTCAAAATTATGACAGCCGCCTTAGTCATCGCGTATGGCGTTGTGCCGGGAAAAGCCGTCCCTATACCAGCATTACTCGCTATGTTAATGATCTTACCGTATCTGTTCCTGATCATGTATTTCGCCACCTCCTTGCAGCAGTAGACAACACCCTTGACATTAACTTCCCACATCCTATCGAGTATCCTATAGAATTCCTCATCCTCAGTCTCGAGAAAATCTCCTCTAAGCATTATCGCCGCGTTATTAACAAGAATATCTATCCTACCAAACCTATCGATAACGCTTTTCACCAGCTGCTTAACGTCATCAAGTTTTGAAACATCCGCCCTAATCATCAAAGCCTCTCCACCAAGCGATTTTATCTCCTCAACAACCTGCCTAGCCTTATCCTCCGACCTCGCATAATTAACGCATACCTTCGCCCCTTCCCTCGCAAACTCCAGCGCAATGGCCCTCCCAATCCCACGTGAGCTCCCAGTAACGATAGCAACTTTACCATCAAGCCTACGAGCCATATTATTAATCGAAAGAACTATGAATTAAATTTGTCCCTAACTCGTCAACAGAACCGCCCCTCTAGAGTGAGTGCGTCAAATAATCTATTCTGCCACCATCAATTACTATGACCTGTCCAGTTATGTAACTCGATTCATCCGACGCGAGAAAGACGGCAACTTTAGCAATGTCTTCTGGCGTCGCGATTCTCTTCAACGATACCGTTTCCTTCCTCTTCTCCAAAATAGCCTCTACCTCCTCCTTAGTCTTCCCTTGCAAGAACATGTCGGTGGGGACGAAACTTGGAGCGATCGCGTTCACGTTTATACCATAGGGGCCTAGCTCGAAGGCAAGCCGCCTAGTGAGTATTATGACTGCGGCTTTCGTGAGAGCATAGAGCGTTGTGCCGTGCGAGGCGGTCCCGATGGCGGCGGTACTGACAACGTTGACGATCTTGCCATACCTCTTTTCAATCATGTATCTCGCAGCCTCCCTGCAACAGTATATAACACCCTTGACGTTAACCTCCCACATTCTGTCAAGCTCCTCATCCCTCATATCCATTATAGAGCCATAATACATGACAGCAGCGTTATTTACCAGTATATCTATCGTGCCAAAAGTGTTTACCACAGTCTCGACGAGGCGCCTAACCTCGTCAGGCCTTGAAACATCAGCCTTGACCATTATAGCCTCACCCCCATTAGCCGCTATCTCCTCTACGACCGCCCTAGCTTTATCCTCCGATCCAACATAGTTCACGCATACTTTACACCCCTCTCTCGCAAACATGATGGCTATCGATCTTCCTATGCCACGTGAACTGCCAGTAACCAACGCGACTTTACCATTTAGCCTGCAAGACATATCGATTAGAGGATGTTATGAGACTGAATATTAGCCTTGTGCATGCACCTCACTAGAAGGACATATCCTGGAAAAAGGACATTCAGGACATTTCGGGTTTCTGGCGATGCATACTTTCCTACCGAATTCTATTAATGCTAGGTGTGCTAGGATCCTCTTCCCAGGCTCGACCGCCGATTCGAGCTTGGACTTCAATGCCTCATAATCATCCTTTTCACGGGCTATCCCAAGCCTCCTCATAACCCTGAAGATGTGGGTGTCTATTGGGAGGACCTGCTCACCCCTCACGAACATTAAAAAGACGTCAGCTGTCTTGGGCCCCACGCCCTCAAGAGACATGAGAATCCTCCTCGCCTCGGGATATGGCATCAAGAGAACACTCTCCAAGTCCATCCTCCCTTCAGTAATCTGGCGTGCGATCAACTTTATCCTCGCTGCCTTCATCCTCCAGAGGCCGGCTGGCTTAATCGCCTCCTGAATAGATTTTAGGCTCGCGGAGGCCACCGCCTCGACGCTATTAAACCTCCTCCTAAACCGCTCCATCGCCATACGAACATTCTTCGTGCTAGTATTCTGCGACAATATTATCGAGACAAGCGCGTAGAACGGGTCATCAAACTGGATGCGAGCAGGATCAGGCTTAAACATCTCAATAACCCTATCCACAACCATGGAGATTTTCTCGCGCTCCCCGGCTTCCCCGCTGCTCATCTAACAATCACCCGCCTCTTACACACGCTCTTAACAAATTCGCGAAACTGCGCAATTTTCGCCTCAGAACCCCTCACGGTCAAGAGAATCCTTTGCTCATCGATCATAACCTTTTCCAGAGATAAACCATACCTTGCCGAGACCTCTCTTAGGCTATTCTCGTCAACATCGGGCAACTTGTTCACGTCTCCACATGGCCCGAGCCGGCATGCCGCGCACCCAAGCCCATGAGCATCCACGCTGGCGGCGCAGGCGGATGGATATACTCTCAGGCCAAGTTCCCTCGCCAGCCTCGCAAACCTCCTCTTCAAATCGCTCATCCTGAGAGTTACCTGGACCCCGGGCCTAAGATCCCCCGGAATCCTGCCGAGGATCTCCCGCATGTAGGGATAGCCGACGGCCTCCAGCCTCTTGATAATGCCCCCTGTAACCCTCATAGACCCCAGCACAACGCCAGCAGCCCCAGAATCCAGAGCCCTAACAAGAATATCCTCAACCTCCCTATCACTCAGGCCGGGAAGTATAGGCCTCAGGAAGAGGCAGGTGTGGACGCCATGCCTAGACAACGTCCGGATACTCTGGAACCTCTCCTCCGGTCCAGGAGCCCCGGGCTCAAGCACCCTGTGAAGACTCGTAGTAACTATAGTCACGAGAATGCTTAGGCGATCCGGTACCGATCCTATCCTCGCGGCTAGACGATCACTAACCCACGCCTTCGTCGAGATCTGGATCGGGTTTCCAAGAATCCTCGCAACCGCATCCAGGTATTCGAGCGCCCTCTCAGCCGTCTCATCCATGAATGGCTCGGTCACCGATCCGAAGGCCATGAATGTCCCATAGCATCCCGGGGCTACAGCCGGATTCAAGGCGATGGCATATGCGAGCTGAATACCCCTCAGCGGATACGGCCTCGGCATATTCGGAAAACCCATATCATAGATATAGCAGTAGAGGCAGCCGAACCTGCAGCCAATCCCCGTATGCACGGTCAAGCCACAGGGCCTCGGAAGCCGATGCGCATGAGAATCGCGCCTAGCCTCCTCGGCCTCGCGCTCACCAAGCTCACACTCCAGCCTCGAGACAAGCCCCACCTTCTCCTCCCAAACCCTAATCAAATCAACCATAGCGAGGGCACCTAGCCCGCTCACGCAAACCCTACCAGCGGCCCCAAGCCCCATAAAGCCAACAAGCCTAAAAAGCTAATCTCCTCCCCCCAGCCCCACACCAATGGATCCAACGACATGCCCTGGGGCGAGATAGCCCGGATACTCGGCCCATCCCAGGCCATAAAAGTTAGCCTCCTCAAAGCCATGGGATTCGAGGAGACCATCCTAAGGCTACCCGATGGCATGCGAATAATCATCGACCTCAGCCAAGCCCCCCGCGTGCTCGACAACATCCTGCACATCTACTATCACATGGATTACGCCCCCACACCCGACGCGCTTCCAAAGCCCGGATGGAGGATAATCGACGCAGGAGCATACCTCGGAGCCTACACACTATGGTGCGCAGCAAGAATCGGGCCAAGCGGAGAAATCATAGCGCTAGAGCCCCACCCAAGAAGCCGAACACTCCTA
>CAZWXN010000009.1:0-31558 GCA_964637915.1 uncultured Nitrososphaeria archaeon | reverse complement strand
TATTCATATTTTCTCCTGTCGCGGGCAAGTCTTCCATCTCCGAGCCAAGCGCCGATGACATATGCCAGCCCAGACCCCCTCAACCATCCTGTTACATCTGCCAAGTGGATGGTGACGTCCACTAATCCATTTGTATATCATGCCGGGATTCAGCCGGACACTATATTTCTCCCACATGATCCTCGCTATCCGCTTATAGCCGAGACCCAGCCCTCTAAGCCGCATAACCTCATCATAGAATCTAAGCCTCTCTTCGGTACTCCCACATTTCCTCACCATTCTCACACCTCAACCTCGTCAAGGACGCCCTGCCTGCCCCACCAGTTTATAACCTGCTCCAGTAGCTCATATATCTCTGCTTTCAATCCCTCTATAAATGGCGATCCGAACCACTTAGCATAGTATCAGCAGAACTCAAAAACATCGTCCTTGCCTTCCGCGTAGTACATTAGTTTAACACTGAAATTCGCCCCAAATCGGCCAACAGATCCAAAAAGCGGTAACGCAATCGATCAGGTGCTTGAAGTGTTGGAGGGTTCTGGGGCCCAATTCCGCGAACGCACCAGAATGTCGTTCTTCAATGTCCTTACGACAATCTTCCAAGATCCACCTCCATCTCGCCATCCAGTCATCCCCACACCAAACCCCCTCCCCTCAGCCTATCTCCCTTACTACACTCCCTAGAGGGATTGAGACTGACCCTGTGGTTCTGAAATTAACCCCCATAAAACAGGTTTGTGAAGCGGAAAATTCAGCGGATTTATTTCCGAGAATTAAGCCTGCACAAAATCGATTAAAAAGGGGGGATAAAGAGCCCAAGTTTCATTTCGTGAAGGTTTGTGAGGACGCTTTAGAAAGGGGGTTGAAGAGACTTTAGTCACATAGCTCTCAGGAAGGGGGAGGTCTAATGCGTTAGGTTTACATGCTTTACAAACTTTAGTTTTGAGGGGTGATGGGCCCGCTGGGATCTGTTCCGGCCTCTTCGGCCGATTGAACCCAGGACCACCCGGTTATGAGCCGGGCGCTCCGCCAGGCTGAGCTACGGGCCCTCTTTTGATTCTTCTTCCAGCCTAGATTTAATGGTTACTTTCAGGCTGAGAGAAATCCGCCATCAACGGGGATTATTGCGCCGGTTACGTAGGATGAGAGGTCGCTTGCGAGGACTAGCGCTATTCTCGCGACCTCGTCAGGCTCCCCCATCCTGCCTAGGGGGATCCTATGCATTAACTCGATTGCCGTCCCGACGAGCTCGATCCTAAACCTGAGAATCTGCTTGGCCGTATCCTTAACCCCTTGTTTCATTATGCCCCCGGGACTATAGCGTTGACCCTGAACCCGCGTCTGCCATACTCTTTCGCCAAGCTTCTCGTGAGGGCGATTACGCCGGCCTTGCTAATCATGTAATGCGCGAGATCCTTGGCGAAGGGCAATATGGCCTCTATGGACCCAACATTTATGATCACGCCACCCTTATCCAGTCTCCTCCTTATCATCTCCTGACACATCCAGAAGACGGCATCCAAGTTTATGCTGACAACTTTTCTAAGAAATTCCTCATCAACTTCCAAGAAGTTTTTGAATGGATATATGCCAGCATTATTGACGAGGATATCCGGCTCTCTGCCACTCAATCCTTCCCATAGCTTACTAATCTCAGATCTATTGGATAGGTCCACGACATGCATATTCACCTCGACATCAAAGTCCGCGAGTATCTTTTTGACCCTTTGCAGCCCCTCCTCATTGATGTCCACGAGCTCTAGATCCGCTCCAGCTTCCGCGAACCTATAGGCAATCGCCTCACCAATTCCTGCTGCAGCCCCGGTGATTAGACCTCTCCTGCCCCTCAATGATATAAGCTCCGAGATGGGTTTAGGCCTCATACTACACTGAACAATATCACGGAGTATAGATAAGCGTGATGCTCCGGCCGGGATTCGAACCCGGGTCACGGGCTCGAAAGGCCCGTATACTTGTCCGGGCTATACTACCGGAGCTTTTTTATCTATCTGCCTTTATTACCCCTGTTTTTTATTTAAGCCTTATCTTTACCTTTCTTTCTCATGTCTACATTGTTAGTTCGAGGAAAAAGAGAGTTAGGGGGAGGGGCAGCACCGGTTAAAGGCTTGACTTAGGTCCTTTAAAATCTCACCCTCGACGGGTTATATCCTTATGAGCGGGCTTCTGGGTCTTGTTTCTGGAGGGCTGTGGTTGTCGGCGGTAATCTCTAAGAGGTTCTCAGATGAGCTCTCAGCGCTGGTCGGCAAGAAGGTTAGGGTTGTTCTATCGGGTGGTGGATGCTTCGAGGGAACAGTCGTGGCGCTTAACCCGGCTGACTACAGCATCTGGCTCTCGGATGTGAGGGAGAAGGATGGCGGCGTCTATGATAAGGTGTTCATCTCGGGCAGGAGCATAGAGTGCCTCTTCGTGCTAGAGGCTGGTCCGGATCTATCAAAGCTCGCTGAGAGGCTTAACAGGGTCTTCCCGAACATGGTTCGCTATATCAAGGAGGCTGATGTGATAATCGTGATGGATAGGATAAGGGTCACGAGGGAAGGCGTGGTTGAGGGCACTGGGCCCGCCGCTGAGCGCGTGAAAAAGATCTATGAGGAATGGCTTAGCGAAGAGGCAAAGACATGAAGCATCCCAAGACACAAGCTCCGGCATGGTATAGGTCATATTTCTAGAAGCAAAGCTTAGACTAAAAAGGTGCTTCTCCTGCTTTTATAAGCAGGGACTTGGATATACGGGTTGTCGACGTTTTCGCTGGCTGTGGTGGCTTTAGCCTAGGCTTTGGTAAAGCGGTGAAAGCGGCGATAGAGAATCATCCTCACACAGTCAAAACGTATATGCGGAACTTTCCATGGGTCTCGGTCTTCCCCGAGGATGCCAAGCGCGTGTGCGGCAAGTTCATATTGGATATTCTGGGAGGCGAGGTTGATATCGTCATCGGCGGCCCTCCATGCGAGCCGTTTACGAGCATGAATAGGCGGAGGAAGGTGGATCCCCTTGACAGGCTTCTAAGCGACCCTCAAGGCAGGCTCGTCATGGAGTTCATCAGACTCGTGGAGGAGCTTAGGCCCAAGATATTCATTATGGAGAATGTGCATGAGCTCGTGGAAGAGCCTCTTGGAAGCCTTCTCAAGAGGTTTTTCGCGAGGATAGGCTATGAGGCGCACTTCAACTTCATCGAGGCGCATCGATATGGTGTGCCCTCCAAGAGATATAGAGTCTTCATCTCGAATATCGTACTGGATCTCTCAGGGATGGAGGAGAGGCCGAAGAATGTTGAGGATGCGTTATCCGGTCTTGGAGAATTCGGCGAGGTCCCGAATCATATCCCGGTTAAGATTGGAAAGATAAAGTTGAGGAGGATTAGCAGGCTAAAGTGGGGAGAGGCCCTCTACACATTTAGGGGGGTTTCGGGGAAAGTTTACAGGAACTGGGTCAGGCTTCATCCGAAACATGTCGCCCCCACGATTCATGGGAGATCACGTTTCATACATCCATATGAGGATAGGCTCTTGACCGTGAGGGAGCAGGCTAGGCTGATGAGCTTCCCGGATAACCACATCTTCCTCGGAGGGATAAATACTCAGTTCGACCAAGTTGGAGAGGCAGTTCCACCTCTCCTAGCAGCGAAGATCGCTAAAGTAGCCTTCAAGGCGCTGAACGAACTTTAAGAAGGGATAAGCATTTTTCATAGTTTATGAGAGACTACTCGCCCTTCTTCTCCTTCCTAGCCTCAGCCTCCTCAGGAAGCATTACATGAATAACTCCATCGGAATCCTTTCTAATCAGAACCGTTATCTTTCTCGGGGGCTTCTCGGCGCCACGGCTCCATATCAGCTCATTCACGCCATTTGAGATCCTAACTTCCCCACCCTTCATGTGTCTCTGAGCGAATTTTCTAATCAGGCTTATCGCCTTTTTAGCCCTCCTAGTTCTCGACGCCTCATAAGCATCTCCTAGAGGGATCACATACAGCCTCTCAAGAATCTCACTCATATCCTCTCACACCTCCCTATGTCTTTATCTTGCTCCTCCTCCAATGCCTCCTCTTGACGTGGAATCTGACCCTCCCCTTAGTTTTCATTACAACCCAGCTTGGGACGGGCCAGGCCTTCTTCATCGCCCTAGCCAGCTTTTTCTTCAAGACGAGCGTCCTGATCGTCATCGGCTTTCCTCCCCAGATTTAACGCCCCTCCCAGGGCTTAACATAAACATTATCCCTAATCTTGGAGGTCTAGAGCCTCCTGATTCTTATCTCACGCTTCGAGGTGATCCTCGCCAAGATCTCCTTGAGCATCTCATCCGTGATGGGTAATGGTACTCTCCCGGAGTTTGCGAGCTGGATAAGCTGCTCCTCTAGCTGGGCGACTAACTCAGGCTTCACGAGCCTGAGGTTTGCGAGCCTCTGCCTCGCCTCTGGAGTCAGGATAATCCTCATCGCTGCCTGCCTCTCAGCCTCCCTCCTAAGCCTCTCCTCTTCCTCAGCCATCCTCCTCTGGAGCTCGGCCATCTTCGCGGCCTTCAGCCTCTCAAGCTCCTCATCACCCACATCCGCGGACATGGGTAGCAGTCCTCCGAAAAATTCTCTAGGTAAGCCACCTTAATAGCTTCCTCCCGACAAATACCCCACCCCAAGAGTGGAATAGTCTTAGAAAATATGGGGCCCTTAATCGCGGGATATGGCCAGATGCTCCCAGAATTAATAATAGCGCTATACACAGACATGTAAAATATTCGCCTACAGATTTAGAAGATTTTAAATAAGGTTGTAAAGACTGTTAAGGTGTCATGAGGGCCGGGAAGATCTCTAGGAGGGAGTTTCTCGGAGTAGCTAGGAGTGCTGCGATAGCGGGAATCGTGGCAGCTGGCATAGTGGGAGGGATAGCAGGATATGTTGGCGGATCCTCGGCAGCTCCTCCCAGAACCGTTACCACCACAACAACTGTAGCAGGCGCTGCTCAAACCGTGACCGAGACTAGGACAGTGACCCAGACTGTTACTGGGGCAGCTGAGCCGCTTAAAGTCGGCTACGTCTATGTTGGTCCTGTCGGCGACTATGGCTGGAGCTATGGTCATGATAGGGGTAGGCGCTGGGCTGACGAGCACTTCGGCCTACCCGTGAAGAGCTTCTACAGGGAAAGCGTCCCAGAGCCCGAGGTAGGCGGCGCAATAGAGACCCTGATAGATGAGGGTGCCAAGCTGATCTTCACAACAAGCTTCGGCTTCATGGATGCGACGGCCGAGTATGCCGCGAAGTATCCAGACCGCTACTTCGTCCACATAAGCGGCTATAGGAGCGGCGCCGCCGGTAATGCTCCGGAGAACATGAGCGCCGCCTTCGCCGAGTTCTATCAGCTCTATTATCTGAATGGCCTCGCGGCTGGTGCGGTGACCGAGACGGGCGTGGTTGGTTATGTTGGCGCATACCCGATACCCGAGGTTGTCCGGCACATAAACGCCTTCGTCCTCGGAGCGAACTACGCCTACAAGATGAGAACCGGGAAGAACATTAAGGCACATGTGACTTGGATATTTAGCTGGGTCGCCCCAGACGAGGCTAGGAAGGCGGCCATAGCATTAATCGAGGAGAAGAACTGCGATGTCATCGCATTTACTGAGGATACCCCATCAGTCCTACAGGTCGCAGAGGAATACTGGAAGAAGGGTAGGAGGGTTTGGAGCTTCAGCCACTATAGCGACATGAGGGAGTATGGGCCGAATGCCCACCTCACGGGCCAGATAGCGAACTGGGGCCCAATCTACCTCGACTTCTATAGGATGGTCGCGACCAATAGCTGGATACCTGTTGATATCTGGGCTAGGATCGGTGACTACACACCATATAGATGGAGGAGGCCGGTTGAGCAGAGCACAGCAGGTCAGCCTGAGGGAGCCGTGTATCTCGCTCCACTGAACCCGGCAATTCCAAGCGAGTGGCAGATGTTGATAAAGCAGAAGTATGAGGAGATGAAGGAGCTTCTCTTCGAGCCCTTCAGCGTTGAGGGCAATCTCGGTGAGCCGATAAGGGATCAGAATGGTGAGGTGAGGATTAGGGCCGGTGAGCGCGCCGATCACGACATGCTCTGGAACATGGATTGGCTCGTCGAATACATCGAGGAGCCGCTGCCAAAGGTCTAGTCACATGAGTTATGCTCTTAAACCTCCCCCCAATTTTTATTCGTCTTTAGGCGTTTCACCTTCACATAATCAGGTCTTGAGAGGGTGTGATTGAGTTGGAGAAGCTTGTTGAGCTTCGGGGGATAGTGAAGAGGTTCCCCGGCGTGGTGGCCAATGATAGGGTGGATTTTGAGCTTAGGCGCGGCGAGGTTCATGCCCTCCTCGGCGAGAACGGCGCCGGGAAGACCACACTCATGAACATCCTCTATGGGCTCTATAAGCCCGATGAGGGGGAGATATATGTCCGGGGCAAGAGGGTTGAGCTTAGGTCTCCGAGGGACGCGATAAGGCTCGGCATAGGGATGGTTCACCAGAACTTTCGGCTCGTCGAGAGCCACACAGTCCTAGAGAATATAATTCTTGGGCTCAGGGAGGATGGGCTGAGAATAGACTTCGAGAAGCATCGCAGGCGAATCATCGAGCTGGCCGAGAGATATGGATGGAGGATAGATCCGATGGCGAAGATCTGGCAGCTCTCTGCGGGCGAGAAGCAGCAAATCGAGCTCCTCAAGATACTCTATAGGGGCGCTGAGATCCTGATACTGGATGAGCCGACATCTGTGCTGACTGTTCAGGAAACTCGGAGGCTCTTCGAGGCATTGAGGAGGATGGCGCGGGAGGGTAAGGGCATCATATTCATCACGCATAAGCTCAACGAGGTGATGGAGGTCAGTGACAGGGTTACAGTGATGAGGAGGGGGAGAGTTGTAATCACGAAGGAGACTCGGGAGACGGCGAAGGCTGAGCTCGCGAACTACATGATCGGGAGGCCGATAGTCTTCGGCCAAAAGAAGACCTCAGCCCAGCTCGGCGCCGTAGTCCTCAAGGTAATAGGCTTGAAGGTCTTGGGTGATAGGGGCTATCCGGCGGTTAATGGTGTGAGCCTAGAGGTTAGAAGGGGAGAGATACTCGGGATAGCTGGCGTGAGCGGTAATGGGCAGGTTGAGCTCGCTGAGGCGATCGCTGGCCTGAGAAAGCCGCTATCCGGAAGAATACTCCTAAATGGCGTTGATGCGACAGGGATGGATGCTGGGAAGATGATAGAGCTAGGCGTGGCATATATCCCGCCCGAGGGAAATAAGCTGGGAGTAGTGCCCGGGTTCAGGGTTGTGGACAACCTCTTCCTTAAGGCCTACAGATATCCGCCATATTCGAATAAGTTCCTCCTAAACTGGGGAAAGATGCTGGAGAAGGCTCGAGAGCTGATAGAGGAGTTCGGGATCGTTACGCCGAGCGTCCTTTCTAGAGCAAGTGCCCTCTCAGGTGGAAATATTCAGAGGCTGATCTTGGCGAGGGAGCTCTCCGGGATCATCGGCGGCATACCAAGGCTCATAGTAGCCGCATATCCCACTAAGGGCCTCGACATTGGCGCGACCGAATTTGTCCACGACCTCCTCCTGAGATACAAGGAAATGGGATCAGGCATAATCTTCATCTCCGAGGACTTGGAGGAGCTCCTCCTACTCTCCGACAGGATAGCTGTGATATCCGGTGGAAGGATAAGGGGCGTTCTCGCGAGAGAGGAGGCGGATGCCGAGAAGATAGGCCTGTTAATGTCTGAGGCTGTTGTTCAAGCTGGGTGAAGGTTCGTGTCCCTCAGGATCGAGACACGGTTTGGCAGGATCAGGGTTGAGCGGAGGATCGGATATGGCAGACTCTACTCCATCTCGATGACGCTTCTCTCGCTCGCATTAGCATTTCTCGTCGTAGCGCTGATACTCGCCTCACTGGGCCTAGACCCGATCAAAGCATTCCAAGTAATCTTCGGGGTCTTCATGAAGCCATCACTCCTTCTTGAGAGCATCAAGCAGTCGATCCCCATCTGCTTGGCGGCACTCGGCCTTAGCATAGCATTCAAGATGAATTTCTGGAATATCGGCGCGGAGGGCCAGATCTATATGGGGATGATAGCCTCAACCGGAATAGTCCTCCTACACGCGTATTATGGATTCTTCCACGAGTGGATGGTCATGCCCCTCATGTTACTCGCATCATTCCTGCTCGGCGGGGCCTGGTGCCTTATCCCCGGGGCCCTCAAGGCAAGGCTGGGCGTAAACGAGATCCTGCCAACACTCATGCTCAACTACGTGGCAATACTCATAGTAGACTTCCTAGTCCACGGCCCATGGAGAGATCCAAAGGGATATGGATTCCCGCTCTCAATAGCCTTCCCCGAATATACTAAGCTGAACATAGTTCTTGGAGAGCCCGCGTATACAGGGCTCCTTCTCTCAATCCTCGGGGCAGCCGCAGTATTCTTCCTCCTAGAATACACGAAGCCTGGGTTCGAGATAAAGGTGGTTGGCCAGAGTCCGGCTGTCGCAAGATATGCGGGAATCCGGGTTCGAAGCACGATATTGTTGGGATCATTTCTCGCTGGCGGGTTGGCTGGCATCGGAGGCCTCTCAATAGTGAGCGGGATAATTGGGAGGCTAAGGCCAGGAGCGTCTCCGGGCTATGGATACACGGCGATAATAGTCGCGGCTCTCGCGGGGCTGAACCCATGGGTTATAGTAGCGGTAAGCATATTCTTCGGCGGCTTAATAACCGCCGGCGGCGCCCTTCAGATGAGCATGGGGATCCCGAAGGCGGCGGCTCAAATGATCCAGGCAGTCATCTTTCTCATGATACTCGTGGGCGAGTTCATCAAGAGGTATAGGATAGTTGTTGAGAGGCGGGGGGCGAGTGAGAGGTGATCGAGTGGATAGAGTCCGTGCTCGGGCTAACAATACAGGTCGGCACAGTCTATCTCCTCGCATCCCTCGGCGAGATATACGCCGAGCGCTCCGGGGTCCTGAACCTCGGCCTCGAGGGGATAATGGTCATGGGGGCCGCCCTCTCATTCATCTTCACGCTAGCCTATGGTCACCTCGCCGCCATACTAGTCTCGGTGGTCGCTGGAATATTGATGAGCCTGATACTCGCGGTCATGGCGGTCTACATGAGGCTCAATCAGACAGTCACGGGTCTCGCGCTAACGATGCTCGGCCTCGGCCTCAGCGGCTTCCTAGCATCACCCGAGGTCAGAAGGGTGATACTCCTAGCCCTAAACCCGTTGCTCCCCGAGAGACTCCTCGCGATCCAAGAGGCGCCAAAGCTCCCCGAGATACATGTACCCCTCCTATCCGAGATCCCAATAATAGGATGCTTCTTCAGGCAGAATGTGCTCGTCTATGTCTCCTATATCGCCGCGCCGCTCATGTGGTTCATGTTATTCAAAACTAGGCCGGGTCTAAGCCTTAGATCGGTGGGAGAGAGCCCGGCGGCCGCTGATGCTATGGGCATAAACGTCTTCAGGGTGAGATGTGTTGCAACGATGATAAGTGGTGGATTCGCGGGCCTCGCGGGAGCATATCTCTTCCTAGGATTCCAGCCATTCTGGCAGGAGGGACTAACAGCTGGAAAGGGCTTCATAGCATTATCCCTCGTCATACTCTCGACTTGGAACCCGCTAAGAGCAATTCTAGGAGCATATCTCTTCGGCGGCGTCGAGGTGATCCAATACAGGCTCCAGCTCTTCGGCCTTGGAGCCTTAAGCCCATATCTCCTCGCAATGCTCCCCTATCTCGTGGCGATAGTAGCTCTAGTAGCAGTCTCGATCGAGAGCGTCAGGAAAAGGATAGGCGTCCCAGCATCCCTAGGAATACCATACTCGCGTGAGGAGTAGCTGCCCGGGAGGCCTAGGCCCTTCTAGCCTCTGCCTTGAGAACGGCCTTCGCCGCCTCCTCCAAAAGCTCCCTGCCCTTCTCCGTCACGATCCTGCCCTTGTTATCATATTTCTGGACGAGGCCCGCCTCCTCGAGCTGCTGGAGAATCTTCCTTATTATCGCGCCGCTCCCCTTGGCGAACTTCGGGGGCTTGTGTCCCCTCCTATGCCTACCACCATAAAGCTTTCTAAGCCTAGAGACGCCGAGAGGCCCCCTGAGATACAGCCTCCTAAGCACGGCAGCGGCCCTAACATACCACCAGTCCGGGTCTTGGGGCGGCCTCTCTTTATGCACGCCCGTCTTGACGAATGGGGCCCATGGAGGGGGCTCAATAACCCTATTCTCCTTGAAGTAGGCCGCGATCTTCTGGATGAGCTTCATGGGATCTGCGAGCTGCACATTCGACACCATCCGCGGCTTCTTAAAACCCGTATGGCACTTTTTAAATCTTCATTGGTAATTAGTGAGGTAGTTATAGGAGAAGGAAAAGGAGAGGGGCGAAATTTGTGTGCTACTTTTTATGCTTTGCGTTCTGGGCTTTTAGCCCTTCCCTCCTCATGTCATTGGAGGGCTTTCAGGGGGAACGCGAGCTCCCCACATCTATCTGGTATTGGGCATTAAAAAGAGGTTTTAGGTTTTTTGTATCCATGCACTCCTCGTAGTAGCGTTTCGCCAGTTTTTACGGTTATCACGTCCCTATCATCCTCCAGCCCGCATGGCCTTCTTCTCCCTAACAGCGGGAACCCTCTTGACATAGCCGCACGTGATACATGTAATGACGACGTGTGTGCTTCTCCTACTCCTAACCCTCACCCTGAAGGAGCCAGGTATGTAGAATGGCGTCCCACACTTCCTGCATATCAGCCGCTTATAGGCCGCTGGAAGCCTAATCCTCGCCTTCCTGCATATCCTCAATATGAGCTTTCCAGCCTCCCTCGCCAGCTCCGGCCTCTCCGAGGCATGCCTCCTCGCGAACTCCATAAGCCTCGCAATCCTGTCTAGGGCGATCCTCCTAACCTCGCCGGAATGCGTCAATCCCGGCCATTTCAAGGGTTTGAGCGATCCTTAAACATAGCCTTGGCCAAGAGCTCTCGGGGAACTGGAGGAGGTTGGAGAAGCTTATCATGATTATCGTTGAGGCGGCGATTGAGCTTGTTCCCGAGAATATTCAGGATCATCCATCTGTGAGGGCTTATGCCGCAAGGAGGGGTAGGAAGCCCTGGGAGATACTGCTTGACAGGAGCTATCATCACTCGGCGATGAAGAAGCTGCCCGAAGCGGAGAAACGGGGTAGACCTGATATAACGCACTTCATGCTCCTTGAGGCGCTTGGCTCACCGCTTAACAAGCTCGGCCTCTTGGAGGTGTACGTCCATGCTAGAAGCGGCCATGTGATCTGGGTAAACCCCGAGACTAGGCTCCCAAGGGTCTATGAGAGGTTTAAGGGCGTGATAGAGAAATTGTATCAGGAGCCGGTGGTCGAGGCGGATGGGAAGATCCTGCTAAAACTCGAGGAGAAGACGTTGGATCAGCTGCTGGATGAGGTCAAGCCGGATCTAAAGATACTCCTCTCGGAGAGGGGTGAGCTGATGAGGTGGAGCAGCTTCGGAGAGCTCGTCGCATCCGCGAGAAGACCGGCAATAATGATAGGTGGATTCCCCCACGGCGACTTCCATAAATCAACCTACGAGATCGCAGATAGAATCATAAGTCTGTGGCCGGAGCCTCTAGAAGCCTGGATAATAGCCTCAAGAACCATATCTATAGTCGAGCACGCATTAGGCGTTGGAGAAAGGATCTAAGAGAATATTCTCTGCAGGGGTTAAAGTTATGAAAAAGGCCACCAAGCACCAATACATTTAAAATCCGAAAATATGTTATTCAAGTGAGTATTATTGGGAGGTGTTATGTTTGTCCGAAGAGAGGCTTGCTAGGCAGGCGCTAGAGTTTGGGGATGGGATTTTATGGCTTGCGCCGACGTGGGTTCCAAGGCCGTTATTCATCGGAGAGCCTGGTGGGAGGCTCAGGCTCGATAAACGGGATCTCTATGCTCTTGGAGTTGATCGAGGGGGGATATGCGAGAGATGGATAGCCTCAACCGTTAGGGCCGATAATCCCGGCGCACCGGAGGATGAAGGCCTCAGCTATATTGTCTTCGAATCGAATGGGGAGCTAAAGAAGATCCTGCTAAAGAGGGTGATAGAGCTTATCGGAGATGATGTGCTGGGGAAGGATGTTATGCGGAAATATGGTGGCCTGAGAACATTTACGAAGTTCTTTGACTATGCTGGCCCGCTCCCATTCCACCTGCATCAGAAGGATGAGCATGTGAGAAAGTATGGGAAATTCGGGAAGCCTGAGGCCTACTACTTCCCACCACAGCTGAACTTCGAGGAGAAGAGGTTCCCATATACCTTTTTCGGCCTTCATCCATCGGTGACGAGGCAGGATATCATTGAGTGTCTGAAGAATTGGAATCGCGGGGATAATGGCGTCCTAGATCTCTCGAGAGCCTATAGGATCAGGCCTGGGACAAGCTGGCTCGTGCAGGCGGGCATACTCCACGCGCCCGGCTCGCTCGTAACATACGAGCCCCAAGGCCCCTCTGATGTCTTCGCCATATATCAGTCCATGGTCGAGAATAGGCCGATACCATGGGAGGTTGCCATGAAGGATATCCCCGAGGAGCATAAGAACGACTTGGAGTACATAGTCGACCTCATAGACTGGGAGCTGAACACGGATCCCGATTTCAAGAAAAATCACCTCCTAAAACACATTCCAGC
This sequence comes from uncultured Nitrososphaeria archaeon, assembly GCA_964637915.1. Classification (GTDB taxonomy): domain Archaea; phylum Thermoproteota; class Nitrososphaeria_A; order Caldarchaeales; family Wolframiiraptoraceae; genus Wolframiiraptor. The sequence goes on along the minus strand of CAZWXN010000009.1, from coordinate 18,876 downwards.
ACAGGATCCCGAGGAGATGAGGGAGGAGGGCTACTACGAGAAGTGGATAATATACGGGTATGAGGGCTTCAGCGCCAAGGAGCTCGTGGTATATCCAAAAAGATCTGTCGTGATAAGAGACGCGGAGGCTTACGGCATGATAGTGGTTCAGGGTAGGGGGAGGCTTGGAAAGCTCGAGATGGAGTCGCCGACGATAATACGATTCGGGGAATTAACACGCGACGAATTTTTCGTTACGAAGGAGGTCGCCAAGGAGGGGGTAAGAATAGAGAACACCGGAAACGAGGAATTGGTGATATTGAAGAACTTCGGCCCGGGAAATGCTGAAGCGCCGAAACTATAATCCTGCGCGCGGATGAGAGCATCATCCTAAAAATAACTTTATTTTTCTTTTTATGCTTCCCTTACGAAGTATAAATCACATTTGCAGCTTTCTCCTGAATCATGTAGTGTAGATATTTCTCTTCGAAGCCCGTTATTCTTTAGGCGGCTTGTATGAGTATATGTGGCAAAGGCTTATGATAGCTTGTAGATTGTGGAGAATTAGTGTTGAGCGCGGACGATAGTTGAGTAGTATTGATTGGGGAAAATTTTAATTAACAAGATTGGGCCTTTTCATTACAATGCCTCAGTTGATGGGAATCGATCTTGGGACGTCAAGTGTTAAGGTGCTGGTTGTGGATGATAGGGGGAGGATCTTGGCTCAAGCCTCTGACAAGTACCCTATATTGACGCCTCATGAGGGGTTTGCTGAGCAGGACCCGAGAGCATGGTGGAACGCTACTAAGGAGGCTGTGAGAAAGGTTCTTTCAAGCGGGAGAGTTGATTGCGGGGGGATCGAGGCTATCGGATTATCTGGGCAGATGCATGGAACAGTTCTTCTAGATAAGAGTCTGAATCCGTTAAGGAATGCGATTATCTGGGCTGACGGTAGAAGTAGTCCTCAATGTGATGAGATTCGCAGGAGGCTTGGTGATGAGAGGATTAGGGAGATCCTATGCAATCCTATAATGCCTGGTTTTATGGCGCCCTCCCTCCTCTGGATTAAGGAGAATGAGCCCTTGATATTTGAGGAGGCTTATAGGGTTGTTTTGCCGAAGGATTTCATAAGGCTGAAGCTCACAGGAGAGGTCGCGACGGATTTTTCAGATGCATCAGCGACCCTTTTATTTGATGTGAAGCGGAGGTGTTGGTCGGGTGAGGTGCTCTCGGAGCTGGGGATAGATGAGGAATTGCTTCCACGGGTTTATGAATCCGTGGAGGTTGTTGGTGAGGTTTCGCCGGAGGCAGCTAGGGAAACCGGGTTGCCGAAGGGCATAAAGGTTGTCGCGGGTGGTGGGGATTCTCCAGTCAGCGCTGTTGGCTGTGGAGTTATTAGAAGCGGGCTCATCTCCGTCAATATAGGGTCGGCGGGACAGGTCTTCACCGTGATAGATGACGTTCGCGTTGATCCCAAGCTCAGGATCCATACATTCTGCCATGCCGTGCCCGGTAAGTGGTATTTGCAGGGAGCAATCCTCTCTGCGGGCCTTACTCTGGACTGGCTCATAAGAGGTTTAGGATTTGAGGAGCTATTTTCCGAGAAAGGTGTCAATCCGTATTCCAAGCTGGTTGAGGAGGCTGGCGGGGTTCCGGCTGGGTCGGCTGGCCTAATCTTCCTCCCCTATCTTCTGGGGGAGAGGTCCCCGCATATGGATCCTTCTGCTCGAGGAGCCTTCTTTGGGCTGAGGATTAATCATGGCCGCGGCCATCTTGTTAGAGCCGTGATGGAGGGGGTGGCATTCGCCCTGAGAGACTGTTATGAGGTTTTCAAGGAGCTTGGGATAACAGCGAACGAGCTTCTGATACGGGGAGGTGGTGGAAGAATGGCTCTTTGGAGGCGGATTATTGCCGACGTATTTGGATGCCGGATTCTGGCAGCTGAGGTTGAGGAAGCGGCTTATGGGGCGGCGCTTCTCGCCTCGGTGGGCGCAGGCATATATGGGAGCCTAGATGAGGCCATTAAGAAGACTATAAGCCTGCGGGCCTTTGAGCAGCCAGGCCCAGACCGGGAAATATATGACAGGCTATACCACAACGTTTACAGGAAGCTATATCCAGCCGTGAAGGCGTTGTTCAAGGCGTTGACGGAGCTCGATGAAGGATTAGATCATTAGCTATTGGGGCGGATGACCAAGCATCCTGTAGAAGCGCATTTGTTAGGCGAATATTCCCACAAATCCTAAATAAGGCATTGTGAATTCTTCTTATCTAGGCGGCCGTAGTCTAGTCTATCTAGCCTCCTGTTAAGAAGAGATGATAATGAAATAAAAAATAGGCGTTCTTAATTTTAACTTGTGCCTGAACTAATAATCAGCTATGGGGGGCCGACAATACTTTTCAATCCCAAGAGTAAACTCACTTGAGAATCATCCTCAAGCCTTTAGATTTATCGAGGTAAACTCGGCCCTTTACACCTTACCTGATTATGATTTTGTGAGATCTCGGAGGAGAAAGGCTCCAGAAAGCTTTGAATTCTTAGTTAAGACGAACAGGGTGATTACGTATGCTGAGGAGCTTAGTCCAGGCCAAAAAGCCCTAAAGTACCTTGAAAAATTTCTTAGAAATCTGCTGAATACTCAAATCTCCAAGCTTATCAGCTTAAAAGGCTTTTCTAGAAAAGTTTACTGAGTTTCCACGGAATCATGTGCGTCTCGACGTAGCTAGGACAGAAAATTTCCAAAGACAGAGGAACTCTCGCCGTAACCAGAGGTTATAGAAATAAAGTCTTTAGCAGAAGTTTTAGTAAAACCTCCACGAATCCACAATGAGCAAGACAAGACCCTCCTTAGAGAATATGGACGGAGAGAGTGGTAGATATCAACGATAGAACGAGAGTTCCGGCCAGCATAATCCTAAAGCAGCTAAGAAGAAAGCGTTATCAGAACCTAGAATAGGTAATAAGCGGGCTCCGAGCAAGATTCGAGAAAAAGGGGTAAACCTCTAGCTAAAACTAAAATCATAAATAATAGAACGTGAAGTTTTACAAATAAAGAGAAGTGTTAATGGTATACTACGCACACCCGAAGTTCATGTATGGAACCGAATATGAAAAGAGAGACTTAGAAGTAATTAGAAAGTATTTTCCTAACGCAAAGATAACGAATCCGGCGGAAATTAGGTATAAACATGGGCGCTTTATGCCGGTATACGAGCACCTTGCCTCGCTTCATGACGTAATAGTATATAGGCCCGTTGCTGGAAAGTTCGTTACAGCTGGGGTATACGAGGAAGTTGAAGCTGGACTTTGGAAGGGTATAAGGATTTTGAGGCTGTCTGAAGACGACGGCAAGGTGATGCTTGAGGATGTTAATAAATTACAAGAGTATCCTCTGTCCCCAAAGTTTTCAGAAATAATAGGCAGGATCTGGAAATGTATTGGCGAATCTCGGTTGAGAGTTAAGATTGCTGAGTTAACGAGTAAATATCAAATAACCCCCGCTTGCGCGCTGATTCTGTTATGTACCAAGTTTATGGCAGAGGAGAAAGGCGTAGAATGGATGAGACTGCTTAAAAGAATAAAAGTTAAGGGGGTAAAATTAAACATTAGTCATTTGATAAGGATAGCCAGGAATATTGAGAAAGATGAGAGGGAGAACATTATCAAACTGGCATTAGCGGAAGTTTTAGAAGGCTCTACCATAAATTTTGCCGCAAAGAAATATGGAGTTAGTTACAATACTCTGCATAATAAAATACGTAGAATCTTTCCGGATCTTCGAAAGCGTCCTTCAGCAAAATCGCCTACTGAAATTCAAAAGCAGATAATTCTTGGCTGCCTTTTAGGAGATGGAAAATTTAACATTCTTAGTCATTATGGCAAGCGCTATAAAGGAGCAACAGTAGTTATTAGTCACACGCCTGCAGATAGGGGTTACGTCTGGTGGAAATATAAAGCGCTAAAAGAGTTAAGTACCGGTGAACCGAGATTACAGGGTAAAAAGAAAGTAAGTTTGACCTTCTACGTAAGAGCAAACGATTTTACTCGAAAAATCAGACATCTCGGCCCACATCCACTAACAAGTCAATTTCTAGAATACATCACGCACCCTATAGCATTAGCTATATGGTATTGCGACGATGGCTCATATACTAAGAGTTCTCTACAGATATCAACTGAAAGTTTCAGCAAAGAGGAAAACCTGTTACTCATAGAATGGCTTCGCGAAAAATGGGGCATAGATGCGCGTTTATCAAAACATGGGAAATATTGGAGATTAATTCTGCCTAAGGAACAGATGATAAAGTTTCTTAATCTTACAAAAGACTACATATCTGAAGCGATGCCGAGGAAGCTACCGCCTTGGCACTCTTTTTAATGCTGGGTAGAAACCTTTATAATTACAATTTACTATTAAACGGTTGAATAACGGCGGCCGTAGTCTAGCCTGGAAAGGATCGGTTCAAAGATCCACGGAGGGACGCTGGCTTGCCGAGCCAGCGGTCCCGGGTTCAAATCCCGGCGGCCGCACCATAACGTTTATTCTCCACTATCAAGTAGGGGGAAATGTAAAGTTAGAGGGCCGATCATCCATGGTCTTAGAGTTTATGGAGGTGGGTGTTCCGGGGTCTGAGCTGGTTTTGAGGGGCTTTCCGAGGGGTAGCTTGATCGTTGTTAGGGGTGCTCCGGGGACGGGTAAGACGGTTTTCGCGGCGACATTTCTCCATGAGGGTGCCCTGAAGTATGGTGATCCCGGGCTCTACGTCTCCTTCGGCGAGAACAAGGAGAAGTTTTACGGCTTCATGAGAGGCTTCGGGATGAATTTCGAGAAGCTCGAGGAGATGGGGCTATTCAAGTATCTCTCCCTGCCGACTCTTCTAGAGAATGGGGTCAGCGGTCTTCTAATGGAGATTCTTGACGCGGCTGATTCGATAGGGGCTAAGAGGCTAGCGATAGATCCATTCACGACGATAAGCCGGTCATTCAAGGATGAGACAGAGGCTAGGGCATTCCTCCACACGCTCCTATCCAATATTGTTGGGAGGCTCGGGTGCGTCGCCCTCCTAGTAAAGGAGGAGCTTGGGCCCGGGACCGGATACGGCTTCGAGGATTATGTGGCGGATGCTCTCATATGCTTGAGGGCGGTGAGGCTGGAGGATAGGCTTCTCAGGGAGATGAGCTTCTTGAAGACCCGTGGAATAGAGACGAGGAGCCCGGATATTTGCGTGACATTGCATGGGGGCTTCAAGATGCTTCCACGCCAGAGGGTGCCTCGCCCGCCAAGTAGCCCGAGCTTCAACCCGCCGCAGGATCCCCCAGGAGCCTATACAACCGGGATGCCCGAGCTGGATGAGGAGCTTGGAGGCTTCCCCCACGACTCCATCATACTGTGGGAAATAGATCCACGGCTATCATTCCACGAATATAGCCTCGCGGTTGCTCCGGCGCTTGCATCCTTCCTCGCGAAGAACAGGCCATACATTGTTCTACCATCAGCAGGCGTCACTTGGAGGGATGTGCGCGACCTCTATGTCAAGTATTATGGGATATCGGAGGACAAGCTCAGCAACCTCCTGAATGTTTTAACGATGGGGCCTATTGAAGCCGAGCTACCGCCATATGTAAAGCTGCTAAGGGGGCGGAGCTGGCGAGAGGTCTTCGAGGAGTTCGCGGAGATCGTGCACTCCTTGGCGAGGGAGAGGGGGCCGCATCTGGCCCGCCTAGTCGGCGCGGATACGCTGATGGCGGTGTTCGGCGAGGATACATTCAAGTTCCTCGAGATGTGGATAGGCTGCTTCAAGGAGACCGGCGGGCTAGCCATGTGGATAGTTAAGCCTGTTCACCCCCGCCTCGTGAGGATGCTTTCACCAATGGTGGACATGCACCTCAAGGTCGTGAAGAAGCATGGATGCATACTGTTGTATGGGAAGAAGCCCGAGACACCGCTCTACGCCCTTCAGCCAGACCCGGAGAAGAATGCGCTAGTTCCAAGGATAACGCCAATACTCTAGCCTCAGCTCCTTGCAGACAATTCATGTGCTAAACAATTATATCCGGGGCTATAGAGTAGTCTCCGGAGCAGAGGCCTTGAGGAGGACGCAGAGGAGAGCTATATCAGTGATGTTCATGACTTTTATCGCCGTCTCCATACTAGCCGCCACATTCATCACCATGTACCTATACCTGACCCAGCATAACCTGACAGCGACCGAGGCCCAGAGAATATACGCGGAGGCCGCGCAGGAGAGGCTCGAGGTAATCCTAGATAGGAGGGCTGGAGACATACTCATAAACAATACCGGCGGGATCGGCGTGACGCTGAAGTATCTCATCGGGCTGAATTCCTCAGCGAAGACAGCGTATATCCGCGAGCTCAGCACCCCAGTCATTATACCAGCAGGATCAAGCATAACCCTACACGTCACCGACTTCCCAAGCGGAGAGCTATATGTGATGAGCGAGAGGGGAAACCTATTCAAGGCAATACCCGGAGGATTCAGCTTCGAGCTAGAAGCAAGCCCCGCAGACATAACCTTAGAAAGAGGAGGCTCCGCCGCCATCACTCTAAAGTTAAAGGCTGTTCTACTAAGGACGCCTGAAAGCGGCGTAATACTACTCATCGCGAAATCAGAGGACTGCCTCATGACTAGAACACTCACGACAACCATTACAACGACAGCGACATTAACTGTTGCAGGCGTACAAGGGCAATATGCGACGCTCACAATAGAATGGAGACCTGGAGGGGCTGGTTGGGTCACCACAAAAGTCACTGTTGTCACAAGCTTAGTTCCCGCTGGTATGGCTACAGCAACAATTACTACGACTTACACGACCACTTACACCACCACTACGTCATTTATGAAGTTTCCTCAACCCACTACTATAGCGACGTTTATGACGAGGACGGCGACCACCGTGATAGTTCCCGTGACGCTTACGGCGGAGGATTTGGAATGGTGGATTGGCGGGCCGGAATGCTTCATTGCATACAAGGCGGTTAATGCGACGAGTGGGAGCGTCATAGCCGAGGCATGGGTCAGGGTCGAAGCCCAGTAACATCTTAACATCTGTCCCCGGAAGCTACTTATCCAGCCTCATCCCCATGGCCTTGAAAGTGATGAGGCCATGTCTCAAAGGATCTGTAAAATGGAGGAGAATCTAAGGAATTGTCCATGTACTTGGGAGCCATGCTCAAGAAAGGGAATCTGCTGCGAGTGCCTGAGATACCACTGGAGCCACCGCGAGCTCCCAGCATGCTTCTTCCCACCAGAGATCGAAAGGACCTATGATCGCTCCCTGAAAAGATTCATTGAATACTGGAGCAAGAAGGTCAAGTAGCCGACATGATGAAAACATCTATTTATCTTATTTTTGGTATTGGTGGTAGCCCGCGCTTATGCTGATTCGCCCTAACCCTATCAACTATCATCCTTATCTTATCTCTGCTGATCCCGGTCATCTTGGCGACCTCGCCGAGCGGCATCCCGCGCTCAAAATGGAGGTAAAGCACCTGATCGATCTCATCATATCTCGCGCCTAGCTCATCCTCGGCAAGCTGCCCCGGCAATAGCCTCGGGCTACTCGGCTTCTCAGCGATCCTCGATGGAAGGCCGAGAACCTTTGCAAGCCTCCTAACCTGCGTCTTATAGATGTCACCGAGAGGCAGGATATCCGCCGCGCCATCACCATACTTCGTGAAGTATCCCAGCATTATCTCGCTCTTATCACTCGATCCGCAGACGAGGAGCCGCTTAAGATTCGCGTAATAGTAGAGGATCACCATCCTTATCCTCGCCCTCAGGTTCGCGTTCGCGGTGTCAGCGCCCTCGCTATAGAAGCTCATGACGCGGGAGAAGCAGTCATAGATCTCATCTATCGGGATGATGTGATACTCTATCCCGAGCATCTCGGCGAGCATCCTGGCGTCCTCAACATCCTCCATCGGGGTAACCCGGCTATCGGGCATGAGGAGGCCGTGAACCCTGCTAGGCCCAAGAGCCCTAACTGCGAGATCACATGCGACCGACGAATCGAGGCCGCCACTCAGCCCAATCACCACACCACCCATCCCAGAAACCCTAACATAGGATCTAAGAAACTCCGTAACCCTCTCAATTGCGAGCTCAACATCAAACGGTATGGACAAGGCCGCCCAAACCCCCCACAAAAAACCTAAAACCCTCCTCAAAACAATATCGAAATAGGCGGCCGTCGTCTAGCCTGGAAGGACGCTGGCCTTCCGAGCCAGCGGTCCCGGGTTCGAATCCCGGCGGCCGCATATCTTAAAAGCACCCCACCAGCACGGAATACTTGTGAAGGGGCACAGTCTTCTCTTAGAGATGTTTTCCGATATCTTTGGTTTGGGATCGGGTGTCGTGGTGGTCTCGGCTCCAGGTAGGGCGGACTTCCTGAATACTCATCAGGATTATAAGGGGCTTCCCGTGGTCCCAGTTGCTGTTCGCCTCAGATGCTATGCTGTGGGCGCGTTGAATAATTCTAGGGTGGTGAGGGTTGCGAGCTTAAACCTGAAGGAGATGGGTGAGGATTATCGAGACGAGTTTAGCCTTGATGATTTCAGGCTTGTTGGTGGGGGATGGTTTGGCGACTATGTGAGAGCTGTGATGAAATCGATCATGGATCAGGGCTATCATTTAGATGGAATGGATATCGTGATCTGGAGCGAGGTCCCGGTGGGTGCCGGCCTATCCAGTAGCGCTTCTCTCGAGATCTCGATCGCCAAGCTCGCATCCGAGCTATGCGGCCTAAACCTTGACAGGAGGAGCTTAGCTGAGATAGGGTATAGGGCTGAGCATGATATCATGGGGATACCATGCGGCAGGCTGGATCAATATGCATCGGCCTTCGGGGGCGTAATAGTGCTTGAGACGAGGCCGCCCTTCAGGGTCGAGAAGCTTGAGGCCGGAGACCTGACATTCGTGATCACGGACTCGGGCGAGCATCGCAGGATAATCTCAGTCCACCCAATAAGACAGAACGAGATAAATGAGGCTCTCAGGATATTGATCGAGGAGGTTAAGCCCCCGCACGAGATCATGCGGCACCTCGCTCACAACTATTATGAGACTAGATGGGAGCATCTCGTCGACTCGCTGGAACCCTATCTTGAAACAATTCAGAAGAGGCTCGCCGACAGGATAAGATTCACGCTAAGGATGCATAAGTCGACGCTATACGCGATAGAGCTTCTTAGGGGTGCTAGGCCGAGTAGGGAGGGCCTCATCAAAGCGGTCGGCGAGGATTTCGCGAGAGAATGTATGATAGACTTCTCGGACAGGCTCCAGGTGATCGGCGCGATAATGAACTATCAGCATATATTGCTTAGGGACTTGTATGAGGTCAGCACTCCGAGGCTGGAGGATCTTAGGGACACGCTCCTGGAGGCTGGAGCGCTTGGCGCGAAGATCTCTGGAGCAGGTATGGGCGGAGCAATAATAGCTCTAGCCAAGGATTTGGAGTCCGGCGAGGCCATAAAGAGAGCATGCGCTAAGAAGGGCTACACCACAGCCTGGGTCTCAACACCAGATGAGGGGGCTAGAAGAGAAACATCCTAGTTCACGATTCTTATAGGAGGTGGCGGGGCGGTGGTGGGTTTGAGGGTTCTCGTAACCGGGGGTGCTGGCTTCATCGGAAGCCATCTCGTAGACGCTCTCATGAGGTCGGGGTACGAGGTCAGGGTCGTTGATAATCTCAGCCAAGGAAGGATCGAGAATATCTCGAGGTGGATGGGGAGACCGGGTTTTGAGTTCATAAAGGGAGATGTGACTGATGAGGATCTAATGCGGGGGGCGGCCAAGTCCTGCGACGCCGTCTTCCATCTCGCGGCGAATCCTGAGGTTAGACTTGGGGATCCTAGAATACACTATAGGGAGAATGTTCACGCGACCTATGTCGTCCTCGAGGCGATGAGAGCGAATGATGTGAGGAAGATAGTGTTTACATCATCCTCAACAGTTTATGGTGAGGCGAGGATAATGCCGACCCCGGAAGACTACTCCCCACTCCTCCCGATATCCATGTATGGCGCTTGTAAGCTCGCGAGCGAGGCTCTCATCACAGGATACTGTATGATGTATGATATGGGAGCCGCGATACTGAGGCTCGCAAACATCGTTGGATCACGGGCGCGGCACGGCGTCATAGTAGACTTCATCAGGAAGCTTCGCTCAAATCCAAGAAGGCTCGAGGTTCTCGGGGATGGGGAGCAGACCAAGTCATATCTCCTTGTCGAGGATTGTGTGGAGGCTATTCTAAGGGCTTTTGAGGGCCTTGACAGCGGTGTTGAGATCTATAACATAGGGTCGGAGGATGCGATAAACGTGAAGACGATAGCGAGGATAGTTATCGAGGAACTTGGTCTCGAGGATGTCGAGATAGCCTATACGGGCGGGGTTGAGGGGAGAGGCTGGAAGGGCGATGTGAGGAGAATGCTCCTCGACATATCCAAGATTAAGAATTTAGGTTGGAGGCCGAGGCACAATAGCGCCGAGTCCGTGAGGCTGGCAACAAGAGCACTAAAGGAGGAGCTTTAGCAATGTCGCATGAGCTTAGATGGAACCCGCTCCTGAGATGCTGGACGATAGTTGCCGGCCGGAGGATCAAGAGACCTTGGAGATCTGGCGAGTGCCCATTCTGCCCGGGCGGAGAGGAGACGATGGGCTCATGGAAAGTTCTCGCACTCCCGAACAAATATCCAGCGCTCTCGCCAAGCGCTCCAGAGGTATCCGGGGATAGCATATTTGGCAGAGCAAGAGCCCTCGGAGAATGCGAGGTGATTATCGAGGCGCCCCAACATGAGGGCGACTTCCCCGACTTCCCCCTAAACCAAGTGTTCCTCTACATAGAATTGCTGGCTGAGAGGACAAGGATCCTGAGCGCGAAGCCCTATATCAAGTGTGTGATACCATTCAAGAATAAGGGGGCGTTGATAGGGGTCTCGCTAACTCATCCCCATAGCCAGATTTACGCGCTCCCATTCATACCTCCTAGGATAGCGAGGGAGCTGGAGTCAGCCGAGAACTATTGGAAGGAGCATGGTAGAAGCATCTTCGACGACATACTAGCGAGGGAACTCAAGGAGGGGTCTAGGACGATCTATGAGAACGGCTCGTTCATAATCTTCATGCCATTTTTCGTGATGTGGCCATATGAAATGCACATATATCCAAAGATCGCCGCCGCATCCCTCCCAGAACTCGGTCGCGCGGATCAGGAGATGCTCGCGGACGCGATAAGGGTGGCGGTCAAAATCTATGAGGAGATGTTCGGCAGGGACTGCGCATATATGATGATCTTCCATCAGGCTCCATCCGACCGCGAATACCCATATTATAGGCTCCACGTGGAATTCTATACACCCCACTTCACGAGCGATAGGATCAAGTATGCTGCGGGGATAGAATGGGGTGCTTGGGTCTTCACATATGATGGAGTGCCGGAGGAGAGGGCTGGAGAGCTTAGGGCAGCGGCGAGAAGGGCGCTTGAGAAGCTGGATCATCTAGGTAGAGTTCTAGGCTGATCGGGCGGCCAATCTCGATACGAGCTTACAATAGCTGCACATGTTTGAGAGGGATGGCATCCCACATTTCTCGCATTCCATGAGGCTGGGCTCGGGCACGGTCTTCTCGAGTCTCGGCAAAATCCTCTTCACATGGGACTTGTAGAGCATGTGCTTGAAGCCGGGTATTTCGCGCTCGATCAACCTTATTAGCCTCTTTCTCCTAAGCATCCGGGAGCCCTCGGCAAGCGGGCATGAAGCATCTAGAAGTGGGATTCCCTGGGCCATGGCATAATACATGTTCTCCCTCTCCGTCAGCTCTATGAGCGGCTTTATCTTCGTGACCATCTTCGGGTTATCGCTCCACGAGACAGGCCTAACCCTCACGAGATCCTCAACAGAGCCCCTGAGATAGAACTCGAAAAGCAGCTCCACAACATCATCGAGATTATGGCCCGTTGCCAGCCTATCCGCTCCTATCTCATAAGCCAGCTTATTCATCAGATACCGCTTAACAGTCCCGCACGCGCCGCAGATCCTCCTGCCCAGTGGCGTGGACCTGAGATCCGGAATCTTATAACCCTCCCTACTCGATAGATCATGGATAACATGCTCGACGCCTAGATCCTCACAGACATTCTCAACTATCTCTTGGCACCTCTCCGAGTAGCCCTCTATGCCGAGGTTTATGTGGATGGCTATGAGCTTGATGCCGGAGAACTTCTCGGAGACAAGCCTATTCATGGCGGCTAGCAGGGCCATGCTATCCTTCCCACCGGATACGGCGACGGCAATTCTCCCAGCTCCGCGAAGCATCCCATGCTTCATTATCGTGTTATAGACCTTCTTCTCATAATACTTGATGAAGCAGTCTCGGCAAAGCATCATCCTAGCATGTTCTATGAGGTAGGCGGCTTGACCGCCGCAAAGCCTGCATGAGGTCATTCCCGCCAAGATTATCTCTAGATCTCGTATTTATGATGCTTCTCGGGGACAATAGCATCCAAGCTCAGCTCATTCCTAGCATACTCCGCTAAATCACGGCAGGCATCAGGCTCACCATGAATCGTGAAGACCTTTGTACCTGGATTCAGGCCCCTGAGATAGGATCTAAGCTCGCTCCTGCCGGAGTGGGCGCTGAAGAGGAACTGCTTTACCCTCGCCTTAACCTCAACATCCTCCCCCTTCACGGTTATCCTGCCCTCTTCTAGGAGCCTTGCGCCCGGAGTCCCCGGCACTTGGAAGCTCACGAGGAATATCCCGGAATATGGGTCATCATATATCCTCTCAAGATAGTATGCGGCCGGCCCTCCCTTAAGCATCCCAGCCGGGCTTATGATCACCGCCTGGTTCTCAGCAGCCTTCTTGCGCTTCTTCCTATCATTCACCCTTATCACATGTTTTGAGGCCGAGTAGAGGAGTTGATACCCCTGAACATACTCCTTTGACTCTAGGAAGAGGTCAAGAACCTTGACAGCCATACCATCCAAGTAGACGGATTCCCTCACACCATAGGCCTCCAAGACACACATGATCTCCTGCGACCTAGCGACCGCGAAGGCTGGGACTAGAACCCTCCCACCGAGATCAATAATCTCGATGACATTATTTATGAAGTCTTTCTCGAGGTCAGCCCTCTTCGGATGCTCGGTTAATGCGTAGGTCGACTCGGTGACAACCGCGTCAACATCCTTCGGCATGTCCTTGGCGCCGGATAGAAGCCTTGTCTTACGCGTTGAGTAGTCTCCCGTATATAGCAGGGTTTTGTCAGCATTTACTAGGACTTGGGCGCTTCCCGGTATATGGCCCGCGTCGAGGAAGGTGATCTCAGCATCTTTCACCCTTATCGTGTCGCCATAATCCACTCTTATCCCCCTTCTTAGGAGCTCCTCGACCTCTAGAATCTCATAGGGAATATAGTATCCGCTCAGCTTCAGGAAGTCCCTGAGAAGTATGTCGCTTAGCTTGAAGGTCATGTCTGTCGCGTAAACCTTGACCCCTCCATTCAGCATCAATAATGGCGCGGCTCCGCTATGATCTAGATGAGCATGTGTAATTATCACGGCGTCGAGATCCTTGGGCGAGATATGGCCCGGGAAGAGGGGCTCAGGCTCCGAAGGCTTAACACCATAATCCAGCAGCATCCTAGCATCCCTAGTCTCGACTAGAACTGCGGCTCTCCCAACCTCTCCAATCCCGCCGAGAAAACTTATCTTCATGCCTGTTTCAACACGCGCCTAAGCCTTTTCCAGCCTTCCTGTTACGGGCGCTCGGCCCAATTCTTAAACATTGTGGCCGGCCCCGCCGCCGGAGCCGTCCATCAGCTCCTTAAGGCTCTCAAGCTCCCTCACCTCGACACCCAGCTCCCTTAACCTCCTAGCAAGCTCCATCTCAAATTTCTCCAAGCGCCTCGTCTCGGGCTTGAGGATATATGCCCCCTTATAGCCAGCGGCCTCAAACTGCTTAATCGCCTCCGTGATAAGCTCATCGAGGCACTCATCGAGCAGCGCCTTGGGATAATTTGTCTGGGAGAATGGATAGGTGTATCTGAGGCCGAGGGGGATTAAGCCATAGGGGCTGCCATAGAAGAGTATGTCGAGGTTTTCGGGAAGTCTTGACGCCTTCTCTAGGGAGAGCTTCAGGGTCTCGGGGAGAAGCAGGGCCTCTCCGCCGCGCCCCCTCCCAGCGAGACAGTTCTCGAGAAGCCTCCTCCTCGTGGCTCTCACAAGCGGCCTCCTCAAGCTCATCTCATCATAGAGGTTTACACCCCTCCTCCCGGAGATCGGCGCATTCTCCTCCATCAGCCCTAGCAGATCCTCATTCCGCATAATCTCGATAAACCCCTGATACAGGCTTGGATGACTTCTCGCCCTCTGCTCAAGCAGCTCCATGAGCCTTCCATCCCTTATCGCCTGCTTAACCCTCCTAACCTCCATGAAGCAGATATAGAGATTATGCATCGCGAGCATCCTAATCCTCTCATTCCTCGGGAGTTGCTTGAGCTCGGCCGCGCTCATCTTGGAGCATATTGGGCAGCAGCATGGCAGATAGTCAAGCTTCTCCACCCTTATCGTCCCGGTCTCCGTCATGTATCTATCATCCCGGGCATAGAGAATATAACTAGCGGAGTCGAACATATCCACGCCCAAAGCAACTATGAATGGAAAGATCATGGGGTGGCCGGCTCCAAATAGGTGCAAGGGCTCCCCAAAGCCCACCGCAGACCTGGCAGCATATATCATCTGGAACAGTTTATCGAATCTATACTCCTCCATTAGGGGCGTTGGGCTTCCGAGCGCATAGAGGTCGAAGCCCATCTCCCTTTCCCTATTAGCGCAGCGATGGATGAGATCTAGGTGGATTCCGCCCTGAATCGGCGCAGCCCATAAACATCGCCTAACACCCCTCCTTCTCAAAAACTCGATAGTCGCCTCGAGATTCCTCAGTGTCCTCTTGACGGATTCCTCGGCTTTCTCCCTGCTACATAGCCCAGTCGGAATATCCAGGGGGACGGCGATATCACTGCCCATCTCCTCCTGAAGCTCCGCGATCTCCTCCGGAGAGGCCTCAACACCACCATACTCTAGGACCTGGTATCCGCCGCTATCAGTCATCACCACGCCATCGAAGGCTAGGATCCCATGAACCCCCTTTCTCAAGGCCTCCTCCCTAAGCCTCCTCAGGATAATGTATGCATTCGTTATCACAGCCTCTGCCCCAAGGTTCTCCCTCATCCAGCCTGCTGGAACATCCTGCGTAACCGGGTTTATGACCGGGAGGAAGAGCGGCGTCTCAGCAATCCTTCCACCGCGAGTCCTAAGCCTCCCAATCCTTCCAAGATGATCCTCAGCAACTATCTCGAACAAGGATGCCTTCAGGTTCAAGCCGTATTAGGATCTTACAAATATTCCGCGTCTGGGATGGGGGCTAGGCGAAGAGGCTAATGAACTTGAAGTTCACGGTGTCTAGGAGGCCCTTATCGGTCAGCCGCAGCTCCGGGAGCACGTCGAGCGCGAGGAGCGAGATCGTCATAAATGGTGAGACCCACTCGCATCCGAGCCTCCTCCAAGTCTCATACATCTTCTCAAGCTTCTCTGCAACGACCTCGACGGGCTCGGTGGACATGAGCCCGGCTATCGGCAGCTCCACAACCGATAATACCTCGTTATCCTTCACGGTTATTATCCCGCCCCCCAGCTCGGCGAGCTTATTCGCGGCCAAGGCCATGTCCTCTCTACTACACCCCAGCACGATCATGTTATGGCTATCATGCGCGACGGTGGTGGCAATAGCGCCGATCCTGAAGCCGAACCCCTTCACGAACCCTAGGCCTATGTTCCCTGTCCTCTTATGCCTCTCTACAACGGCGAGCTCGTAGATCCACCTATCGGGGTCAGGGAGGACGAGGCCATCCCTTACCTCGAGCTTATCCACGATGTGCCTTGTCAGGACGTTTCCCTCAATAGCCTCGATTATCCTAACATTTATTTCGCCCCTCTCTATCGGCGCCTTTATCTCGAAGTCCCGCGGCTCGAGCATCCTCTTCAGCCTCACGGACTTTGTAGCGCTCTCAGGATATGATGGCCTCGGTAGATCCACCACCATCCTGCCATCCCTCGCGACGAGCCTGCCATCGGCGAAGACCGCATCAACCTTAACCTTAGAGAGGCTGCTGATTACGAGGATGTCCGCGAACCTTGCCGGCGCGATACTCCCAATCTCCCTAGCAACCTCATAGTGTTCCGCGGGGTTCAGGGTGGCCATCTGAATCGCAGTGATCGGGTCAACACCCTCCTCTATCGCCCTTCTCACAACATGATCCATGTGGCCTTGCTTGATGAGCGACTCAGGTTCCCTATCATCCGTCACAAGGCATGCATGCCTGGAATCTAGGCCGGCCTCAGTTATCGCCTTAATGGTCTCGGCCACATCGAGCCAGGCAGAGCCCTCCCTCATGTACGCATACATCCCGAGCCTGAGCCTCTCGATCGCGTCGCGCTTTGTTGTCAGCTCGTGGCTCGAGGTTATTCCGGCGGCTGAGTAGGCGGCAAGCTCCTTCCCAAGAAGGCCGGCATCATGCCCCTCCACAAGCTTCCCGGCTCTAAGGGCTGCAGCTATCTTGGCATGCACCTCCTCATCGCCCGCGAGAACTCCCGGATAATTCATCATCTCTCCAAGCGCTATCACGCCATCCCATGAGAGCGCCTCCTCAACCTCCCTCGGCCCGAGAACTGCCCCAGCGGTCTCGAACGGTGGGTTCGCTGGAACACAAGATGGAACCGTGATAAAGACCTTGAGCGGGAGATTCTCAGCCTCCTGGAGCATCAGTTTAACGCCTTCTAGGCCAAGCACATTGGCTATTTCATGCGGGTCTATGAAGACCGTGGTTGTCCCCCTTGGGAGAACGGCTCTCGCGAACTCCGTCAAGGTAACCATGCTACTCTCCACATGGACATGCGCATCGAGGAATCCGGGGGCGAGATACCTCCCACCGGCATCATACACCTTGGTGTCAGGGCCTATACAATGGTCTGCATCGCCGATAAGAGCTATTCTATCCCCCTTAACCGCGACATCCACGCCCTCGAGAACCTCCCCCGAGTTTACGTTTACGAGGGTGCCATTCTTTATCACGAGATCCGCCTTAACCCGGCCGAGCGCAACATCAACAAGAAGTCTTGTAACCTCGTGGAGCCCACTCCTCCTGCCGAGGAAACGCGCCATAGTGATTATCCACCCCCTCGATTTATATCATTTCCTGGCTTAAACCAGTATCTTATGAAGTCTTGCGGTTAAGCGGCTGATGAAAAGCCCGAGTCGGCTTTCTCGGGCAAAGAGGATATGGTTGGGAGATACTAAAATAAGGCTCCTATTTCTTCTCGATGTGAAGGGGTGTAGGCTGAGTGGAGACTGATGCTATTTTCGAGCCGGGCGCCGAGAAGATCAGGGCTCCTGGAGCGGTGCTGATCGAGGGGCTTCCAGGGGTCGGGTTGGTCGCGAAGGCGGCTGTAGCCTACCTCTTAATGAAGCTCGGCGGGAGGAGGATATGCAGATTCTATTCCCCATTCTTTCCATCGGTCGGCTATGTTAGGGATGGCAGGATACTCCCATATTTCGCGGACTTCTACCTCGTTGAGTCGCAGAGGCCATTAATCCTGCTCTATGGCAATGCTCAACCCTCCACATATTATGGTCAGCATGAGTTCTGCCAGCGCATCATAGAGGTCGCCGCGGACCTTGGCGTCAGATCCGTGATAACCCTCGGAGGCTATGGCAAGGATCAGGTGAGCGATCCAAGGGTGATATACCTATCCTCGACGAGTGAGGAGGTCGTCAAGCGGGCTCTCGAGAAGATTGACGCGGTCCCATATGAGGGCCAGATAGTGGGCGCGGCAGGTCTCCTCATACTAATGGCCGGGGAGCTTGGCATGGAGAACCTCTCCCTCCTGATCGAGGCTGGGGACATGATCCCGGATTATCTAGCGACTAGGAGGGGGGTTGAGGCGCTGGCTAAGCTACTCGACCTAGATATAGAGATCGGCGACATCTACGACTTCTCCGTGGCCTATGAGGAGGCTGTTAAGACGCTTGAAGGCTAGCGTGGGTGAAGCATATGAGCAAGGCCACGGCGAGATCACATGGAATATATCTCGAGACGTTCTTTGGAACTGCTGAGGTCGGTCTATTCTCGGTGGCGACGGAGAAGATCTGCCTAGTCCCGCCACAGCTCAAGCCAAGGCAGAAGAGGCTGATAAAGGGCGTGCTCGAGGTCGAGGTTATCCCAACGACGATCGCCGGCTCGATACTATTATCGGCCTTTGCGACGGGCAATAGTAACGGCCTCCTCCTATCAAATCTAGTCTTGGAGGAGGAGCTTGATGTCATCAAGAAGCATGTTGGCGACATGAATCTCGCCGTGGTGGAGGGGAAGTATACGGCGATAGGAAACCTCGTTCTGGCGAATGATCGGGCAGCTCTCGTGAGCGATATTCTCCCAAAGAGCGCGGTGAGGACGATAAAGGATGCTCTAGGCGTTGAGGTTGAGGTTGGGAGGATCGCGGATAGAAGTTATGTCGGCTCGCTCGCGGTAATAACGAACACCGGCGGCCTAATCTTCGTCGAGGCATCAGAGGAGGAGGAGAAGATGCTCTCAGAGCTATTTAAGGTTGAGGTGGTGCCGGGCACCGTGAATAATGGCGTAAAGTTCGTTAGAAGCGGGATACTCGCAAATAGCAAGGGCGCTATCGTGGGATCACTAACCACAGGCCCAGAACTCATGACAATATCTAGAGCTCTCGGTATCTAGAGCTCTCGGGGTCTACTGCCAGCCCATCTAAAAGTATATCTGGACATGCGGGATATTCCCGACTCTTATAAT
>CAZWXN010000008.1:0-32306 GCA_964637915.1 uncultured Nitrososphaeria archaeon | reverse complement strand
GAGTCTCGAAGAGGCTGAGGAGCATGCTAGGCAGACAAGGCATGTTCTGAGAATTCAGGGATCTGTTACACCATACTCCAAGTAGTCCTGCCTCGGTGGGCTTATTGGCGCTCGAGGATCTCATAAGAGATCTGGAGAAGCTGATGTCAAGGGTGGATGTGAGGCGGGTTGTTGAGTCTAGGATCAAGTCATTCAAGGAAGCTCTCTCAAGGCCGGCTGAGGACGTGTTCAGGGAGATAGTCTTCTGCATTCTCGCCGCAAACTTCACGGCATCGGGGAGCCTCAGGATTGTGGAGGAGCTTGGTGAGAGGCTGATGAGCCTTGGCGTGGAGGAGCTTGCCGAGGAGCTGAGGAGGCTAGGCCACAGGTTCCCCGAGGCACGAGCGAGATACATCGTTGAGGCGAGGATGGGGCTTCCCATAATACTTGAGGTTCTTAGATCGGGACGGAGCGAGCATGAGCTTAGAGATTGGCTCGTAGAGAATATTCGCGGTCTCGGGATGAAGGAGGCGAGCCACCTCCTCAGAAACCTAGGATACCGGGATGTGGCGATAATAGACTTCCACGTGCTCAGGGTGCTGAGGAGATATGGCGTGATAGGCGAGTTCAAGTCTCTCACGAGAAAGCGGTATCTTGAGATCGAGAACATCCTAAGAGGGCTGGCGAGGAGGCTTGGCCTGAGCCTAGCCGAGCTCGACCTCTACCTCTGGTACATGGATACGGGGAAGATCCTGAAATGAGGCTCACTTTCTCGGGAGCGCTCCCTCGAGCCTCAGAAGATACTCCCTCACCTTTTTGCCGAAGCCGCCTCCAGCTATCCTGCCATCCTTTCTCAAGACCCTATGGCATGGGATTATTATCGCGATCGGGTTTCTCGCCAGTGCATTGGCGACAGCCCTCCAAGCCCCCGGCCTACCAACCTCACCCGCAACCCAGCTATAGCTCCGTGTCTCGCCATATGGTATCTCCCTAACCTTCAGCAGAACCCTCCTCTCAAATTCCGGGCGCTCAAGCCTAAATGGATAATCGAAGACAACATGCTCCCCCGAGAGATAGGCCCTGAGGTCCTGGATAAGCTCCCGGAACTCGCCGAGATCAAGCCTTGGACGATGATGATATGCGCCAATCTCATTCTCTAGATGTTTCAAGCTCCTATAAAACCCAACTCTAACAAGCTCATCACCAACTTTCACAAACCCTATTATGAAGAAGCCTGCCTCCAAATATCCATAATATGCCTTGGTCATTTCTATGCGGGCAGCCAACATTAATATCTGATAAACGTTCAGATCTTTTTGATAGTGCTCATTCATGACCTCTGACAAGAACTCTTACTAAGTTTGATGTTGAACTAAATCTAGGAAAAAAGGGGGTAATGGGGGTGGGCTGGCCGACGAGCCATCGTAGTCGGCCCGGCTGGTGTTATGGGCGAACCACCACGGGAGCCCATGGCGGGACCATCAAATTACCACCGGCACTCCGACTCTTACTGCCCGCCGGCCAGCTTACGCTACTTTTGCCGCTGTTGCCACGCCCTTTTTAATGCTTTGTTGCCGTTAATATTGCGATTTCAGCGCTGTCCCTGACTCCTATCGCATCGCATGCCGATCTATATATCATCGCATATCTTTCATCATCCTTAACTTCCTTGATTATTTTGTGAGCATTGTGTCTGTATAGAGAGTGAGGTTCTTTTATACATTCCTTAAAGGAGTTTAATAGGCGAAGGTTCGTCCACTGTTTAATAATCTTCTTCCATAGAAATAAATCCTCCTAAAACAAAAGCAAAAAATAAAAGTGGACTGTCTTAACTTATTTGTAAATGGTTATGGGTGGTCCTTATCATATTCTCGCTAAGCCTGGTGAGGTTGCTGAGAGGGTTATAGCTGTTGGTGATCCTGCAAGGGTGGAGCAGGTCTCGAGGCTTCTCGATAATGCGAGACCTGTGAATCTTCATCGTGGATTTCCGGTTTATACGGGTGAGTATGGTGGTGTCAGGGTCTCGGTGGCCTGTCATGGTATTGGCGGCCCATCATCCGCGATAGCCTTCGAGGAGCTGATAATGCTCGGAGCGAAGGTGATCGTGAGGCTGGGGACCGCGGGCGGCCTTCTGCCAGACATGGAGCCTGGGGAGCTTGTTATACCAGATGCTGTTGCCAGCCTCTCCACATACGGTGTTCTAGCAACATATGCTCCTGGGGTTCATCTACCATTGGCGCCGAACTACGAGGTCTTGGAGGCCCTTGTCCAGGAGGCGAGGAGGAGTGGCGTGACCTTCAGGATCGGGGCTGTGGTCTCTAATGATGCATTCTATGCTGAGAGTCATGAGTTTGCGATGGAGTGGGCTAAGAGGGGGGTCATAGCGATAGAGATGGAGTGTGCTGCCCTATTCGGGGTCTCGAGGATGAGGGGGATAAAGTCGGGCGCCCTCCTCATTCTGAGCAATAACGTGGTGCGGGAGACGCCTATATTGACTGCGGATAAGCTCGAGGATAGCGTCAGGAAAGCCGCGAAGATAATCCTCGAGGCCTTGCGAAAGATCGAGGTGAAGTAGGCTAGTGCATCACGATATTATGCATCGCGATCAAGTCTTTCTTGAAGGGCTTAAGCTTCCTCGGTATCTCAACCCCTATTGGATCCCTCAGCGATAACCCTCTCTCCTTTTTCATTCTCCAGACCATTGAGTTGAACTCTATTATCGCGTCCGTATACTTCGAGTATGCTCGGCTCCATCTCACCCTTGGGAACCTCTCGAGGTGGATGCTCTTCTTGGAATATAGCTTCCTCCAGATATAGTCGGTGATAAATGGAGTGATCGGCGCTAGAAGGAGGAGAATGGTCCTGAGAACCTCATGGAGCGTATACCATGCAGCCTTCTGCTCGCTCTTCGAGAACCCCCTGCCATAAGCCCTCTGCTTCGACATCTCAATATAGTGGTCGGCGAATATGTTCCAGGTGAAGTTTCTTATCGTGGTTGCTGGTATGAAGAAGTTGAAGTCGCGGTATCCCTCATAGCATTTACGGGCTGTTTCTGCAAGCTCGGCGAGAATCCACCTGTCTGTCGGCGTGAGCTCCGCCCTCCTAGGTCTCGGGAATAGTGAGACGTATCTCGCGATGTTGAGGAACTTTGTTATGAACTTCCCCGCATTCGCTATCCTCTCCTCCGAGATCCTGAAATCCTCTCCTAGGCTCGACTCCTGAGCGCACCAGAACCTGAACCTGTCTGCTCCATACTTCTCGATTATTGGCGCCGGGTCTATCACGTTCCCCTTGCTCTTGCTCATCTTCTCCCCCTTCTCATCAAGCCCTGTCCCGCTTATCCAGACGTGCTTGAAGGGCATCTTGCCCGTGAGCTGATAACATCGGAGAACCGTGTAGTAGAGCCAGGTCCTTACGATGTCCTTGCCCTGAGGCCTAATCGCGACCGGGTAAGTCCTCCTGAAGAAGCGCTCATCACGACCATACTTTGTTATGAAGAGCGGCGAGATGCTCGAGTCCACCCAGGTGTCGAAGGTCCTTGTCTCGCCAATGAACCCGTCATGGCCGCACTTTCTGCATCTCTTGAATGGTGGGTCCTCAGCCCATGGGCGATAATACCTGCCGGGCGGCGGTAGATGGGGCTCGCCACACCTCTCACAATACCAGATGGGTATCTCCGTCCCATAGTATCTCCGCCTGCTAATCGGCCAGTCTATCCGGAGCGAGTCTATCCAGTCTATGAGAAGCCTTCTATGCCGCTCCGGGTGAAACTTCATGGACGCGGACTTCTCCTTTAAGACCTCAGCAAACTCGAGCTGCCTCAGATAATAATCCTCCATGGGTATGATCTCTATCGGCGTCTTGCTCCTCTCGCAGACCGGGGTCCTATGCATTATCTCCTCAACCTTCACGACAAGCCCCATCTCCTCGAGATCCCTGATTATCGCCTCTCTAGCCTCCTCGATCCTCATCCCGGCGTACTTGCCAGCCGCCTCCGTCATCCTCCCCTCCTGATTTATGGCGACTATCTCCTCGAGCCCGAGCTCCCTGAATAGGAGCACATCCGTATAGTCTCCATAGCTGCAGATCATCACGGCGCCGGTCCCGAATTCCGGCCTAGCAGCCGGATGCGGGATGATCTCGACACTCCTCCCATATATCGGCACGATCGCGTGCTTCCAGTGGAGGTGAGTATACCTCTCGTCGCCCGGGTTCACTATGACGGCTTGACATGCTGCTAGGAGCTCCGGCCGGGTGGTCGCGATTATCAGGTCGCTTCCATCCTCCTCGACCCTGAACTTGATGTAGACGAGCTTCGCGGGCCTCTCCTCATACTCTATCTCGGCATCGGCTATCGTTGTCCCGCACTCCCAGCAGTAGTTATTCGGCCTAGTGGCGGAGTAGATCAGCCCGCGATTCCAAAGCTCGATGAATGTGGCTTGGGTAAGAGCCCTATACTCCTCGGAATCAGTCCTGTAGTAGTTGTCGAAGTCTCCGCTAAGCCCCATCCGCTTCATCAGCGCTATCATCTCAGCCTCGAGCTGATCCAAGGTCTCCCTGCAGAGCTCGAGGAACTTCTCCCTCGGCACATCCCTTATCGAGACGCCCCTCACCTTCTCGGTATAGATCTCGACGGGCAGGCCATTTCTATCAATCCCTATCGGGAAGTAGACCTCATAGCCCATCATCCTAGCAGTCCTAGCAATCATGTCTATCTGGGAGTAGTGGGCGGCGGCCCCAATATGCCAAGGCCTCCCAGATGGATAGGGCGGAGGAGTATCGATTAGGAAGAGAGGCCTCCTACTCCTAGGATTAAACCTGTAAATCTCCTCCCTTCTCCAAAGCTCCAGAAGCTCCTCCTCAAGCTTTGGATCCCAGTGCTTCTCAAGCTCGCTCGACATGAGCATCAACTTCACCTATCCAGCTCTTGAGGGAGTATATTTTAACTTCTTCCGGATGATCTCTCGAGGCTAGAAATGGGAGAGAATGCGCGGCTCCTCGGGATACTCTCGATATCGTCGGCGGCGGTTATCTGGGGACTGAATGGCGTGATCGTGAATATGATTAGCCTCGATGCTTTCACAATCGCCTTCTTCAGGGTCTTCCTCGCCTCGCTAATCCTTCTCCCCTTCATGGTGATCTTCAGGATGCATGATCTCGCGCGTATCGGGTCCTGCTGGAGGCTCCTAATCCTAAACGGCCTACTCCTATCCCTCGGCTGGGCATTCCTCTTCTCCTCGATGAAGCTCATACCGATAGCTGAGGCGGTCCTCCTAAACTACCTCGGCCCAGTCTTCACAGCAATATTATCACCCATGATCCTGAAGGAGAGGATTGGAAGAGCGTCGGTCGCGGCCCTGCTCATGTCGATCCTCGGCATATACCTGATCTCTCATGAGGAGCTGCTTAATGGCGCCTCCGGAGACATCTTGGGCATCATTTATGGGCTTCTCGCGGGCCTAAGCTACGCCGGCTTCATAATTGTCTCGAAGAGGCTTCGCGAGGGGCAGTCGAGCCTCACCACAGCATTCTACTCATATGTGTTCGCGGCAGTCTTCTTGGCGGCCTTGTCCCGGCCTATGGCGCCGAGCCTCTCAACGATGGAATGGACGCTCTTGCTAATACTCTCCAGCGTGAACACCTGCTCGGCCGTAACGCTATATCTCTATGGACTCGCGATGGTGGAGGCGCATAAGGCGGTTGTCCTAACCTACCTAGAGCCCCTCAGCGCGGCGATAATGGGAGCATTCTTCCTAGGCCAGCTCCTAGGGCCGATCGACATCCTAGGTGGAGCGCTCATCGTTGTTTCTGGCTATATCGTGGCCAGATCCTAGATCCCGAACTTATCCAGCTTCTTCCTAACCCTCTCAGCAGCGCCGATCCTAAGCCCGGACTCCAGCATCTCCGGCTTCTCCTGCTCCTCCGTCCTCCTCCTGACGAAGAGGGCGCATCTACCATCTGGGAGAAGCTTTTTCTGAATGCAGAGGGCGTAATTGCACCTATAGCCAACACAAGGAGAATTAACCCAGCCACACCACGGCGGATTCCTCTTAAAGTCCAAGGCCTTCCTCCCACATCTAAAGTATCTGCAAAGCGGATTGCAGACCTCCGTTGGATTCCTGCTCAGGGTCCAGCCGGGCTTATCCCCTGCCATCCGCCCGCTCTGAGTCAAATTAATCTCACAATTTCGCGGAATCCTCATGTTATTAGCCTTTTCTCTTAGCCCTGATTATTAGGGCGGCTGAGAAGAGGGCGCATGCCGCTATTATGGCGAGCACTATTGCCGCGGCAACAGCCTCGAGTTCTATGAGACCGCCTAGGAATATGTATCCCCTCAGCTCTACGACAAGTTCCTGAGGCCCATATGCGCGGAGAAGCTCCCTATGCAGGAGCCTCCCATCATCCGAGTAGATATCGCATCGCAGCTCAACAGGATATGGCAGGTCAAGATTAACCGGCTCACCGTTCAGCTCTTTCCTGACCAGGGTTCTGCCCTCGGCGCTCACCTCTATATGGCCCGAGCTGATGGGCCTCCCCATGGCATCAACAACTTTTATGCTTAGAGGAAAGTTCACCTCATCGAGTTTGATCTCCAAGAATCCGCCGGCCAGCTGAATGGATGATGATCGTATGCGCCTCCCATCACTATATATCTCCATTATGTATGGGCCGTGGAAGATCTTGAAGATGGCCTCACCAAGATCATTCGTCGAGGCATTGAGGCTTTCTCCACCAATCTCGTCCACGAGTCTTACTAGGTATCCGGCGAGGGGCCTGCCATGATAATCTAGGAGCTTGAGCCTCTGTTCACCCCTCATGACAACCACGTCTAGAATTGTTCCCGGCTTCTCAAACTCCCCTCTCAGCTCCCCTATCATCCTGCCAGCCCTCATCGCTTGGATTATATACGTCCCAGCGCTGACCACGCCCCTGCTAAGAGGCACATTCTCGAAGATGGCCTCACCATTCTCATCGGTCCGGCTTGAGGTAAAGTTGGCCATATGCCGGTTACTCAGGCTCACGACCACGCCTTTAACAGGTTCACCACCCTCATCAACAACCCTCACCCTGAGCCTCGCGAGATCAGCTATCAGAGAGATGTTCGCGCTCCCAACTATACTCCTCTCCTCATAGTATATCGGCATGTCGCCGCGCTCAACCCTCATCGAGACATTGACCTTGTATGCGCCGACACCACCAACCTCGGATAATGGCAGGTTCTTGAAGGTTATGATGCCGCTATCAGACCTGCCCTCCGTGGAATACCCCTCAGAAGATAGCTTAACGATGATCTTTGGGATAGGCTCGCCCTCGAGATTCACGACCGTGAGCCTCAGGCTCGCGAGAGGCAGCGTAATGTTCCTGTAAACCTTCGGCTCGGCGACCTCGAGAGATCCCTCATAGATCACCAGCTTATCCATCTTGATGATCATGGAGTAGGCCCCAACATCCTTCAGATCGCTATATGGGATCCTCGCGATCCTAACAATGCCCTTATCATCGGATTCGGCTGAGCGGGCGTAGCCGCCGGCGCGTAGCTCGATCTTAAGCCCCTTGACAGGCTCGACATCCAAGTTTAGGAGCCTGAGCTCAATCTCGCCCACCCTAGCCGTAACATCGACAAGCCGGTCATCCGGGATCCTTACAGCCCTCTCGCCAACAGTCACGTTCCCGATAACCACTTCAAGCCTATACTCGCCCGGCTCGAGATACTTGAACTCGGCATAGCCCGTCGAGTTTGTTACGAACCGCCTAACCTCGACACCCCTAATCAGCCTAACCTCGATACCATCCAAGCTCTTTCCAAGAGGATCATTGACATGAACCGTCAGAGATATCTCCTGGCAGTAGACCGCCATCAAGCTCGAGAAGAGCATCAATATCACTATCGACGCGGCGAGATGGCTCCTACCCATGCGCATCATCTCCCGCCTAGTAGTCGTGGAGCCTCGGCTGACGGAGCAGATGAATATTCCTGAGGAGGTACTCATGGGCTTCCCGAAGAGTCTCCTTAGCCGTCTTAAAAGTTAATCTCTTCAGGCTCTCCTCATAAGGCAGCCAGACATACCCTATATGCTCATAGGATAATGTCACGTTCTTCGTGAAGGATCTCGCCAGATAGAATATCACGGTCTTCTGCACGAGCTGGCCCGACTTCCTATACCAGTAATGTATAACCTTCCTAAAACCCGGTATGATCTCGATCTCCCTTATCCCGGTCTCCTCCCAAACCTCCCTCCTAACAGTATCAAGCTCGGACTCGCCCGGCTCGATCGCGCCCTTGGGAAAATCCCAGTGACCAGCAGCATAATGCAGTAGCAGATACTCAATCTGAGACCCGAGATAAAAGATAGTGGCGCCAGCGGAGACCTCACGAAGCATAATCCCCACCCCGGGAAACCAAGTATATTATCAGACCCGAGAGCTTAAATATTATAGCTGGAGGGGGCTCAAGCTAGCCCGGACTTGGATAAACAGATAGCTATATTAGTCTATTTTTAGGTGCAAGCTTGAGTATGGATAATTTATAGTGTCGAATTCTTGTGCTTTTACAGGGGCGTCTCTCAATCCTAGCTCTGGAGGAAGAAAAGAACCCATAACTTCCCACCCTTCATACTAAACCCTAAACTTCACAACAAGGCTAAACAGAGAAAAAAAGCCATGAATGATAATAAAGAGTTGATCAAAAATTTCTGAGTTTATAGAGCCTGCGCAGACCGTCGTAAAAATTTATATTCAAGGTTCTATAAAAATATTTTGAGTCTGGGACTTCTGCCTTGCAAGTGCATTAGAGTCTTAACATGTCTTTGTAACCTGCAACGAGGCATGCAGATGGTTAGGCTAATTGGGATAGCAAGTCTCATTATGCTGTTATTTCTTGCACAAGCTGAGGTCGTCGATGCGTTTAACAGCTACCACCCTACAGCAGAAAGCACGCATGAGGAGATAACGGAGGAGGCGCTTAAAGATCAAGGTTTCTCGAAAGATGCAATCGAATACATGGAAGACTTCAACACCTACCAAGATTGGTCAGAGTGGCGGGACAAGTCCAAGTACAGGCCCGAACATCATTTTGACAGGCCTCCCGGCAAGTCTCATGCAGACGCCTTCAAGGACGGGGCCAGATATGTGAGGGCTGAGATGGACAAAGCAAAAGAGTATCTTAAGAACTGTACTACGATAGGGGCCATAGCCGCGATAGGGAGAGCATTGCACGCGGTGCAAGACTTTTTTGCCCATTCGAATTACGTGGATCTCCCGAAAGCTGATAAAGCAGCAGCAAAAAATGCTCTCTTCGACCCCGCAAAGAATCCTCCAGCCAGCCTTAAGCTGACTGGCTATGACCCAAATGCAAAGGACCCCTATAACCCGCCGGGAGACCTCTACCCACATGGAAGCGGCATAGGAGCGAATGCGAAGGATAGTACCGATCACCCACAGCATGAAGAGGCGAAAAAAGCCGCCGTTGAAGCTTCAAGAGAAACGGTTGAGAGGATGAAGATGGAGCTGGAAAAGGAGCTGGGCGCAGACAAGGTTAAAGAACTCTGGAATAAATTCGCTAATTTCAAAGGTAGAAGGATTCTATTTTTTCTTAAGCCGCCTCCCTACGAGGAATATCCACCTGTAGAAATCAAGAGAATTGAAGGCCTTGGTTGCATCATTAGGGCCTGGGAGCTTGCCGGCCTTGACCCGAGGGACTATAAAGATTTGATGGAGCGGGCTAATCTTATAGCCCAGGGATTTTCTCCTGAATATCCTTATAGCTTGAATGCTGAAGTAGCTGCCTTCCACATAACAGCACTAACCGCCGATGTGAGAGATGCTGTGGCAAGCGGTGATATACAGGCGGCTCAGGACATCACTAGAACAGCCCTTGACTACGCTGAAAGAATAGTAGATGATGCGAGATCTATGGATGTGGATGTAGATCAAGCATCGGCGGCTTTGTGGGAAGCGCAAAATCTCTATGAGACAGGCCGCTTTGAAGGAGCGCTTCTGACCATTCCTGCCATAACAAATGACCTCCTTCCCAAAGCATATCCCGAGTTTCAAGAGCCGCTAGAGTTCAGCCTTTACCTAATAAGGGCGACTCATGCAGAGACAGGGAGACCGCTGAAGAATATGGCTGTGACTTTGCAGTGGCCATATTACGAGGCTGACATAAGAGTTGGTGAAGAGGGTTATGTCGTCTTAATAGGACCATCGGGCAGATTTGAATACATCATTCCAATCGAGCTTAACATTATCGGTTTACCATTACTCGACTATTTTCCACAACTAAAGAATTATATTGTGTGGACACGGGGCCTCGGCACGGCGCCAGAAAACGGTCTCACTATACTTGACATATCAATCTCCACATTCTTCATACCGGTGGAGATCGCGATGCTAATAGCTAACAATGCAATAAACATATTATTGTTCCTCCTCGTACTGCTGCCAATAGGGTGGAGGCTCACAAAGAAACTCAGACGAAGCTCCCTTAACCCCTCCATACAGCTGCATTCATAATCTCCTAAACATCTCAATAAGCCGAAAAAGCCTCGCTTGTGAGGGCTTCTAGGGAGGGAAAAGGGATAAAAGCCCGCGGCAGGCAGACTCATCATGGGGATGATGAGTCTGACCAGGCTGAGCGCGATGATTGGGATCTTGAGCGCTGACCCAAACTCATAATTCGGTTCAGTTCATTTATATAGCCCAGCGGCCACATACCGCGCGGAGGCTGGATGTAGGGCGAGACGATAACATTCGTGATGCAGAACGCGCTCAGCCTCGAGAATAAGCAGGCTATTCTAAATTTTTGAGTATCCTAAGGGTACACCTTATTTCCGGGGCACTGAGAGGAAGGCCACGGCCAGTGCTATTTTGGCTATGAATGCTATGAGAAAGCCGAAGGTTGTAAAGAGGATTAGTATTGCGCCGATGAGGTAGAGCAGCGCTGCGACCTTGAACTTCCTGACCCCTACGCCGGAGGCGATTGCATTAAGGCTTTTCCTCAGGAATATTGCTGAAGCCATGGTTAAGGACCATGTAACAATCAAGGCAGGTAACATAATGTTTAAAGAGGCTTCTCCCCTGAGGCTGGTGAAAGTTATCATGTAGACTACTAGGCTTGGATATAACCAACCCGCCGCTGTAACTGCTCCAAGTATACCTAAGATGGCGGCGACGCACATGTGTTTGAATATTGACCTGTTGCCCAAGTTTTCGGAGATATGTTTCCCGGCCATGAGTATGAGGGTGAATCCTATGGCGCCGGGTATGGCGCCGAGGTATGGAATGTTAGATAGTATGAGTAGTATGGAGCCGGCCACGCCCTTGCTCCTTGCCTTGATTAGAAGGCGCCTTGAGCCATCTTCTAAAGATTTGCTCATGCTTTCAGCGCGGGGTTCCGTGGAGTCCTTTGGAGTAGGGTAGAGATACATGGCCCTAACCCTCTTCATAACATTCAGGATCTTCGTGTGAAAGCGTACAATGCAGCTTCGTTGGTACATTGTCTAAATTGGAAAGGATGGATGATGCACAGTCAGAGCTACGTTTCCCTGTACCGCCACAGAACTTATATTCCTGGTTTATCAATATACCAACAACCGATTCTCCTGGGAAACTATCAAGAGAGGCCAGCTCCCTTCCACCCAAGGCATGTTCACTCCCGTCCAAATTATTCAACACAAGTCTCTCTGGCTCACCTACGTTGTAGGCATTAAGTAATATCGGCTCAGATCCTCGAAATCTCTTCCGGCCCCCGCAGTCCTCACCAATCGCAGCCGATATTCGGAGTATTTCTCCTTCACATGTGGGAAATTCTACTACCGGTCTGAGCATCTCTTCCACTGCCTGCCTCAAGTCCTCACCAATATCATTTAGATCATCATCCTCTCCGTCGTCCTCTATCAAGGTAACAACGAAACCTATGATATATGATGCATCCACCTCGCCTTCAAACACTACGTCAGTGCTTCCTCTAGTACACCAATTGCCCTCGTATCTTCTTCTTAGGGAATCACTCACCCACTCAGACTCACCTTCATCCGCATCTCCATCATAGCATTCCAAGACCCTCCAGACGTCAACGCCCCCCGGATGTATCGAGAATCCTGTCACTATCATAATGACCTCCTCAGAATCACCCCATGAGTCTGTGGCCTCGTCCTCGATGTGATCCCTGAGCACTTTAATACGGACATGAGGCCTCTCCCTGCTATAGGGTTCGCTGGTATCCACTTCCACAGAATATTCCACCCAATAATGGAAACCGTCTCCCTCAAAATCCAGTCTTCGCGTTGTACTCCCATACATCGAGTCCCCAGCTATGTCCAACAAATCTGGAAGACTCCATGTTGCCGCTTGTGACCCACGTTCATCGTTTTCAAGTGCATCGCTAATAAGTGCCACTAAGCCCCCAAAGAAGAGGCCCAGTAACCCTTGGGTAAACATCTCTATCCCCACGGGCGCCAACCCGATAAGCAACATGGTAAGTTCAGGGGGACAGGCACCCATGAGACAACCAGTAAGAATAGTAAGATACATACCAACAAAATTCGCGAGGCTCCCCATGCACCCTAAAAAGTTGCTCCCACTTTCGTAGCACTCGGTCAACGCCGGATTCGTGGTAGAAACCAAGTACACGTTCTCACAAACATAACATGAGGGGTATGTCGCATGCTTGTCTTCAGAGATATAGAGGTAAAGCCTGTTGTCTTTAAAATGGAGGGAGGAACTCAGAGTTTGAGTTCCTGCAACATTTTTAAGAGGATCACAGTATGGGGCCGTGTTAGAGCTTGCATACCATGGGCTCCAAAGGTCCTGGTGCTTGTTACATAATCCGTGGGCCCCTATGTACACGTATTCGAGGTAGAGACTATGTTCATCCACTATCCTCCAGGCCATTACAATGGGCTCCGTATCACCAGGATGAGCTAGGCCGAGTATTTCTTGGATCTTCTCGGGGAGGTCTAGTCTACCGAAATCATGGCTCCAAGTTGTAACGAAGAAGAAGAGGATATGTGTTGGGTCCGTATGTCCATAGGATGTATAGGGCGTGACCCTTACAAAAAAGGCCACGCGGTGCTGGGAGTTAGATTCTGATAGGCCCTCCTCCTCATCCATTTCTATGTATGGTTTAACCGCATCCATCGCCGCATTTTCCCAGCAGTCGCTAAGCCCATCTCCATCCTCATCCGGCAGGCCGAAGATGGGGAAGTCTGAGCGCATTAACCTTCCACCGCTATCTCCAAAGTCAAAGTCTATCACCGGGCATCCTGCAAATTTAAGCCTCTTCAAGGGTACCATTCTCCAATTGCCGCAGTCATCACAAGCCGTTGCATTAAAGGCGACCTCAACGATATTATTCGGAACCCTCCACCTTACAATCGCTACATAGACACCCTGTGCAGAGTCGAAATAGTACTGCGTGAATGTGCTTTGAAGGAACCTGTATACTATCGGCGTCCCACTCGAGCCATCCACGTATAGAATGTCAAAAATTGCTAGATCTATATATTTGATCTCCGCCGCGTCTCTTACCTCAACTATTACTTCTACCGTTTCACCTATCGTAGGGCGTTCATTGCTGAATGTTATCGTCACTGAGGGAATGGTTGTGTCAAGTGGTCTGAAGGTGAAATCGTATCCTTCTTGGTTTCTGCCATCCATCCTTACATAAGATCCCTTGCTCGCGTCCCATGATCCACGCCACGGGCATTGGCAAGCAGGCGTGAGGTCTGAGCATGGACTATACACAGGCTCCAGTAAGTATTCGCCGGTGCAAGAAACAATAATGCTGTATTCATGTAGCTTAGACTCTGGTGCTGTATCCATATGGCGAACATACCTTACATCCGCGTACTCGACCCAGCTGTAGGTCCATCCAATCCCCAAGCCTTCTGGACCTGGCCTAACCATCTTACACTGGTTATGGCAGCTCCACACACGCTCCCCGGTGATGGGGTTGGAGCTGTAGGCGCAGATCTGTTCAGCCTCGCAGACCCTGATTTTAAGCGTGTCAGCAGCGTAGCGGAAACCGTATATTTTCCCTGAGATCTGGCACTGCTGAATTGGAGGCGGCGGAGGAGGCGGTAGAGGATGTATATATATTGTGACATCTATGTCTTCCTCGTAAACCCCCTTGTTTCCTGAGGGGTCGAAAGCTTCTACGATGAGATGTAGAACCCCTGCGCGGAAGGGACCCTCTTCGTAAGTACAATAGTATTTTCCATCCTGGGGGTTTCGGAGAGGTGGGGCGCACTCCCTAACCATTGTCTTGTTCAAGTAGATCACGATTCTCACCACTCCCACGTCATCTGTGGCAGCTGCGGAGAATTCTACCCGGTCTCTGGTGGTCACGTTGGCGGGCGAATGGGTGGCCGTCACGCTTGGCGGGACTGCGTCCAAGCTACTTTCCATACAGTTATTTCCCTCGTCTGATTCCTTAACTTGGTTGTAGTTATCGGCACAGACCTTAACAGTGATACTAATGTCCCCGGGCATCTTGTAATCCTTGAACCAAGACTGGTATATTCCCCCCGGGGGTAAGTCGACGTTAACCGGGTCGTGCGCCACTTCCCTCTGATTTACGTAGAGCGTAGTTGAGTAACCTTTCTTTGCAACTTCCTTGCCTACATTTTTCAGCACATACCCGATTAATCCGCTTTTCATATCAAATTTGACCTCGGCAATTATCAGGTCAGGAAAATTCTCTATCTTCCACCTCTCCTCGAGACAATTATTCCCCTCATTAGACTCTTCAATGCTCTGCCTAGAGTCTGCACAAACCTTCATATCATACTCTCCTGATACCGACTGCCAAGCGTAGTTGAACACCCCTTCAACTTCCTGCCCTGGCTGGAGCACCTGAGCAACACAGTGCTCTGCTACCAACGTCCCATCCACAGAAAGGGAGTTGCAGAAGCTCTTAGCAGTGGTTGGGGCGTTACCAATGTTCTTCACCTTATAATGGATGAGGCTGCCGCTCTCCCATATGTCGGTAACCACCAAGTCTGGCTTGGATTTCGCCTCTATCCTCGCCTCAGTCCAAACAGCCCAGTCTCGGTTTGAGGTTTTCAACGCATAGACATAGAGGATGAAGCTACCCTTCTTGCCAGCTATAGAGTCCAAGTCCACCGTTATTAAGTCGAGGCTGCCGTCCAAGGTTGCAACTTTTCTCAGAATGATATGTCTTTGGGGAGCCGCGCCTATACCACGATACTCGTCGAAGTAAACCTCAAACCTTACGCCGTCCGTGCCTGTAGCTCCATAGAGGAACCCTACCCTTACAGTTAGTTGCGTGTTCGACGGAACTGTTTGCTGCGGGTAGACCCCCATTATCCAACCGCCGCTAACCCACTGGGGATGGGTTTCAAGAACCCTGCTCCAAGTCGATCCGTCCTCCAACCGAGCATTATATACATACCGCGTAAACCCCCTACTATCCGAGGGGTCTCCGGGGAAGGGCAAAACCCCAGCCCCACTGCTCCATTGCGCATTAGATGCATGGTCTATAAAGTCGTAGAACGTTGTGTCTGCGGAAACACTAATGATAAAATTTACAGGGATAAGGAGCATTATAGTCAATGTGAGAGTTATGATTTTCTTAAACATCAAACACACATCAAATACACGTCTACAATCACGTCCGGGTCTTATTTAACACCTGTCATTATCTTGTCAACCGGTAATACCCTTACTCTACTATGTTTGGAAGGCCCGCGTCTCCAAGCCATTATTTAAAGTTTTAAAATCCAAACAAGAAAGCTAGCGCTTTTGCGAATTCCTCGATCTTTCCAGCGTATTCTTCCGACTTGATCTCTTTTTCTCGGATGCATAGTGTTGTTATTGGTTTCTTGGAGAGTGCTTCCATCTCCTTGAATACTTTTCCCTCGTCGCTCTTGCATGTGCAGAAGAATGCTGTCTGCTTTATTGAGCGGCCATATAGGGCTAAGTAGGATCTCATGGGTGATGAGAGCCTGCCAACCCATACCGGTGAGCCGATCAATACTAGGTCATATTCATCCGGACTTCTAGATACCTGCTGGATCTCTGGGAGCTTTCCAGCCAGCGCCTCATAGCCTGATCTGAGGAGGCCGAGGACGCCGAATCTACTCCTCACGTCCCTGATCTCCTCTATATCTGCCTTTAACCTCTCTGCAATCGCCTCGGCCACGCGCCTAGTGTTCCCAGTCCGCGAGTAAAAGACCACCAAGATTCTCATACTATTCTCTGGCAAAACCGGTCCCTAGGAAATGTTTAAGTCTTTAGGTCTTAATTCGAGATCCATGCGATGCAAGCTTAATGGCGATATCCTCTTCATTAAGCTGGATGATGGCGAGGATTTCTTGGAGGAGATCTGTAGGGCGCTCGAGAGCACGGGTTCCAGCTCCGGGGTAATCCTAAGCTGCGCCGGCATGATGAGGGAGGCCGTCCTCGCTTACTTCAAGGGGGAGTATGTTGAGAGGGTTCTTCCAAGCCCCATGGAGATCGTGTCAGTAGAGGGGAATATTGCTCGAGGGGATGATGGAAGCCTCCAGCCACATATTCATGTCGCCCTAGCGGATGAGAGCCTCAAAGTTTATGGTGGCCATCTAAGGAGGGCGACAGTGCATAACACTGCGGAGATCGCGATGCTGATACCGAGGGGCGTGAGCCTCGTCAGGAGGAGGGTTAACTCTAGGATCGAATTATTCATCGAGTAGCTGGGAGGGATGTTGTCGTGGGGGGCGGTATATTGGTGACCGTTGACGCCGATGTTTATCCGACCGAGGATCCTGAGAAGGTCTTAAGGGCTGTCAGGAACATCTTCCCCTCGATAAACTTCGAGGTCAAGTGGCTTGACTCATCAGCTAGGGTTGAGGGCTCGGCTGAGGGATATGAGGCTCTAGAGAACTTGAAGAGGCTTCTTAGAGAGAGGAGGATTAGGGCGGCGGCTAGGAGCATCCTAAAATCCTCGATACGCGATGATCTTCTCATCTTTTACCTGAATAAGCAGGCGGCTTATGCTGGTAAGGCATCATTCACGGAGCCTTTCATCGAGTCCCCGCTCCCGCCGATAAGAGTGATTGTTAGGGCGCCGAACCTCGAGGAGGTGATAAACTGGCTGACAGAGTAGGGCTAGTCGGGGAGTGGGACCTCGATGCTCAGCAGGTCCTCGGCGAGATAAGTGTTCGGGAAAACCTGCCTCGCCTCAATCAAGAGCTTCTCCTCATCCCCCTCATATCTCGGGCTTATATGGAATAGGTAAAGCCTCTTGACGCCCGCCCTAAGCGCGACCTCCGCGGCCTGCCTCGCCGTTGAGTGCCCCTCCTTCACAGCATCCCCCTCAAGCTCGGAGCCAAAGGTCGCATCATGTATCAGTACATCTGCGCCCCTTGAAAACTCGACAATCTTATCAGATGGCCTAGTATCGCCTGTGTAGACTATGATTCTACCACGCCTCGGCGGCCCGACAACCTCCTCAGGCCTTATTACTCTGCCCGAGAATTCTATGGGCTCGCCACGCTGAAGCCTTCCCCATAGAGGGCCTCTCGGCACCCCCAGCTCCTCCAATATCTCAACCATCATCCTGCCCGGCCTATCCCTCTCCCTGAACCTGTATGCAAGTGACTTTACTGTGTGAGACGCATCCGTGGCCTCCACCAGGAAGGCTCTTGACTCATATGCTACCCCGCCATCTATCTCCTTCACCTCAATTTCATAGCTCAGCCTGCCGAATCTTATCGAGAGCAGCCCTTCAACGAAGTCCTTGGTGCCTCTTGGGCCTATGATCTTGAGGGGATGTCTTCTATCGAGCATGGAGAGCGTGTAGACGAGGCCCGGCAAGCCGAATATATGGTCGCCATGCAGATGTGTTAGCAGGATTGTCAGCTTCTGCCTAAAGCCCGTCCCAGCCCTCATCATCTGCCTCTGCGTGCCCTCGCCGCAGTCGAAGAGAATTAGTTCTCCTGAATACGTCACGGCCACCGATGGCAGGGAGCGGCTTATGCTGGGGATCCCGCCGCCCGTGCCCAGAAATGTAACCCTCATCACAGTCATCTCTCCAGCACCACCACCCTCCTGACAAGGCTCCCATGAACACGCACGATATGAGATTCCCTCAATCTAAGCTCATGCTTCTGGATTAATTCTTCGAAGCTGAGCTCCGCGGGGGCCGCCATGACAATCCTGCCACGATCCTTTAGTAGATCTAGACACCCCTCGAAGAAATTGTCAAGAAGTTCTGTGACAGATCTGTCAGGAACTGTTGTCGACCTCCCATATGGCGGGTCTGTGACTATGGCGTCGAAGATCTTCTCCCTGAACATGGGCTTTCTCGCGTCGCCGACGATAATATTCTCCTCCCCCGGGGCGTAGTGTCTGAGGTTTCTTAGCGCTCCCTCGGCTATCCATCTCTTGAGCTCTATGCCATAAACCCTGTATCCGAGCAGGATTCCCTCAATCATTATCCCCCCGGTGCCGGCGAATGGGTCGAGGATTAGGCCGCCCGGCTCTATGCCCGCGAGGTTTATCATCGCCCTTGATAAGTCCGGCTGCATCGCGGATGGTAGCGAGAACGGCCTCCTGCCAGCAAGCCTATCATAGAAGAAGTGCTTGGGCTTCATCTCAACCAGCGATCCCACAACGGTCTCAGAGGGGCTTGATATGAAGAAGACCATGATGTCGGGCTTCTCTAAATCAACCCTGAGGCTGGGCCTTAGCTCTAGAATCCTCTCGCCAATCATCCTCTCGAGCTTTAGCCTGTCAATGGAGGCGCCCATGATCCTCTTCCCCCTAACAGCCATTGTCGAGGCGGTTGGCGGGATGAGCCTCTCAACAGCCTCCCCGCTCATCATGCAGAGTATCGCCTCGGGGCTTGTCTCCGAGATTCCCACAAGCCTTCCACAGAGCTTCGTATAGGCGGTTCTCCTTATGGCCTCCCGCGCCGCCTCCTCCGATGTCTCCGCCAAGATTATCCTACCTGACTCGGTCTCCTGAATCTTGGCCTCCGGGTCAAGGAGTTTTAGAACTGAATTTAACTCAGATGCGGGGATGGTCTCATGCTCTCCCGATAAGAGAAAGAAGAATCTCTCCCTCAAGCTCTGCCTAGGACTTCCCTAGCCAATATTCTCGCGACCGAGTATCTGGAGTAGCTGCTCGGTACGGTGTCGGAGGCGATTATCGTCTCGGCTCCAGCCCTAAGGATCCTCTCGGCGGCATCTCCAATCATTAGGCCGTGGATGCATGCCGCGATTATCCTGCGCGCGCCCATATTCCTCAACACCTCCACGAGCTTGGCCATAGTTCCTCCTGTGCTAATCATATCGTCGACAACGAGCACGCTTCTACCCCTAACGCTATCCTCGAGCACGACTGAGACCTCGCCCGTAAACTTGTCCCTAGTTGATTGAGCGACTAGGTAACCCGTTCCAAGGAAGCCGGCAACCCTCTCAGCCATACACTTCCCCTTCTTCCCCACGGAGACAACCACAGCATCATAGAGCCCAAGATCCTTGATATAGCTGGCGAGAGCTTCCTCGGCTAGAATATCCTTAACGGGCACCGGCGATGACTCGACAGCCCAAGGAGAGTGGACGTTCACCGTGTATACCCGCTCGTATCCGGAGGACTTAAGCAGCTTGAGCAGTGTGCTTAAACTCATCGCCTCCCCATCCAGAAAGCGCTTATCCTGCCTCGCGTAGGCAAGATATGGTGATAATAGGTGGACGGATCTCGCGCCGAGATCTAGGGCCGCGTCAGCCATCAAGAATGCTTGGAAAATATGTCTATCCTGTGGTGGATGAAGCCCCTGAACTATCAGTAAATCCTCTCCGGAGACTTTCTCCGGGAAGCGTATATAGCTCTCGCCATCGGGGAAGAGCTTATGCTCGACCCTGATTAGCTTGAGGCCGGAGGCCTCAGAGATTTTCTCAGCAAGGTATGCTGAGGCCGGCCCCCCGACGATTATCATGCAACTCCTCTTTATCCCGCATATTTTTGGTTTAGCTTCATGCGGTTAAATATCGGGAAGGAGATCGCATAGGGAATGCCTGGGCTTGGGGATGCTTATAGGAGGTTTTTAGCCTTGTTCATGGATAGGCCCTCGAACTTCAGCTGGGTTGATGAGTGGGTTGCGGCCTCTGGAAGGCCTATGACGATGCAGCAGCTTAGATGGATCAAGTCTAGGGGGATTGATGCGGTGATCTCGCTGACGGAATATCCCCTCCCACGCGAGTGGATTGAGCAGCTTGGCATGGAGTATGCGTATTTCCCGATCGAGGATCACTCGGCGCCGGATCCAGAGACCTTGAAGGAGATTGTTGACAAGATTCTCGCCATGGTATCTGGGGGGAGGAGGGTACTCGTACACTGCGCCGCCGGTCTCGGGAGAACCGGCACAGTTCTAGCAGCATATCTCGTGGCCTCAAAGGGCTTATCCGCGGAGGAGGCGATAAGCGCTGTTAGAAGGCTTAGGCCGGGATCCATCGAGCTGATCCAAGAGATCTCGATCATCGAGTTTCAGCGGAGATATTTTCCTAGAGCTGCTCCATAATCTGCTTGACTATCGCGGGGCCTATCCCGGGTATCCTCATGAGATCTTGGGGCGATGCCGCCCTAAGCTTCTCAAGCGACGTGTATCCATGCTGGTATAGGAGCCTAGCTCTAACCCTTCCTATGCCCCGGAGCCTCGCCAGCGGTATAAGCTCCTCTCTGACACCATGCTTTATCCGCTCGCTCATGATATCATATGGCTTGACGAACTCCCTGTATCCCGCGACCTTCGCTATCTGGGACGCTGCATAGGCTATCCAGCTCGCCGCCTCCCTCAGGATCGCGAGGTCTCCCGGCTGCACCCCGAACCTCTCATATATCTCGGCCTCCGGGATCTCCTCGACCCAAGCCTCGAGAACCAGTGCTATCCTGAATGCGTCAACATATTCATCATATGCCTCGTCTCCAGGGTCTGGTGGCTGGATCATCAGGCCCTCAGCCCTCCGCTCAATCTCCTCCTCCAAGAGCCTTGGTGAGAGCCTCTTCATCGGTATCCTCGGGATATCTGGTGTTAGCGTGATCGAGTGTAGTAGGCCGAATACTGAGACCCTCCCAGCCTCCCTGAAGGCCTCGAGAAGCCTTATGGCGGTCATCGGGTCTATGTAGAGCTCGGAAACCCTTCTGCCCAAAGGCGTTGCCTTAACCTCCAGCCCATATACCTCTAGGAGACCGGCTGACTCGAGGAAGCCCAGCACCCCGGTAAGCTCCTCCTCAATCAAGTGAGCGCCATAGATATGGGCGAGAAAGGTCTCATCAAAGAGTTTGAGAAGCCCCTCGATAGTCGCGACCTCCTCCGAGGCGACGAGGGCGAGGACATGGAACCTGAGATGCTTCTCTGATGCGAGCTCGCTCCTAATCCTCTCGGGCTCGCCCTGCACATACCTTCTCATGAAATACTCCTTCTCATCATTTCTCCTCGCGATTATCGCGGAATAGCCCACCTCATCGTAGCCGGGCCTCCCAGCCCTACCACAGAACTGCTTATACTCGAGCACGGGGATTAGCTGGTATCCATATCCCGGCTGATATCTTCTAACCTCGGTTATGAGGACTAGCCTTGCTGGCAGGTTAACGCCTGCAGCAAGCGTCGGGGTTGCAACAACGGCCTTAAGCCTCCTAGCCCTGAAAGCCTCCTCAATAAGGGATCTCTGAGCATGTGATAGGCCTGCATGATGGAATGCCACGCCCCTCACAACCAGCTGGGCAAGATTCTCCGAGAATGAGCTCCTATCAGCCGCCAAGATCTTCTCGGCATATTCCTCGAGCGCCTCACGATCATCGGGCGCGAGCAGGTCTATCCTCTCGCTAAGCTCCTTCGCTATCCTCGCTGCATAGCTCTCCGCCCTGCTCCTCGTCAGTGCGAAGACGAGGGCCTGCCCACCCTCAGCCACAATATTAAGGACAGCATTCACTATCACGTTATCGGACATCTGCTTCAGCTCCCACACGCTCCCATCCGAGAACTCTATCCTCCTTCCTAGGAGCACGCCCTCCTTTAATGGCACAGGCCTCCACTCTGAAACCACGGGCTTGGCATTGAGCCAGCCCGCAACCTCATCCGCGTTGCTTATCGTGGCGCTCAATCCTATAAGCTGAGCCCCCGGAAGCCTCCTCCTAAGCTTCGTTATCACCATCTCGAGCGTCGGCCCCCTATCCGGATCACCGAGCAGATGAAGTTCATCAAAAACGATGAGGCTTACATCATTTATCCAAGGCGCCCTATGCCTGAGAAGGCTATCCGCCTTCTCATTCGTCGCGACTATCACATCATAGTCCGCGAGCCATGGATCTGATGAATCATAGTCCCCCGTCGAGATCGCCGCCTTGAAGCTTGTCCCCCTACATAACAGCCTCTTACAGTCCTCGAACTTCTCGGATGCAAGCGCCCTGAGCGGCACGAGATATAGCACCTTGCAACCCTTCACGAGATGTATCGAGGCGGCCATGAGGGCGACGAGGGTCTTGCCGGATGCTGTCGGCGTCGCGAGGACTATATTCTCGCCGCTTAGGACCCCTGCTTGAAGAGCCTTAACCTGTGGCGGGTAAAGCTCTACTACCCCAAAATCCCTGAGATTTCTCTTGAGGAACTCGGGCACGGGCAGGTCCTCGACCAGCACCTCATCCACCCGCTGGAGAAGAGCCCTACGTTATCCTATATACCCCGGTTCTCGGGCTGAAGATCTTGCCCTCTGATAATAGCCTGCTGAGAATCTTGTTTATCTCCGCGTCCGTGAATCCCTTCTCCCTGAGAGCATCCCTCAGCTCCTCATCCTCGGCATGCCCCTTCTCCTCCTGGAGCTCTCTCAGGGTGTCGAGGAAGATGGCAATCTTATCTCGGAGGCTCTTCGGCTTCCCGGTCAGGATGACATCTATGTCGGGTCTTCCCGTCTCAACATCTATGCCGACCTCAGAAAGGCTCCTCTTCATCAGGCTTATCACGTCAAGCACATCCTCCTCGGTTACATAGTCTCTTAGAGCCGCCCGAGCCCTGGCCTCAGCCAGCCTTATCAGCGACTCGAGCTGCCTCGCGGTGATCGTCACGGTGGACGTCTGCTGATACATGGACCTCATCTGGAGATAGAACTCCTTAATCAGCCTGGCGGCAGCTGGCGTGAGCTCCGGCTGAATCCTCTTAGCATACGCTATGTATTTTCTCAGTATCTCGGGCTTGATTGGAGGCGCTGTCACGGCGACACTCCTCGACTGAAGTCCTAGAACGTGGTCCGTGAGCTTTTCATCGAGCTCCCGGTTTGGCTCATCCCTAAGGACAAA
Organism: uncultured Nitrososphaeria archaeon; assembly: GCA_964637915.1. GTDB lineage: Archaea > Thermoproteota > Nitrososphaeria_A > Caldarchaeales > Wolframiiraptoraceae > Wolframiiraptor. The sequence continues at coordinate 9,035 of CAZWXN010000008.1, read as the reverse complement.
GATCAAGTCGAACCTGGAGAGGATCGTGATGGGTAGATCAACGTTGTCGGTGAAGCTCCTATATGGATCATATCTGCCGAGCGTCGGGTTAGCGGCCGCGAGTATCGAGGTCCTAGCATTGAGCGTCGCGACGATGCCGCCCTTAGCTATGCTTATCGTCTGCTGAGCCATCGCCTCATGAAGCGCAACCCTATCCTCAGGCCTCATCTTATCAATCTCATCTATACATGCGACACCCATATCAGCCAAGACGAGAGCCCCCGCCTCGAGCATCATACCGCCCGTGCTATCCCTGACAACCGCCGCCGTATTATGAACTATGAACCCATTTGCTATGAATGCATGTGAATCATTTACGGTCAAGTCATAGACTTCATTTAACCTCTCCTCACTCATGTCCTTAACTTTAACCAAGATAATCTCATCATTTAGCCGCTTAAAGCTGTTACGTGTTCGCCTCCTCTGCCTGATGAGTGCAAGCAACTTCTGGAGCTTCTCCGAATTACTAAACCCTATCTCCCTGAGGAAGATCTTTAAGGATTCTAGATCATAAATTGATACCTCGTATACCTGTTCCTCCCTTACGATCTTGCCGTTAATAATGCTTTCACGTGCACCGCGTCTCATGATTGATGATATTATGCCAAATCTCCGTAGGAGCATATCCACCTGTTCTGCAAGCTTCTTGCTCGATGTTAAGAAGAAGACGCATCTTCCATTCATGACCCCACCATTATTTGTGAATAACTGTCTTAGAAATCTACCAATCAGCTTTCTAGGCATGACATGTATTAGAGGATGGATCTCCAAGTCTCTCCCCTTATCTCCGACGGGGATTCCAAATGCTTTTAGGATTCTTGCTATGATCTTGTTTGAGAATCGGACGACATAACAATTTTCACGTTTATCCTTCTCAATCCTCGGGCTTAGTCCAAATAGCTTCCTTACTCTTCTGACATAGTTTCTCGCATCCTCGATCGAGCCTGTTGAGTAATGGATTATACAGGACCTCCTCTTGCGCGGATCCTCGATCAAGCATCCGCCTGAATATATGTCTCCTAGAAACTCCATGAATTCTTCATTTGGATATGGAGGCAGCCTGATTCTCTCAACCCCCCTATAACTCTTATATGCCACGGATTTGATGTATGGAATAACATCCTCAAAATTCATTTCGATTTTTTCGAGGATCCTTTTCAAGATCCCAAGCCTAGGGCTTGTCAGCCCCTTTCTCCATCGGTAATAAATGTAATCCTCACCTACCCCAAGGAATTTTGCCGCGTTCCTCGAGGATCCAAGCTTCTTCGAGAGCCTGTCTAGTAATTTGTTTAACCTACGTGGGTTAATTTCGATGAATACATCGTCTCCTATAAGCTCATAGAGACATTTCCTCCAATCGCCCTCTAGCTCCGGGATTTTGGCGACGAGAGCAACATAGTCTCCAACCCTCACTTCGCAAGCCTTTTTCCATTTTAGTGTTTCTCCATCTTCTGAGCAGAGGATTGGCGTCTCCGCTGTTAGAGTGATCGATTTGCCTAAAACAGTATCTATCCGAATTACCTTATCTGCCTTTAGCTTGTAATATCGTATCGCCTTATGAATCTCAATTCTCCTTAAATCTTTTGAGGGCGCAATTAATTTAACGATTTCTGGATTCTCTGAAATCCAAACTCCGTCATCCAATTTTCGTGATCCATTTTTGAGATTCTCTTCCACGACTTCTCTTATCGTGAGTATTCCATTGCTTGTGTAAATTAGAGTGTCTCCCGAGACGCATAAGCCTGCTGCGGTCGAGCCTCTTCCAGATGTGTAGATCCCTCTCGGCGCCATCATGGCGACGTATTTGAGTAGCTGGCTCTTCCCTGTTCCGGGATCTCCGACGAGTAGGAGGTGGATGTCGCCGCGTATCCTCGTGCCATCCGGATATTGTTTCGGCCTTCCGCCGAAGAGGAGGAGCATTACGGCCTTCTTCACATGCTCTAGCCCGTAGAGGCTGGGCGCGATCGAATCTATGAGCTTCCTATGGATCTCCGGATCCTTGGCCATCTCCCTGAAGAGCTTCTCCTCCTCGGGTGTTATGATCAGGCTCTCGGGCTCCTTGCTTGCGGTCTCTATGCTAACCGCCTCGAGATACATCTTCGAGGTCCTCCTCGGAGTATTGGCATCGCGCTCCGGCATGGTCCTAAGTATCCCGGTAACTATCACCCTGTCGCCAGGCCTAGCCACGTCAACGATATCACCCTTAAGCTCTACATCAATCACCCTCGGTATCTGGCCTGGTGGAAGATCCTCAGGCTTCTCCTGTATCCCCACGAGCTGGAAGTCAATGTACTCCGACTCCTCCGGTATCATTTCGAATTTTCTGCTCCTGCATCTTTCGCATCTCTCGGGGGGCCTGAGCCTCGGTCCTGAGGAGTCCTCGGAGGACAGGTATTTCGCGCCGCAATTTGAGCAGGCGAAGACCGCTGTCTTCAGCATTGGGCGGACGGTGCTCGCCCTGACCATTATCCCGTCCACGGCTATCAGCTTTCCGAGATGATGTGATCGGATCTCCCTGATTGGTATCCTGTCTGGGAGGTTGAAGACTCTTGCCTTGAACTCCTTTAGCGTCGCCGCGTAGTCCGGGTCCTCGACCTGAAGCTGCTTATATGCTGTTCTATCGAGTATCGGGAGATACCTCAGCGGATCATTAACTATAAGATGGCTGAGCTCTTCATCGAATGATATCAGGTCGCTGTGATCAACGGGTATTGATTGTTTTCGCTGAGCCGCGGCCGTGGCTAGAAGGGACCTATACTTCTCCTGCTTGAAGAAGCTTAGCATCCTCTCCTCTATCTGGGGCTCAGCGGCCATCGCCACCCACCTCCACGAACTCGTGCCAGGCGTTTACGAGCCCTAGTAGCTGGCCATAGAATACCTCCTCCTCGGCTGTGAGATTTCGGACCATTGAGGCCGGGATCCTCTTCGCGGCGAAGCTCATTATCTTCGCGAGCCTGAGGGAGTAGATGTCTCTCAAGTGCATCATTAGCTCGGGCTCGCCGCTTGAGATAATCCTCCTAGCCTGGAGGTAGAAGTATCTTGGAAGGGGCTGAAGCTCCGCCGGGTTGCTCTTCTCCTTCCACCTTAGCTGCAGGATCGTCTTCATGTCTAGCAGGTCCTCGGCGGGCTTCGCGAGCTCCTTCTCGAAGAGCTTCTCGGCAATCCAGTGGTAGACCCTGAGGCTTGAGCCGGCCTTGAGGCCCGTGAGCATCCCAGATGGCAGGATTAGCTTCTGAATATCCTTGAGCAGTATCACTTCCTCGAGCGAGTTCTCAAACTCGACCTCCACCCCCTTGAGGGCGCGCTTAAGCTCCTCAGCAGCCATCGGGTCCAGCCCGGGCCAGAGCATGCTCTACTCCTTAATTTACCCTCGGGGGATGGGTGAAAGTGGATGAGTATCCGGGTATTAGCCAGGGCCCTCTCAGGGAATAACAAAAGCAAAAATATAGCCGCACAATTAGCTAAAGCTGGGCGGCCGTCGTCTAGCCTGGCAGGACGCTGACCCTTGGATGGGCGCGGAAGCCCCCCGAGCCAGCGGTCCCGGGTTCAAATCCCGGCGGCCGCACCATTCTTCATATCAGCTAGACGATGGGTATTATCTCCGGAAGCGGAGTCCCAGACTCCGGGTCAATCTGGAGCCCGTATATTGGTGTCCCGGGCTTCACCCCGTAGAATATGACGCATCCATGTCTTCGAGTTATCTTGATGTGCATGTCGGCTATCGGCGCGAGCCTCTCAACTATCCCTGGCTCTATGGGCTTTGCGAGCCAGATCATGAGCGCTCCAGACTGCCTCACGTAATCCTGCGCCACTGCTAGTAAATTGGCCGCTGCATTCAACCCGAATAATCGGACAAGCCTATCAATACCAACGCCTATGAAGGGTGGCTCCTTGAACTTCTTTGCCAATTCGTAGGCCGTGTCCATCACTTTGCGGAACGCGGCATCAATATCTCTCGCATCAACTCTTATCACGTTTGGCAGCTCCTCCATGGGGGCAGTGGTCTCGATGAAGTAGGCGCCATGCTTAAGGAACTTCTCCTCGCTTACTCCATAGAGCTTCCCCGCTTCCATCAAGGCCTTAACCGTCACTCCTCCAGATGGGATTCCAATGACAGGCCTGTCCTTATGAATGAAGCTCGCCGCTGCTGGGAGTAATAATGGATGATAATCGCGTGGAGTGAGCCTAGGGTCTATCTCCATTAGCACGGTAGCTCCTTTCGGATATCCTCCTATCTCGCGGTCTAAGTCTGGGATGCCGGTGGTATAGCCCTCGGGCGGATCCGGCGGCGGAGAGAAGCTCATCGGCTCCCTCGGCCTTAAGGGTCTCGTCGGCGGCAGGGCTCTAAAGCCCCTAGAGAGCGTGAAGCATATTTTCGGATGCCGAATCTCCCCTCCTCTAAGCTTGATAAAGCTCAGTATCCTGAATGCTCTATTCTCTAGGAGCGTGGCCTCCAAGTGGATTGCGGCGTCGGCGACATAGTCCTCGAAGCCAACATCCTCGCTCGCGGATGCGCGTTCCTTTATCAGCACGGTCGTGCACTCTAGCTTCTCGAGAATCCTATAAAGCACGCTTTGTAGTAGTATCCTGGCCTCATGCGGGCTCTTGAAGCTCTCCCTTAACACTGTGAACGAGTCTATCACGAGCCTCCTAGCGCCCATCTCCTCAACACGCTCAACAACTATGTTAAATGACTCAGCCACCCCAACCTCCATCAAGACTGGGAGGGAGATGAACTCGAAAAGCCTCCTGTCCTCAAGCTTCTTAAAATCCATTCCGAAGGATCTAGCATTCTCGAGGAATCTCTCCCTGCTCTCGTATGTTGAGACATAGATGCCCGGCTCACCAGCCTTCAAGGCGCCATTATAGATGAAGCTCATGCCGAGGCTTGTCTTCCCGGAGCCCGGCAGCCCCGAGACAAGTATAAGCCCTCCACGCGGAAAGCCGGGTATAACGTCGTCGAGACCTGGAACAAAGCTCTTGACAAATCGGTCCTGAGCCCCAGGGCTCATCTCCGGAACCTGCTTTTCTTGTATCTTAGCCGCTCTTAAAAGCCTTAAGAGCCAAGGGCCATGGGCTGGCTCATAATCTGGCGAGAAAGGCTTAAGCAGTATCGCTGATAAGATGTTCTCCATGGATCGTAGCTCCAGCGATGAGGGCTTCGTGGACGCGGTCATAGACTTCCTAGTCGGCGTATGGTTTCTACTCTCCGAGATGGCCAGCCTCCTAAAGAGGTTCTCGATGAGCATGGAGGGCGACCTGAGGCTCCACGCCGCCCTCGCATCAAATAGGCTCTCGCTCCTCGCAAAGAACCTCGAGGACGGGTTATCCTATCTTGGGGCAGACTTCCTAAAGATCCTAAGCTTCGAGAGCCTCAAGAAGGAGTATGGGACCTACATGGCGGAGATCCTTGAAAAGATGGCTGAGTTCCTCTCAGCCTTTAGCGGCAGGCTTAAGACCCCCGAGGCGATAGACGTAGGAGAGGAGATCCGGGAATTCGAGGACGCAATCACCATAGCAATCAACGCCTTCTCGAGAATACACGAGATGGTCTCGGAGCATCACGATGATAAGAGGGCAGCTCTCTTAACATTACTCCTAAGTGACCTGGTAAGCGACTTGAGGCTCATCGGCGTGAAACTACAGCAGGCGAAGTCCCAGCTAGGAAATCCATAACTAACCTTTAATTGAGCCTCAAGGCCGGATCTAGTGTAGCATGGCTAGGATCTTCAAGGCTGAGGAGAAGCTCTCCCCAGACTACATCCCGGGAAGGCTGCCGCATAGGGATAATGAGCTCAGGCTTCTAAGGACATTCTTCAGCGGCGTGATCTCAGGATCATCCATGATCTCGACTAGGGTCATCGTGACCGGCTCTGTGGGGACGGGCAAGAGCGCCCTCGCCAAGCTATTCGGCGCGATGGCTGAGGAGGAGGCGAGGAGGAACGGCGTAAACCTGAGATTCCTCTATGTCAACTGCAGGATAAGCAAGAGCACATTCACGGTGCTATCGAGGCTCATCGAGCAGCTTAGGGCTAGGATCGCGGCCCGTGGATTCGCGAACGAGGAGCTCCTCCACAGGATCCTAAACTACTTGGAGCTGAAGAACGTGTATGCTATCATCGCCTTGGACGAGGTTGATCTCCTGATAAGCAGGGGCGAGGACATATTATACCTGCTAAGCAGGATTGGGGAGGAGAGGGAGGGGGCTCCGAGGATCTCGATAATCCTGATCACCAGAAATCCGGAGATCTTCGATCTCCTCGATGAGAGCACTAGAAGCTCTCTCTTGGGAAACGTGATACACTTGAGCGAGTATGATAGCGGGCAGCTATACGATATCCTGAAGTTCAGGGCTGAGGAGGCTCTCATGCCAGGCGTCCTCTTGGAGGAGTCTCTGCGGCTAATCGCGGACTTGGCGGGCGAGAGGGGGGATGCCAGATATGCCCTCGATATATTATGGAGAGCTGGTAAATATGCCGAGGCCGAGAGCTCGAGGGTTATCACGCCGGAGCACGTGAGGAAGGCCGCGGCGAGCATCTACCCGGCTGTGAGAAGGGAGCATCTCGAGTTCCTCAACCAGCATGAGCGATTAATCCTGCTAGCTCTCGCTAGAAGCCTTCAGGGCGGGCAGGCATACATCACGACAGCCGACCTATACCAGAACTATCAGCTCGTCTGCGAAGAATACTCGGCCGAGCCAAGAGCCTATACCAGCTTCTGGGAGCACCTCCAGAGGCTCGACGACCTAGGGATAATCAGGATAAAAGTGAGGAGCGATGGGATCAAGGGGAGGAGATCCTACATCTCGCTCCCGGGGATACCAGCCACAATACTCCAGGCCGAGCTCGAGTCCATATTAAGGAGGCAGAGTTAGCTCTTTCTCCGGCCTGCTCTCCCGCGCGCCTTAACCGCCTTCACCTCCTCAGCCTTTCCCCCCTTAAGATAATTTATCTCCGATGGGGTAAACTCGAAATATCTCGCAAGCGACTCGCCCACCCCGCCATCATTCACCATGATGAATGAGATGTATGGTAGCATTTGGCTCAACGCCTTCGCGGTTGAGAGGTGTAGCTTCGCGGCGATCTTCTGGGCTATGGACCTCCTAAGCTCCCTCTCCGCGCTCGTTGCCTGGAGGAACCTGATCCTCGGCGGGAACGTGAACTTCACGAAGCCTGATGGCTTATGCCTCCTCGCCAGCGCGACGCCGCCAGTCATCACCGGGATCGCGTAGCGCATCAGCCTCCACTCCTGCTTCCTATTCACTCTAGCGAGTAGCATGTCCGCCCGCGCCAGAGCCTCAAACGCCTCAGCCAAGTCCGCGGGATCCGGGATCTGCTCCGGTGCATTATCCAGGATCCACGTATAGACCATGTCCAGGTCGACCTCCAGCCCCTCGAGCGCTGCCCTAGCAGCCCTCACGGACTTAGCATTGAAGATTATTCGGAGGGCGTCGAAGATCTCCCTGACCCTGTTTCTCGAGCCTAGTGCCTCGAGGGCCCTCTCATCAACCATCTTCCTCCCGCCTGTTATGGCCTGAAAGTCGTTTATCGCGGACCTAAGATCACCCTCGCTCCTCTCAGCCAGCTTCTCCAGAACCGCGTCAGACACCTTAATACCCTCCATCTCCGCGATCTCCTTAAGCCTTTTCACCACCTCAGCCTTCTTCAACCTCCTGAACTCGAGCATAAGGCATTTCTCCCTGATCGGCGCGAGCTTCGGGTCCCACGGGTTATTCGCAACGAGCACAAGCGGAACCCTAGTCTCGTTTATTATCCTACTTAGGGCCGCTATTCCCCCCGCATCCTCCCTGCCCGCGATCCCATCAACCTCATCCACAAGTATTATCTTCCTTGTCGAGCCCTCGAGCGTGGCTTGGAGCGATGACTCGCCGACAACAGCCTTCACCCTAGCCTCATCCCTCCAGTCGCTTGCATTCACCTCGATCACATCATAGCCATGCTCCTTGCCATATGCTAGGACGAGGCTCGTCTTTCCTACTCCGGCCGGGCCATAGAGCAGGACGGCCCTCTTCTCAGGAGGTCTACCAAGCTCCCACTGCTTCATCCACTTCACGAACGCCTCAACAGACTCCCTATTCCCGACAACCTCCGCAACCCGCTTAGGCCTATACTTCTCAACCCAGAGTTCCGTCATGGGCCACACCCTCAAGCCCTCTTCCTCTTAGCCGCGAGCCTCGCGAGGAACGCCATCAGCTGAACCTCCGGCGTCGCCCCCTCGGATATCCTATAATCCACCTCGCCGAGCAGATCCAGCAGCTCAAGCTTATCATCCTCGTCTAGATCAATGTAGAATAGCTCGCGGTAGATCGCGGAGATAAGGTCGCTCGGCATTATCCCCTGTATGTAAAGTAGCCTCCTAACCTCATCCCTAGCATCCGTGAACTTCCCGGAGAGGGCGAGTTCCAGTATCCTCCTAACCTCGCCCCTACTAACATATCCCATTACCTCGTAGACCGTCTTCTCCTCAATCTTCTTGGAGATAGAGGCGCATGCCTGCAGGATGTTTATCGCCTTCCTCATATCACCCTCAGAGAAATCATAGATGACCTCATATGCTTGATCATCGACCTCGAGCCCCTCATTATCCGCTATCCGCTTGAGATACTGGATGACATGAACCTTGCTAAGAGGCTTGAACCTGAAGACCGCGCACCTCGACTGTATGGGCTCGATTATCCTGTTGCTGTAGTTCGCGGCCAGGATGAACCTACATGTCACGGAGAACTGCTCCATAACCCTCCTGAACGCATGCTGCGCATCATCCGTGAGTTGGTCGCTCTCGTCCAAGAAGAGGATCTTGAAGCTATACTCGCCCATCGGTATCTGCCTCGCGAACATCTTCACCTTCTCCCTAATCGTCTGGATCCCCCTCTCATCTGACGCATTTATCTCTAAGAAGTATCCATCCTCGATGTAGTTGGGGCCGAATAAGTCCCTCGCGAAAGCGTGAGCCGTCGCAGTCTTCCCCACCCCAGG
>CAZWXN010000007.1:0-37946 GCA_964637915.1 uncultured Nitrososphaeria archaeon | reverse complement strand
GTTCAAGAGTAGATTGACGTGAGAAGGAAGATATCGTGGCGCCCTGGCCGGGATTTGAACCCGGGTCACGGGCTCGACAGGCCCGTATACTAACCGGACTATACTACCAGGGCAGCGCCATTTACCATCCATCTGCCTTTATTAGGCCTGTTTTTATTTAAGCCTTATCCTTGCCTTTTCCTTAACCTTTCTCATGTCTACATTGTTAGTTTGGGGATAAAGAGGATGGTAGGGAGTGTATGCTGGCCGGCGAGCCATCGTAGCCGGAGCCGGCGGGCAGGGTCTCAAACCACTGTGGGTCCACAGCGGCTGGTAGTATCACCACCGGCCTCCAGCTTTTACTGCCTGCCGACCAGCATACCAGCATACGTTGTCTCTGTTGCCATGCTCTCCTCAAAACCTTTAGAATTCTCAGCTGTAGCGTATATAAGGATCCTGCTTTGTGGTGTGCGATTTACGCCCTCAAAAAACCTCACCCAACTTCACATCACCCCCCTCGAGCAGATCCTTGAGTTCATCGCATAGACCCGTATCATGGATTCTCTGATATGCTGGGCATAAGCCTTGCCGAGATCCTCAAGCACAAACATCCCAACCAAGACCCTAGGCAACCACATTCACAGCATCCCCCACCGGGCCCTTCTTTACTCATTGAGGACTATCCCGGAAATGGGGCCATTATGATAGGGGTGACTGGTTTGAAGCGGCTAGGCTGAGGCCGGATGAGAGAACTCCATAAAAAGTTTGTCAAGGAAGATGAGTCCTCTTAAATATTCTACATTATTGCTGTTGAGGGGCTGAGGAGGGGCTCAGAGGGGGAAAGAAGACGGATAGTCCAAGTAATATGTGTTGTGACATAATAGGATGATATAGAAAAACGATTCTGGGGATAGACATAGATGCTATGAGTATTCTTGAGAAGTATAGTAAGTGAAAAGCCGGATTTTCGCCGCCTATGAGCTGGATACCAAGGCTTCAAGGTAATTTGCTGATCAGCTCTTTATCAACCTTAAGCTTGGATGGAATGGGTGGTTGGAAAAGGACATTAGATCACTATGATCTTAGGCTTTCAGGGGGGTATTGTTTAGCAAGGTTGCTTTTAAGTGAGCCCGGGAGGGGATTTGAACCCCTGTAGAGCGGGTCACCGCGCTTTGGGCGGGTCTGCAGCCCGCCGCCTGCACCACTCGGCCACCCGGGCTCCCACTTCAATCCTTTCTAGTGAGCCACTATTTTTAATATTTTCGCTGCTTTCCTAGAGTGGCGTATTGTTTTTCGTGGAGTTTATTTTAAGGAGTGGGCTGTGATTTTCGTGGGTGCGGGGTTGCTGAGGCGTAGGAGTCTTTTGAAGCTCTTGAGGGAGAGGAGGAGTATCCGGGTTTTCAAGAGGGCCCGTATGCCGGATGATGTCGCGAGGCTTATTGTTGAGGCAGGTGTGAGGGCTCCAAGCTACTTGCATCTCCAGGAATACTCGATAATAATTGTGGCTGATGAAGGTCTTAGGGGTGAGGTTGCGAAGCTTTGCGAGGGCCAGAATGAGCTGATAATGAATGCAGCGGCGATCTTCCTAATATGCGCCGACCTGAATAGGCCCGCGAGGATGCTCAGCCTTCTCGGGCACCTGAATATCCTGAGGTCTAACAAGCATCCGGTCGAGTCAATCTTAGCCGTCTTTGACGCCGGCCTCGTGACGGCGTTCATGATTATGGCCGCTGAGATAATGGGCTATGGCTCAGCAATACTCTATCACCCGATAGTTTATCCAAGCGAGTTCGCGAGGCTCTTCCAACTCCCTCCAGGCGTCACGCCTCTAATCCTCCTCTGCGTCGGCGAAAGAGGCGAGGCTCCCCCGCTTAGGCCAAGGCTCCCCCTAGACCTAGTCTTCTTCAGGAACTTCTATCGGGAGGCTGGGAACGAGGATCTCAAGAAGCATTTGAGGGAGCTCGATGAGGCGATGAGGAGAGAGGATTATGTGAGGAGGTATGCAGGCCTCGACATGGATTATCTCGAGTATCTCAAGCTCATGACGGCGTTTAATGATGAGATGAAGAAGACCTATGACGCTGTTGAGAAGTTCCTGAAGGAGAACTTGATGAGATTTTAGCATTCTTGGGAAGGTTAATTTAGCCTCGTAGTTATGGGTTTATGGCATGGAGGAGGCGGTCAGGGTTCTAGCCGAGTATGCTGAGCTCGTCAATGAGGCGCTCGAAAAATATATCCCGAGAAGGGTTGATGAGAAGTGGCTTAGCCGGGTTCTCGGAGCCCCCGAGTATGCCTATGAGGTTGAGTCCCTGAATAAGGGGATTTTCGAGCCATTCTGGGATCTTGCTGATCGAGGTGGTAAGAGGTGGAGGCCCGCCCTGATGCTCATGATCTATGAGGCTCTTGGAGGAGATCCTAGGGATATCGCGCCGCTAGCCGTGATCCCCGAGGCGATTCATAATGGGACCCTAGCGGTTGATGATGTTGAGGATGGGAGTGAGTTTAGGAGGGGTAAGCCGTGCATACACAGGATCTATGGTGAGGATATAGCAATAAATATGGGCAACACGATGTACTATCTCCCGCTCCTAGTATTGGATGAGGTTGCGATCACGGATGAGAAGAAGCTGAGGATACTCGAGGAGTATGTGAGGACTATGGTCAAGTTGAGCCTTGGACAGGCCATGGATATCGCGTGGCATAGGGGGCTCGTGAGGGAGGTGGATGATAGCCAGTATCTCCAGATGACATTATTCAAGACAGGTGCTCTGGCGGGGTTCGCGGCCAGGATAGCCGCGATAATGGCCGACGCGCCCGAGGAGAGGGCGAGGATGATCCAGAGGTTCGCTGAGCTGATAGCCGTCGCATTTCAGATACAGGATGACATCCTCAATCTCGCCGGCGATGAGGCGAAGTATGGGAAGGAGATAGGTGGCGATATAACGGAGGGTAAGAGGACGCTGATAGTCATTCACGCGCTCAGGAATCTTCCAGCCAATGAGGCTGAAAGGCTCAGGCAAATACTTGACATGAGAACAAGCGATAAGCGCCTGATCATGGATGCGATAGAGCTAATGAGGAAGGCTGGGAGCATAGATTACGCGAGAAGGGTCTCGGAGAAGCTCGCGATAGAGGCGTTGGAGATCCTGAGAAGAAGCCTGCCAGAGTCCGAGAGCAGGAGGAAGCTCGAGGTCCTCGCGGAGTTCCTGATAAGGAGGGAGTTCTAGGGGCTGGGAAGATTTATTCCCGGATTAAGCTAGCTTATTCTCATGAGCTCTGAGGTGAGGTTTGAGGTAGTTGAGGTCAGGATACCAGAGGGCTGTAACGTCATCTTCGGGATAAGCCACTTCATCAAGACTGTCGAGGATATTTACGAGGCCTTCGTGAACACTGTTCCCGGCGCGAGGTTTGGGCTCGCGTTCGCCGAGGCGAGTGGCCCATGCCTGGTAAGGCATGAGGGGACGGATGAGGAGCTTAGGAAGCTCGCCGCCGAGACTCTTCTCAGGATAGGATGCGGCCACACGTTCATCGTCTTCATGCGGGGCATGTATCCCATTAACGTCATGGAGAGGCTTAAGTCTGTCCCCGAGGTCTGCACAATACTCGCAGCCACAGCAAACCCGCTCCAGATAATCGTCGCCGAGACGAGCCAAGGGAGGGGGGTTGTCGCCGTCATCGATGGCTATAAGCCGAAGGGAATAGAGGCCGAGAAGGACATCAAGGAGAGGAGGGAGTTCCTCAGGAAGATAGGCTACAAGTTTTAACGATGCTCCCCGCAACCCCTCTTCCTTAAATAGAGTTCCGGGGGGTTATCCTCGTGCATGAGTGGGCTTTAGCCGAGGCAGTAGTATCAACGATCTCGAGGATAGCCTCTGAAAAGGGCTTAGGAGAAGCCATAGGAGTGACCATTAGGATCGGCGAGCTCCAGCAAATAGACCTGGATGCCTTCAAGTTCGCCCTAGAGCAGCTTAGCAGCCAATACTCCATACGCGCCAAGTTCGAGTTTAGGGAGGAGAAGGCGGAGTTCAGGTGCAGGGCCTGCGGCGAGACCTGGCCCTTCAAGAGGGAGGATCTCGACCCGGACATCAGCGAGGCGATCCACGTAATCCCGGAGGTTGCCCATGCTTTTCTCAGATGCCCGAGATGCGGCAGCCCCGACTTCGAGGTTGTTAGGGGTAGGGGGGTCTGGATCGAGAGCATAAGGGGAGGAGGATAATGATGCTGGATCCCAGGCTGAGCGTGATCGAGAATAGGCTTAAGGGCGTCGGCAGGATAATGGCGGTCTCGAGCGGCAAGGGTGGGGTTGGGAAGAGCCTGATAGCCGCCACCACCGCGCTACTACTCTCGGAGAGGGGGCTTCGGGCCGGGCTACTCGACCTAGACTTCACAAACCCCTCCAGTAGCGTAATACTAGGGGTGAGCGCCGCCCATCCAATCGAGGATAAAGGCATGATACCACCCGAGATTCATGGCGTCAAGTATATGTCGATAACATTCTTCTCGGGTGAGGAGGTGATGCCGCTTAGGGGCGGAGATGCGACAAACGCATTCATCGAGGTGCTGGCCCTAACCAGATGGGGTAACTTAGACTATCTTATAGTGGATACTCCGCCGGGCCTCGGGGACACGCTCCTAGACCTGCTCAAGCTAATCAGGGGGCTGATGTTTCTCGTGGTTACCACGCCCTCTAGGCTCTCTTTAGAAACCGTGAGAAAGCTCCTAGCCTTGCTTAGAGGTGTCCGAGCACCAGTGATAGGCGTCATCGAGAACATGCTCACGGATGCATCAATCTCCGTGAAGGGCGAGGTGGAGAGGATCGGCGCCAGGTTCCTGGGATCAATACCATTCGACCCAATGGTTGAGGGGGCGCTTGGCAACCCGAAGAAGCTCCTAGAAACCAAGTTCGTAGAGAAGCTCTCAGAGATACTCGATCAGGTTTTGAAGATCACTTAAGCCTGCCCATCGGTATCAGTGGCTTCGTCCCGAAGAGCCTGTTATGCTCTTTCATGATACACCTATTCCACACGACGATCATGTTACTCCTCCTAAGCATCTCGGCCGCCTTGCGATTGTAAATCCCCTCCTGCATCCAGAAAACCTTGGGCTTAAACCTCATTAAGAGGGCGTGCTCCGCGACCCGCGGAATATCGCTCGAGGGCCTGAAGACATCCACCACATCAACGGGAATCTCGATCTCTAGCAGAGACCTATACGCCTTTAGGCTAAGAATGCTCTCGACATTCGGGTTTACTGGGATAACCTCATAGCCTTGCCTCATAAGGAACTTTGGGACAAAATGCGACGGCTTCGAGGGATCGCGTGAGAAACCAACAACAGCTATCCTCCTAGCCTCGGATAGAATCCTCCTAAGCTCCTCATCACTCAAACCATCCGATGGAATGACCTCCGACATCCAGTCTCTATCTCGACATATGACCTTGTAATTAAACCATTCCATGCTTCGAGAGATTTTGAGGATGGATGTGGGGCCGCTGGGATCTGTTCCGGCCCCCTCGGCCGGGAAGGCCGATTGAACCCAGGACCTCGCGGGCCCGAGCCGCGAATCATAGCCAAGCTAGACCACGGCCCCAGCGATTGAAAGAGAATGCTATCTGTATTTAGGGTTAACCATGGCCTGTTTATAGGTCTTAGAGCTTGTATAGTTGAGGCTTGCTGCTTTATGTTCCCTCGATTCTCGGGGCTATGAGGTATTCTAGCCTGCCGGATGGTATTGGGAAGCCGAGCTTTATCGGCTTATTCGTGGTTAACTCCATGACCATTTCGTCGCTGAGCGCTGATCCAGCCTTCACGATCTTCTCAAGATAGTTTATGCTGAAGTGGGCCCAGACCTCCTTATCCGTCACTATTTCGTATATTGCGGCCCCATGTCTCGAGAATCTTATCTGAGCTCCTCCGAGCTCCCCCTTCGCGGAGAGGACGACCTCATCCGGGCTTATCGTGATTTTCATGTAGTCGCTGAGAGCCTTGCAATCCCTTATGGCATCCTTCACCGCTGCTGAGCTTATCCTAGCCTTCGCGTCGAATGTGAGCTTGGGGGTAACGCTTCTAGCCTCAACAGTCTCAAGCGTGTTGAATGTGAAGATCCTCTGCTTGGAGCCGGTTGCATCTATGATTATTAGCTCGAGCTTCCTCTCGCCCTCGCTATATGAGAGGGTTAGGCTCTCGCCGCTCTTAACATGTTTTAATAGCTTTAGGAGCTCGGAGATGTTCACGGTAATCTGTAGCTCGCCGCTACACTCATACTCCTCGGCCGCCGAGCTCGAGAGCTCGAAGTCGACGAGGGATATGTGGGCTGGATCCATGGCGACGAGCCTCATCCCGTCAGCCGTTACCTTGAATGTCCCCTCATCAGCGACAGCGTTTATAGCCTTGAGTAGGTCTGAGAAGTAGTCAGCGCTCGGCAACCTCATCCTGAAGGACATGCCACTCCCTCGAATGGAGAGATGCCCTCGGGACGTAATTAAGCTTTGATTTTTCCCACGGGCCGGCGAGCCGCCCGTTATACCCTGAAAATCGCTGAGGGGGCACTGGGCGAATATTGATATTGTTGTTAGTTGGGGGAGTAACGGAGCTCAGATGAATCTTAGATTTCAGCTCTCGGGCAGGATTGAGCTAAGCTCGGATGCGAGCGGCGCTATGCAGGAGATAAGGGAGGCGCTTGATGAGCTCGGGGAATTCCTCAGGAGGGGCGCGGAGAAGTATGGTGAGGAGACTGCTGAGTTGATGGATTGGAGTGTTGAGGGAAATGTGCTCAGGGTCTTGATTAGATCTGGGAGAAGTCTTAGAGCACATGATGCCCTTCTCAGGCTGAAGAACATCCTAGCCCAGAAGGTCGGGTCTAAGAGGATTGGTGTTAGGCGTGTCTTGGTGGAGAGCTTGGAGGTGAGGATCAGCGGCGGCCATGTGGGGAGGCAGAGGGCAGAAGAGCTCTTAGAAGAAATAGCGGAGGTGAGCGAGTCGAATGGGGACTTGATCCTCTCCTTCCACAACCTGACGGAGCATGATCTTAGGGATAGGGTTGTGGATAGGGCGATTAAGCTTGTCAGGGTTGAGGAGGCCCGTGTCGAGGGGGAGAAGCTTGCGCCATTCGGGACTGTTCTAAGGAAAGGTGCCGAGAAGCCGCATAAGCTAGAGATGGATGTCGCGGTTGAGGCGGAGAGAAGGGGGTGGGTGAAGAGGTATCCTGGCAGGGGCCAGTGGATCTACATGCCCCCAATGGCAGCCCTCGTAAGAGCGATAATCCAGCTGCTTATAGATAGGATAGCGAAGCCCCTCGGATTCGAGGAATGGATGTTCCCGAGGCTTGTGCCGATGGAGATCTACAAGAAGCTCACGACCTATATAGAGCATCTACCCGATGGGGTCTTCTATGTATGTGTTCCGCCGAGGGATCCATCTGCCTTTGATGAGTTTAAGAGGGAGTTTAAGCTGAGGAGGGAGCTTCGGACGGATCTGCTGAAGAATATTCTCGGCAAGCCCGAGTATATTATGGAGGCGATCCAGTGCACGGCATTCTACCAGTTCTTTAGCGGGGAGATTGTCAGGCTCGAGGATCTACCGGTTAAGGCTTACGAGGTCATGGGCGGATGGACTTGGAGGAATGAGGCCGGGGGCGTTGAGGGCCTAGTGAGGACGAATGAATTCCTCAGGATGGAGATGGTCTTTCTCGGAGCACCGGATCAGGTGATAGAATTGAGAAATAAGGTGACCGACTTGACGATAGAGGTTCTTGAGAAGAATCTGGACATGGAGTGGAGACTGGTTGCGGGAGCTCCATTCTACCTCTCACCTCAAGAGGCATCAAAGAGGCTAATAGACATCTCGCATATAGACAGGATACCGACGCTCGATGTTGAGGTTTATCTGCCATATCGTGGCTCGAGAGAGGAGGCTGAGTGGCTCGAGATAACAGCGGCTAGCGTTCACAGAGACTTCTACGTGAAGAACTTTAGGATAAAGGAGGCTAGGGGTCGGGAGATCTGGACTGGCTGCGTCGGTCATGGGATAAGCAGGTGGGCCACCGGATTCCTAGCAAGACATGGATTCGATTTCGATGAATGGCCGGACTCGATAAAGAGCATAATCAAGAGGTTGCCACAGCCGCCGAAAACCATTACATGATCATGCGATCCATGTCTCAGAGAACAGGCTCCGACCCTAAATAATTGGGATGATGCGCGCCATGAAGCTCATGATACGGGGGATATATTCGACAGCCCTTATTCAGCTCCTCCTCTCCAATGGCTTCACGATAACAAGGCCCACGAAATCCCAGTCGGAGAGGTTCGGCATATCATCGCGAAATACACCGGATGCCGAAATTGTTGACTCGACATCGGATCGAAACTGTGTTGATATAAGGGGTTCCTCAGATGTCGTGGAGTCCGTGATCAATGTGCTGCGAAGGAGTTTTGCCGACCTAATAGTTCTAAGGGTTAAGGATCTGGGCGGCCTGCTAGGCGTGAGGATAGGCTTCCCGAATGATGCGAAGCTCAAGTTGGATGAGCTGAGGTCGATGGTCGCGTATACAGTCCCATATCATCATTATTGTAGGGCTGGTGGTGAGGGATTATCCAGCATGGTAACCATAGCTGAGGATCTTGTTGAGAGGGGGGTTGTCCCGGCTGAGGAGATGTCCAAAAACTTTCGTGAGCAAGTCCTAGGCATCTCGCCTAGAATCGGGTCTATGGTAAAGATAATTCACGTGAAGCCCGATGGGAGGAGGATCATCCTCGGCCGCGGGAAGGTTGTCGGGAAGATAGATGGATCGATCAGGTTGATGAGGAGGATAATGGGGTTTGGAGTCTATGATGGGCTTGGGGTTGAGAAGTGCCCGGGAGACTACGCGATAACGGAGGCTTCCATGTTTCGGCCATGGATGAAGACCAGCTACTACAGCATCTCGGGCACCCTCAAGGGCTGCTACTATAACATCTCGACACCAGTCTCCATATATCCAGACCATATACACTACTTCGACCTCGAGCTTGATGTAGTTGTTAAGCCGGGCTCAGGCCCCGAGATTATTGATGCTGATGAGCTGGAGAAGGCCGTCCAGGAGAATAGGATAAGCGAGGAGCTTAAGAAGACGGCATTCAGGATCGCTGAGGAGGTTGCCTCGAAGCAGCCTTAACCAGCCTAGCATACCAGAGCTCACTCACTTCAATCCTCCAACCAGACCTTATTAGCGATTTAACCACGAGATATGCTGGGGCTATGCTTAATGGAACGTGAAGAATGTTGAAGAATGCCGTGAATATTATGGTCATTGTTAGAGCGGCGAGAGTGTCTGAAATCTCCAAGCCGAGGAAGGCTGAGATGCTCGCGGCGGCAAACTCTAGGAACCCGGGAAACACGTAGACTAGCACGATGTAGTTGAAGGCGCTCATCACGGCCACCCTGATCGCGCATCCGAGAACCCCACCTATGAGGAGGCCTGTTCTCGGCGAGGCTCTTATCCTGAAGCCTGCCCAGAGGCCAATCAGCGTCGAGAGCACCGCGGCGAACTTCATGGTGGGGCCTAGCGGGCTAAAAGATCCGACAAGAAGCAGGATAAGCCAGTAGACGATGGAGGAGAGCATGCCAGCCCATGGACCGAGAAGCAGTAAAGCGAGGAAGACAGGTATCTCGGCCAAGTCGAATCTTAGATAGGGGATTACTGGGTAGGGGAATGATAAGGGTAGGGCTGCTAGGAGCGCGGCTAGGCTCGCCAAGCAGCTAGCTGATGCCACCAGCTTAATCGCCCTCACATTCATCGTTTACGGGGGCTCTGGCTAGACTAATAAGTTTTGAGTAACTACTCAAAAACAGGTAATTAGCCTAGGACCCCCGTGAAGTAGTCCTTCCAAGCCTGCTCATAGTCCTCCGGAGACCCTATATCAACCCAATAGCCGTTGTATGGATAAGCGTAGAGCCTCCCCCTCTCTATGAGCGCGGGGAATATATGCTCCTCTAGCGAACAGTATGTTAATGCTGGGACATATTCTAGGATCTCCGGTTCAAAGACGTATATCCCGGCGTTAACGAGACCTGGGACAGGCTGCTTCGGCTTCTCTCGGAAGGCTATAACCCTGCCATCCTCATCTAGCGATACTAGGCCGAATCTACTGGCATCCTCCACCTTGGCCAGCGCCATTGTAGCGATAGCGTTCTTCTCCTCATGAAATCTCAGGAGGCTCCCGACATTCAGCCCATCAAACAGTATATCCCCATAGACTACTAAGAACCTGCCATTAAGCTTGTTCTCCGCATTCTTGATGGCTCCAGCGGTCCCGAGAGGTATCTTCTCCACGGAATAATCTATCCTGACACCGAGCGGGCTGCCATCCCCAAAATATCTTATGATGTGCTCGCTAAGGTGGCTGACCGCTAGGATGAAATAGTTGAAGCCCTGGTCCCTGAGCTTACATATTATGTGCTCTAGTAGGGGCTTGTAGCCGACAGGCATCATCGCCTTCGGGATGCTCTTACTTAAAGGCCCCATACCCACTCCAAGGCCCCCACATAGAATCAGGCATTTCATGGACTCGCGGATGAGCTTCTCCCGGACAGCCTCAATTATGAAGGATGTCCGCCGCCTAGCAGGTATTCTGCTGCTAAGCTGTCTCCAAAGATCCTCCGGAAATTCTATTGAAGTTCGATGTTTTCTCATTTCGCTAGAATAAGTGAAACCATTTACATATAACGTTTATGCAAAGCTCCTCTCCTAAAAGCATTCCCTATGACTACATGGTGCCAAGATTAATAAGGATATGGTTAATAGGCTCCGGAAGAATATTGTAACTGCGGGTGTTTAAGACATGTTAAGGGTTGGCATTAATGGTATGGGTAGGATTGGGCGGCTGTTTGCGCGGGCAGCCCTCCAGCATCCGGAGCATGGCAAGAGCTTCGAGATCGTGGCCTTCAACGAGATCGCCGATAACAGGACAACCGCCTTCCTGCTGAAATACGACTCCGTCCATAAGAAGTGGGATAGGAGGATTGGGGCGACGGAGAAGGGTATAGTAGTGGATGGCAGAGAACTCTTGGGATTCCATGAGCCGGATCCCGCGAAGATCCCATGGGATAAAGCTGAGGTTGATCTCGTGGTCGAGGCTACTGGGAGATTCACTGATAGGGAGAAGGCAGCCCTCCACCTCAGAGATGGCGTGAAGAAGGTCTTGGTCTCGGCGCCATCAAAGAACGCGGATGTAACAATAGTGCCGGGCGTAAACGATGAGATGTTGGATGTGAAGAAGCATCACGTCATCTCAGGAGCATCATGCACGACGAACTGCCTCGCGCCCATGGTCAAGGTCCTGCTGGATAACTTCGGGATAAAGAAGGGGTTCATGACAACAGTCCACGCCTACACGAATGACCAAAGAGTCCTCGACCTATTCCATGAGGATCTTCGGAGAGCTAGGGCCGCAGCCCTCTCCATAATCCCGACGACGACTGGCGCTGCAAAGGCGCTCCATCTAGTGATTCCCGAGGTTAAGGGGAAGCTCCACGGCATAGCATTGCGAGTCCCAGTTCCAGACGGCTCAATAACAGACCTAGTGGCACTACTCGAGCGCGAGGTGACTGTTGAAGAGGTAAAGAACGCCTATAAGAGGGCCGCTGAGGGCAGGATGAAGGGCATACTCGAGTACACGGAGGACCCAATAGTTTCGGTCGACATCATCGGAAACCCAGCATCATGTATCATCGATGGACAGAATATAATGGTCCTCGGGGATAGGAGCGACATAGTCAAGGTCTTAGGATGGTATGATAACGAGTGGGGCTACAGCAACAGGCTCGTAGACATAATCCTCCTAATCAATAAGCAGCTCTAAGCACCCCTTCCAACAATCTAATTTTTTCCCTACAATCTACTGGCTCGGGATAGGAGCTCCGGCAGCTTTTCATAATCTTCCGGATCCATTTTCCAGCCCATGCCCCCGAGGAGCTCATCCAAGTGATCCTTCCTCATAGTCTTCGCTACCGCTATGACATTATCATGTCGTATAACCCAGTTTATCAGTATCTGCGCCGGCGTCCTGCCATATCTTCTTCCAAGCTCCTCTAAGACGCTTTTATAAGAGCTCTTCAATAGCGCGCCCTTCCCAAGAGGCCTATATGCTATGATCGTTATGCCATTTTTCCTGCAGAAGGGCAGTATCTCCTCCTCAATGAGCCTATCCAAGGGATTGTAGAGAACCTGATTCGAGACTATATCGTATTTTGAGAGATAGCTCATCGCCTCCTCCAATTCCTTAACGTTGAAGTTGCTAACACCAATAAACCTGACCCTGCCTTCATCGACCAGCTTCTCCATCGCCTTCATAGTCTCCCTCAATGGTATGAATGGGTTTGGGAAATGTATCTGGTATAGGTCGACATAGTTTACCCTCAGCCTCTCAAGGCTCCTGTCAAGAGCCTCGAGCACGTCTTTGAACCTCAGATTATAGGGCCATACTTTCGTCGCTATGAAGACCTCCTCCCTCGGGAACTCCCTGATCGCCTCTCCTACAAGCTCCTCAGAGTGACCGGCGCCATACATCTCGGCTGTATCGATGAGCTTTAAGCCCTTCCTGACCGCATACTTGATTATCTCTATTGCCTCCTCGTCTCTTGAGTAATCCGGGTAATCCCTCCCACCTATCTCCCAAGTCCCAAGCCCTAGAGCAGGGACATAGACATCGGTCCTTCCAAGCCTCCTAAACTCCATAGCCATAATGTTTCCCCTCGGGTTGAAAAAGCCTTCCACACTACATGATCAACAAGAGGCTAATGGTTTTTAACTCTCCTAGAGGTAATATTTCCCCGGTGATCAGGGGTGTGCCCAGCTTTCAAGACCTTGGATGACGTAGATGTTCGTGACAAGACCGTGATTGCGAGAGTTGATCTGAACTCCCCGATAGATCCGCAGACTTGGAGGATTCAGGATAATGAGAGGATTCAGGCACATGCGGAGACTATTAGGGAGCTGTCGGATAAGGGTGCCAAGGTCGTTGTTCTAGCTCATCAGGGGAGGAAGGGTGACCCGGACTTTCTCCCCTTGGAGCAGCATGCAGAGCTCCTCTCAAAGCATGTTGGCAAGCCCGTGAAATATGTCCCGGATCTAGTGGGGGAGATGGCGGAGCAGGCGATCAAGCACCTTAGGAGCGGCGAGATATTGCTCCTCGAGAATGTCAGGATTCTCGATGAGGAGACTAAGGAGGCAAGCCCTGAGGAGCATGCCAAGGGCTTGCTGGTCTCAAGGCTGTCTAAGCTCGCGGACTTATTTGTTCTCGATGCTTTCTCGGCGGCTCATAGGGCGCATGCCTCGATAGTCGGGTTTGCCGCGGTCCTCCCGGTCGTGGCCGGCAGGGTCATGGAGAGGGAACTCAAGGCCCTCAATGAGATCCTCGAAAAGCGGAGCAGCATAATCCTCTTCATGGGGGGGAACAAGCCCGATGACTGCATAAAGGTTGTCGAGGCGCTTCTGAATAGGGGCAGGCCAGAGATCAAGATGCTTCTCTCCGCTGGCATTCTCGGCCAGCTCTTCCTAGCCGCTGAGGGAAGAGATCTCGGGGAGCCCAGCATGGCATATATCAGGAAGAAGGGCTTTGAACCTCTCATAGGCAAGGTCAAGGATCTGGCGGCCAGGCTTGGAGACCGGTTGAAGAAGCCCGTCGATGTAGCCTATGAGCGCGATGGAGGGCGCGAGGAGATAAGGGTTGAGAAGCTACCAGCCCCAGGCCCGATAATGGATATAGGCAGCGAGACCGCATCCATGTACGCGGATATAATCAGGTCGGCGGGCAAGGATGATGCCATAATAGTTAAGGGGCCTGCGGGAGCATATGAGCATGAGAACTTTAGGAGGGGGACCGCGGAGATATATAGGGCTCTAGCGAGCTCAAAGGCCTTCACGCTAATTGGTGGAGGCGATTCATCGACAGCGATAAGCCTCGTCGGACTTAAAGTGGAGGACTTCTCATACGTCAGCCTCGCGGGCGGGGCCCTAATACATTACCTATCCGGAGGCAAAATGCCAGGCGTCGAGGTGCTAATGCGCGGCTAAGCCCGTGTCAACCCCCGATCCCCAAACATTTTTTCACGTTTATATTATTCCCGGAGCCGGTTGCTTGGAAATGGTTTCTAGGAAGATCCCTAGAACAATGTCTACTCAGCATCCTGACAATGTCTCGTTGCCGAGCTGGGTTAGCGGCGAGGTTATCCAAGGCGAGGATGAGGTTCATGAGGCCTACTTCGCATATAGCCAGCTTGGATGCATGGAGGTCATGTGGGATGCCGAGGGAAAGGATGTGGATACCCGCGTTATCAGGAAGCTGCTGAGCAAGTATGGCGACTTCTTCAAGGAGCATGTCATAGGCGAGGACATATTCTTGACATACCGCGTCCCAAACCCAAACATAGAATCCGTTGAGAGGAAGATTCTATTCGAGTCGCTGGTGAATATCCCAGTAGCGTATGATATCGCCTCCACATTCTATGGAAGGGAGGTGGCGCCTTTCTTCGAGGTCATCCTACCCCTGACGACATGCACCGAGGATCTGCTGAAGCTTAAGGGCTTCTATGAGGAGGCTATAGCGGGCATCGGGGACATCAGGATATGCGGAGATGCTAGGGTCTCGGATTGGGTTGGCGAGTTCAAGCCAAAGTCCATCGAGGTTATCCCCCTCATCGAGGACATGGAGAGCATGCTCAACGTCGATTGCATAATCAAGCCCTATATTTCAATGGTCAGGCCGAAGTATATCCGGGTGTTTCTGGCGCGATCTGATCCCGCGTTAAACTATGGGCTCGCATGCGCCGTGATCTTATGTAAGCTAGCATTATCGAGGCTGAGGAAAATTGAGGAGGATACAGGCGTCGAGATCTACCCGATAATCGGCGCCGGGACCATGCCGTTTAGGGGCCACCTAAACCCAGATAACATCCATAACTTCCTAGATGAGTATAGGGGCGTTCACACGGTCACGATACAATCCGCCATGAAATACGACTATTCCATCGAGCTCGTGAAAGAATCTATCCGCATCTTGAATGAGAGGCTTCCATGCGGCGAGCCTAGGCTGATTGAGCCTCATGAGGAGGAGTTGTTGAGGAGGGCCTTGGCCAAGTTTTCTAGGGGGTATCAGAGGACGATCGAATCCCTTGCACCCCTCATAAACTATGTGGCCAGATATGTTCCGCCGAGGAGGGCTAGAAAGCTCCACATAGGCCTCTTCGGCTATAGCCGCAGCGTTGGAAGAGTATCACTTCCAAGGGCTATACCCTTCGCGGCTGCACTCTATACTCTCGGGATACCCCCGGAGTTCATAGGTTTCAAGGCGCTTCTCGACTTGAGTGAGGAGGAATGGGACGCCTTGAGGGAGAATTACCGCAACTTAGAGCATGACTTGGCTGTCGCGGCTGGATTCCTCTCATGGAGCAACATCAACATGCTGGCCGAGATGTGTGATCAGCTGGCCGGGCTGGCTGGCATGAGTGTGGAGGAGTTGCGCAACGGCATAGGGGAGATAATCATGGACTTGAGCGTCGTCGAGGAGAAGCTTGGTATAAAGGCCGGGCCTAGGACGCTGACCCAGAGGAGGTATGAGAACGCTGTAAACGACTTCTTGGCCGCCCTTCTTGAGCAGGAGCATGAGGAGGCTAGAAGAAGACTTATAGACGCGGCTAGGATAAGACGCTGCCTAGGCTAGGGCTCGAGAATGCTAGGAGCCGCAGAGATATATCATGGCTCGCCAACATATCTATGGATGGCTGAGCTATGGTATTTCGCTTATGGGTGGTCGATGGATAAGTCTCTCATGAGGAAGTGTATTGGCGACTGGCTTGATGTGAGGCGCGCTACCCTGAGGGGCTTCGAGATAGTTTTCAACGCTTATTCTCCAGCTTGGAGGGGCGGCATCGCGAATCTTAGGGAGAGTGAGGGCGCGAGGATAATCGGCGTCGCATATAAGATAACATTTGATCAACTTGCGAAGCTTGATGCTTTCGAGGGAGTCCCATTGAGGGCCAGCAGGAGAATGGTTTTGATTGAGGTTGAGGGCATTGGCGAGGTCAAGGCAATAACCCACGTCGCCGCAAACCCAAAAGACGGGTTTGTCCAGCCCTCCAAGGAATACCTCTCAGCCATGCATCGCGGGATTAAGCAACATGGCATACCAAGTGAGATGATAAAGGTTATCCAGAGGGCGGTGGGGAGGCGGCCCTAGGAGAGGAAAGATAAAATCATCATAAGGACGCTTTTACTAGGAGATGGCGATGCGGGGATGAGCGACTTTCACATAGTCTTTGAGTTTCTCCGCATATTACGAGCTCATGGCTACCTTGGCGCGCTACTCATATCGTTCGTAGGCAGCCTAGTCCCATTCCTCCCGGTCCCATACCTGATACCTATAGTTCTCATGGCTAGGACATTGGATCCGTTTCTCCTCGGGATCGCCGCGGGCGTTGGAGGCTCCCTGGGGAAGATTACATCATATCTACTCGGCAGGTTCGGGAGGAAGCTCCTCAGCGAGGAGAGAAGGAGGAAGACCACAGCCCTCGGAAGAGCTATCGCGAAATACGAGATGCTTGCGGTGTTCCTTTTCGCGCTCACACCCCTCCCAGACGATATAGTCTATATCCCCGTCGGGCTCACCGGACTGAGTATAACGAAGTTCATGATCGCTAATATGCTCGGCAAGATAGTCCTCTCATGGATTGTCGCATATGCTGGAAGATTTTACTTCGATCTCGCCACATTCTTCTTGGGAGAGGGTAATGGCCCTCTAATAACGATATTAGCCATCGTCGCCATGGCAGCGATAACCGTGATATTGCTGAGAGTGGATTGGGAGAAGGTGCTCGAGAATGGCAGGAGGAATGGGTTCTGGGCAGCGTTCAAGGCACTACTTGAATCTGCATTCGGGTTTACGGGCATAAGGCGTGGATCTCGAAACTGAAAACATATTTGCCGCATATTAGTTTGGGCATTCTTGGCTAGAGCCTATAGGTGGCTGGGCGGGATAGGATACATCCTCGAGTTTATTCCATATGCTGGTTTCATCTCCTCGATATTCGTCGCAGTGGCCTAGATACTCGCGAGCAAGGATACGCGGGAGAGGGTATTCACGATCTTAGGAGTGTTAATGCTCACAACATGTGTCCTCGCTATAGCGCTTACTATCTGCCGATCCTAAACTTCCTACCCGTGACATTTGTCGGCACAATGGCAATCACAACAGAGACTATGACTATGCCTTGGAGGATGATGAGGCCTTCGGCCAACTTTTCGCCCGGTTATTAGGCGTGGTTGTAGCTGGTCTCGTGCTAGTCGGCTTCGCGATAGCGGTCTTCATACTAGATACAATCGCCCACTTCAGAGCTGGGAAAATCTTCGACAACAGGTGGTTCAAGATCGCTGGATGGATGAGGATAATCTTGGCGATAGCAATAGTGGTCGTTATCCCACTCGCGATATTCATGATAATCTCAGCCGGCCCTGGCGTGCTCTCATCAATACTCTTTGGACCCCCTTATGGCGCGATCCTGCCGCTCCTCCTCACGATCTTCTGGTCCATTCTCATAGTCCTCGTGATCGGCCTTCTCGCGACGATCTTCTCGATAATCGCGTTCTTCACGATCCCGGAAGAGGCTCCGCCAGCGCAGCCATCAAGCTGACCATAAATGACAATAAACTTTAGATCATGCGCTTAGCCCCATAATCTCGGTGCGGTAGTGTTGAGCGGCTGGGGTGGAATATCATCCTCCGAGATGGCTGCGATCGATGAGAATGCGGAGTGGCTTGGGGTCCCGAGAATATTGCTGATGGAGAATGCTGGTGCCTGGGTTGCGAGGGTGGTCTACCAGTGGCTTGGAGGGGCTGCTGGCGTGAAGATCACAGTAGTATGCGGGACCGGCAATAATGGGGGCGATGGTTTCGCTGCTGCGAGGCATCTCGCTTGCCTCGGGGCAGATGTTACGGTAATTCTCATCGGGGATCCCGATAGGATCAGGACCTTGGAGGCTAGGACGAACTTCGAGGCTGTTAAGGCCATGCGCGAGTCGATAAAGCTCTTCATCGTTCGAGGCATGGAGGACTTGGAAAGGGTTAGGCACGTGATTGAGGGATCCGAGGTTGTTGTCGACGCAATATTCGGCACTGGTGTTAGGGGGCGGATTGCCGAGCCCTGGAGATCGGCGATACAGCTCATAAACTCCTCGAAAGCACTTAAGGTTGCGGTGGATATACCATCGGGCCTGAACCCTGATACCGGTGAGGCTGAGGACGTGTGTGTCAACGCCGACGTGACCGTGACGTTTCATAGGCCGAAGCTAGGCCTGCCGGCGGCCGCAGACCATTGCGGTGAGCTGATTATCGCGCCTATCGGGATACCACCGGAGGCGGAGATAGTGATGGGGCCCGGAAACCTTAGGCAAGCCCTAAGAATGATGAGGGATCATGTGGGGGAGATAGTTCTGCTCGAGCCGCTGCCCGACGAGGTGATAAGGCTGATGGGCATGCTGGGGGCCGAGCCTAAAACCGGCGAGGCGCGCGGGGGCCGCGTGGTTTATGCCGGCAGGAGGATTGATCTGCTCAAGGATCTTGGGGGCTACTCTTGGGCCATAGTGCTTGGGGTAGC
Source organism: uncultured Nitrososphaeria archaeon (assembly GCA_964637915.1). Classification (GTDB taxonomy): domain Archaea; phylum Thermoproteota; class Nitrososphaeria_A; order Caldarchaeales; family Wolframiiraptoraceae; genus Wolframiiraptor. The sequence continues at coordinate 19,341 of CAZWXN010000007.1, read as the reverse complement.
GCTCAGCCCGAGGCTCATCTCGATAATCGGCGAGGATGAGGCATCCCGGCTCGGGATAAACATGAACATGGAGCTGCGCAGGAGATACGAGGTCTATTCTAGGAAGGCCTCGGAGCTCGAGAACATAGTCTACATCATGGGAAGAAGCTCGGATCTACTGCTCGGGGATTCCAAGTGGAGGCTAGGCTGGGCTGGTAGGCCGCTTAATGACCAAGGCTTAAACACCCTGATCGCCGCGACGCTAGTGCTCCTCGCAAGAGGGGTCAATGGGTTTGACGCCGTCTCGGCAGCAGGATACCTAGCAGGAATAGCAGCAGGCTCCGGGTACGACGCCGCTATTAGCGAGCTGAGAAGAATCATGGAAGATTAGCTAACCTTCCCTCACATAGCATATGAGAAAAATAGAGGTTTCAGGCTCTCAAGCGAGAGCTGATTACGACGTTCTAGCGCGCCAGATCGCTATGATAATTACCGCGATTACTATGACTGCGGCGATGATTATGATGAGCATGAATGGGATTATCTCAAGCCCTGCAGCGGCCGCGGTGGTTTGACTCTCTGTGGACGTGATTGTGCTAGGTGGCCTAGTGGACTGTGTTAGAGTCTCTTTCTCCGTCTTCGTCAATGGGCCGCTCACCGTGGACTCTATCGTGATGACCTTTGTCACGGTGCTCCCCGGGATAGTGATCGTCTTTGTCATCGTCATGCCAGGATCGCATATCGTCGTCACAATCGTCTGCCCCACTTCCTCATATGTCGTGGTGTAGGCTTCGCCGGGTATGATCGTCGTCCTCGTAGCAGTTATGGGGCCCGCGATGGGGGGCTCCGGAAATGTCACGGTCATTCCGCCCGCGGTATATCCAGGTAACGCAATATAGATCGTCATCGGCTCGCTTGCCTCGAACTTGTTTATCTCTGTGACGGTTATGGCCTTGCAGTATTCCATTATCTCCCCATAGACGAGGACCGGCATGCTGATGACAGTGCTGATTGGCTCCATCTCTATCGTGGTTAAGACCTCGATATCCTCTAACCCCGTCCTAGTCTCGGTCGTTCCTCCCTCGACCTGTGTAATCGTCGTCTCATATGTCGCCGCTGGGATAACATATGTCGTCGTTATTCCCGGAATGGTTGTCCCTGGGATTGTGATCTCCGTGACGGGCTCGCCTCTAATGATCATTATGCATTCCTGATCCGGCCTCATTTCGATGTAGATGAGCCTGTAGCCGCCATGGACTATCGTGGTAACGCCCGTCGTCCCGGGCACCACCGATATTTCTGTCGCCGTTGATGGGGGATAGGTTATAACGGTCGTCGTCGTGATCATGGTAATCTGCTGGGCCAAGCCAATTGACAAGACGCCTAACACTAGAATTACTATCGCAATATGCGATAAGAACCTGTTATTCACTCTTCAGCCTCCTTTGACCGTCATATCATGGAAATGACATGATTTAAGTATTCCGAGCGATGCCTATTTTTGGCCAAAGGGCTACTGGAGCCGGCGCACGACCTCCTCGGGCTTGGGATCCACGTGATAGCTTAATCTCGGGCTTTAGACCTTATTACACCGGGTTGCCATCAGAGGTGAGCAGGCTTAGGACTGGCGTTAAGGGGATCGACGATCTTATCGAGGGAGGGATACCTGAGGGGTTCTTGGTGGCTGTAACCGGCGAGCCGGGATGCGGCAAGACCATCTTCTCAATCCATTTTATAAATCAGGGGATACTTGATGGTGATAAGTGCATTTACATAACGACTGAGGAGAGTAGGGAGTCGATTGTGAAGCAGGCCTCGCAGTTCGGGATGGACTTCGAAAAGGCGATGGAGGATGGTAAACTGATAATAGTTGACGCGCTGATGGGGAGGGAGGATAGGTGGAGCCTGAAGTCCCTTGACATGGAGGCTCTTGTCGAGAAGATAATTGAGGCGAAGAAGGAGCTGGGATATGGGAGGGCCAGGATCGCAATAGACTCACTCTCAGCCTTCTGGCTTGATAGGCCCGCGATGGCGAGAAGGTATAGCTACTACCTTAAGAAGGTCTTATCAAAGTGGAACTTCACGATCCTCGCTGTGAGCCAGTATGCTATAACGACAGCCGAGAGCTTTGGATGGGGTATAGAGCATATAGCAGACGGCATAATCAGGTTTAGGAGAGCGCTGAGGGGCGGGGAGCTGAAGAGATTCGTGATAATCGAGAAGATGAGGCAGACGAATCATAGCAGATACATGCATGAGATCGATATAAGGCGCGGCGTCGGCCTCGTGGTCTTGGGAAGGGTTGAGAGAAGGGTGGAAGACTACAAGCTCCCGCCGGACGTGGTGAGGAGGATAATCGAGGCGAAGCGGAAGGCGGAGGAGATCCTATGAACTGGGAGCATGTGAGAGAGCATTACATGAGGGGCGAGGTTAGGAAGGAAATCGCCGAGTATTGTGCTGGGAGATGGGTTGCCATCCACTGTGAGGAGAGAGATGATGGAGTAAGGCCCATGATCAGGTATTGGAGCCGGGGTAGGCCACTAGCTATAAGATGCGAGGATGATATTGACAGGATCTTGGAGAGGTTTTCCTCAATGAGGCCTAGGGCCTTCTATGCAACGGCGCATATTTATGGGAGGCTGGTCTCGGTAGAGGACCTGGCGAGCCGGGAGAACGTCATAAGATCCTCGCCGACTTGGGATATAGACTCGCGGGATGGTGATTGGAGGAAGGTTGTCAGGAAGGCCATGGAGATCTTGGAGGCGCTTGAGAAGCATGGTATCGTTAAGTCGGTCTTCTTCAAGTGGAGTGGGAGGGGCGCTCACATCCATGTTCATCCGAGGGCATTCAGCCTGGACCTCGTCCAGAGGATCAACCCTCTTGACGTGGCATACTCTGTGACCCAGTATATTGCCTGTAGGATAGAGCCCGAGGATGGTGTCATCGTTGAGAATAAGATTGATGTTCAGAGGGTCTTCACCGCGCCGCTCAGCCTTCATAGATCCGTTGATAGAGTGGCTATCTGTGTTACACCGGATGAGCTGGAGAGCTTCCACGTGGAGTGGGCTAGCCCAGGCGGATACAAGCACTTCCCGCATGCCTGGCGCAGGTATGAGGAGGGTGAGGGGGATGAGCTGGCTGAGAGGGCATACGCCGCAGTCGGGCCATATCTTGCTGGGCGAGCTAGGAGGAGGCGCAAGCATAAGCCGCTTGATCAAGAGATCCTAGAGACTTTCAGGAAGTTCAAGCTATAGTATTAGCTGGAGGATCAAGGCTAGAACGTCGCCCACTAGGACATAGAAGATGAAGCCCGCGGTTATGGAGATGAGTAGCGGCAGGCCCGGCGTGATCCAGCAATCATCCCGTTGGATCTCCTCAAGCTCTAGGCCGAGGATGTTGAAGTTGAAGTATCTTCTCCCATCGCGCTCCGTCTCGAGGGGGAACCAGAACCTCCTCCGCCTGGCATTTCTCGATCTTATCCCGAAGAGCATGGCCGCGAGCTTTCTCATCCCCTTCTCATGCTCGAATCCCTCGAAGATTCTCTCCCCCCTAGCTAGGGCTATCAGGTTCCATGCGAGGAATATGGGAAGTATGAGGAGCGAGAATAGGAGACCATTCGAGAGAGATGCGAGCCCGGTGAATGGATGCATCCTGAATGGCGGGCTATAGATTGGGAGGCCTATGGATATAATCGCTATCGCCTTGGCATCGGCGCCGCCGTAAAAGCCGAAGAAGTAGAAGGCGAAGGCAAGCCCAGCCGAAAGAGCTATCGAGATCAAGACTTGAATAAGCCTATCAAGGCTCCACCACGAGGCCATGTCTAAGCCGGTTAAGATTACGCTAGCCACTCCGCAGATCACCCAGATCCAGTCATCAACCTCTCTCGAGACCCAATCCTTGTAGGAGGCATAGAATAGGCCGGCCATTACCACACCTATCCTGATCGGCGTCAGAGCCTCCTCGAGCAAGTTCTAGCCCACCACCCTGTCAAACTGCTTCATAACCCGCGGGATCTCCTCAAGGAGATCCGTCGCTATTATGTGGAGGCCCAGCCTCTCTGCCGCCAGCTCACCGGCCTTCCCATTTATCCAAGCTGCTGAGGCCGCGGCCCTGAATGGCTCGACACCCCATGCAAGAAATGCCGCCACGATCCCGGATAATATGTCGCCCGTCCCACCCGTTGTCATGGCAGGCGTCCCGGTCTCATTCACGGCCACATCCACGCCATCCGAGATCACGTCAACTCTGCCCTTCAATAGGATCGTGACCTTATTCTTCCCGGCCTGCTCCATGACAGCTTTAACCCGGTCCTCGAGCCTGCTTGGAGCCTCCACGCCGAAAACCCGCTTAAACTCCCCAGCATGAGGTGTTAATACAACCCTACCGCCGCCAACATGCTTGAGAACCCCGGGATAAAGGGCTCCAGCATCCAGCACCAAGCTCTTTCCAGCCGCGATCGCCTCCTTAGCCACGAGCTCTATCCCGGGCTCGCTCCCAGCCTCAAGCCCAGGCCCTATCACGATGGAATCAACCTTAGGAAGCACCTTCAGCGCCCTTCTTGCCGCGCCCCTCGTAAGCTTCATGTCCGTTAGCGGTATCACTATCACCGCTGGCGAGAGCGCTCTGATAGGTGCCGCGATCTTCTCAGGAGCCGCAATATACGCTAGGTCGACGCCGCATCTCATGGCGGCCATAGCTGCTAGAAATGGAGCACCATGATACATCCAGCCACCACCGATAACTAGAACCACGCCATTCTCGCCCTTATGAGAATCAGCTCTCCTTGGCTTAACGCTCTCCCTAACAAAATCCTCATCCACGACTCTATACATCCCCTGCTCCGGCGTTGAGATGCTTAGCCAGTATATTAGGCCGCCCACTAAAGCGAGATAAAATTTGGGGTGGGGGAGAGAAACCCCTTACTTCTTCTTTGCGGAGCCCTTCTTCGGTGCGATCCTTATCTCGATGGTGCTGACGCTTCTCGGCCTACCGTCTTGGCCAACTCTGCCCTCCTCGGTCCCGATGCTGACGCTCTGGATCTCGGCGTCCTGCACGAACCTCCTTGTAACGACTTGGGCCACGTCCACGGCCTTGCTTATCGCTCTTCCACGAGCCTTCAGAACCACCGTCTTCCCCTCGGAGAGGGGCATTGTCGTCGCTAGAACATAATTCATTGTCGGCTTCCTCCCAATGAGGACAACAGCCTCAGATACCTCGCTCATTCAAGACCACCTGCGCGAGGCTAGAGTTATCACCGGAACATTAAAAACATTTCCTTCCCGGTAGAGGGGGCAATTCTAGCCCGTTGTAAGGCTGAATGGCTTACCCTGCCTTAGAACCTTCTCGGGAATACGGGATCTCCAAGTCGCGAGGAATCTCAGGTCCTCGTTGCGATCACGCAGATTATCCGGGAGCATTCTCGGGATCTCAGCCTCTATGGGATACCATCTGCCACATCCGCCGCAAAATAATATCCCATCAACTATCTCAAGCCGCCAGCAATCGGAGCAGGCCGGCTCGCCTCCCAGCTCGTCAAGCATCCTAGATGCATAGCCGCAATAAATCTCGCACCTCACAGGATTTATCTCAACCTCGATCTTCCGAGTCCTGAACACATGAAGCTCTAGAGGGAAGTTTCTGCAGATCGGGCAGGCTAGCAAGTCCATCAACCGATACTTCATCTCGTGGACCATTAATTATGTGGATTGCGCGGGTTAAGAAAATTTCCCCGCAATCGGTTGCGGAAACCATTTTCCATGAAGGTTTTTATCGAGGATGAGGTTCGAGTTTGATGCTTGTCGGAAGCGGTTGATCGCGAGGTTAGGGTGACGGCGAGGGCGTTTCTCCCGGTTGGGCTATCACTCGTGTTAAGCTGGTTCCTCACGCTACTCTCTAGGGGTGTTGAGATGAGCTATCCCACTCCGATTATAACGCCGATTGAGGAGCCTGAGCCGACAGCACCTCCCACGGAGGCCCTCTCGACCCCAGCACCATACCTCAACATGATCATAGTCCTCGGGCTGATAACGGTCTCAAGCCTAGTAATGCTCCACCTCGCTAGGAGGCGGAGGAACATATTCAAGGTTCTCACGGGGATACTCATCTGGCTCATCTCCTTCGGCGTAACCGTAATCTACCTGATCAACATTGCCATGGTATTTGACTGGACTCTCCTAAGATTCTGGCTTCCAGCCGGCGCCCTCGCAGCATCCCTCATAACATATCTCATGCTCAGGGGTGAGGGGCTGGTAGCATCAATACCCGCAGCATACATCGCGTCAGGGGCTGGAGCGACGATAGGCATGAGCATACCATACTGGACATTTATAGTCCTCCTACTGGGGATCTCGGCCTACGATGCATTCGCCGTCTATAAGGGCCACCTATCAACCCTGAGCAAGGAGGAGGCAATCTCCCTGAAAGGATTAACGGTCGAGGTTGATGACCTAGTTATAGGATTAGGCGACCTATTCTTCTACTCCTTAACAGTCTCAGCGATTCTCCAATACATGGGGGTAGCACCAGCAATCGCGGCGACACTCTCGATCTTAGTCGGCTACTCCATAACCCTGCTATTATTGAGGAGGAGGCGCATTCTCCCAGGCCTGCCGGTGCCACTCCTCCTAGCCATGGCCTCTGCGCTGGCCATCAACCTCATCCTAAACATCATCCCGTAAGCATGCGAGGCCCTCCGCTTTAATAGTAGGCCCTTTATGCCGGGCTTGAAGAGGACCTTCGGGCCCTTATCCGTCGGATTAACGGGTCTTCGCCTAAATGATTATATTTTTGTCTATTTTTGATGCCGTAGCTTGGCATGCAGATGGAGGCGGAGGTATCAGCGCTGATCCCGAGTGTTGAGGAGATGACTATTGAGGGCTTTAAGGAGGCATTCAGGGATATCTTGGAGCTTAAGCGGAGATGCGGTCTTCAGCCCTATCTTGATAATCCGCCGGATCTGCTTGAGCGCGCCAAGCTCTACGCGACGCAGTATAGGAATGGCGCCCTCGGCTGGGCCTCGAATATCTGGCATAGATCTGAGGCGGGCTCAGCGGTAATAGAGAAGGATGAGGATCTAAAGTGGGAGCACAAGTTCCTAATGCGAAGGGTCCTCGAGCACATCCTCGCTCAAGGCCCGCTAATTAAGGTGGATGGAATTCTAGGGAAACCCGGTAGCAGGGTCGAGCTAAGATGCAGGCTATACTGCGACCCACAGTTCCCAGACATAGCATATAGGTGGAGCCAGTTAGCATTTCCGGGAGACCCCTCGAAAGAGCCGGATGTCGAGCTGATAGACATACCACATTACCTCGGCAACCCGGTGAACCCCGAGACAGGTCGCATGCTCATGGTCCTTAGATTCCCCAACCACGACCTCACGATAGTCACCTGCTCATCATATCAGGGCGAGGTGAAGAAGGGGTTCCTAGCGCACTGGATACTCCACGTTTATAAGAGGGGTGGGATCGGAGAGCACGCCGCCCTCAGGGAATTCACGGTGAAGAGGAAGGATGGGAGCGAGAAGAGGATAATCCTTTGCATCTGGGGGCTCACGGGCTCTGGGAAATCGACCCACGGCTTCTACATCTGGGATAAGGAGAATGTCGACATATATGTGAGGAAGTTCGGCGTGAATCCGCTCGACTATGTCAAGGACCAAGAGATTAAGAATGATGATATAGTGGCGATATTCGAGGATAGGGTTATCGGCTCTGAGCGCGGCTCTTGGACGAAGACTGAGGACGTTGATCAGAGCCAGGTCGCTATATGGAGGGCCGCCATGTCCCCGAGAGCACTTCACGAGAACACAGAGTTCGACGAGAATGGTAACCCATCTCTCGCCGGAAAGCTTTACCAATACTATGGCATGTTCAATAAGAATGCTAGATCTGTCTTCTTCCTCGAGGATACCGGATACTTTAGGGGCGATGTCGAGTCAAGTGCCCCGATGAACATGGCGATATTCCTCTCGCCCGGCTACTTCACGGATTATGCATGGGTCAAGATAACGGACCCGGCCTTCGCCGCGAAGGTCCTTGCCGATGGCAGGACCGTCGGCCACCCGGCCCAGTCCCGGGATGCTTATGGCGTCGTGTTCTCAACTAGGTATTGTAAGCCTTTCACGATGGGTATTCCCTCAACTATGCATGTCATTAGATTCTACCAGATGCTGAGGAAGAGGATGGAGCAGGGAGACCCGATCGAGGTCTACCAGTTCAATACGACCGGCAGGATAATCGCAGAGTATAAATGGGTTAAGACTAAGCTTGGTGATGAGGAGGCTGAAATCCCGCAGCCGATCTTCAAGCTAGCGCCCGACGGCACGATGAAGCCTATCGGAGGAACATCGCCGACAATAGAGGAGACGGAGCTCTTCATACTCCAAGCAGCCCGCGGCGCGGTAGAATATGAACCCCACCCGATCTGGGGTGAAAAGGTCTTAATCCCCGTCGAGGTTGAGGGGCTGCCCGAGGAGAGGCTTAAACAGCTATGGCCGACAACATATCTCTCGATGAGCGAGTTCAAGAAGCTCTTGGAGGCGCAAATAAAGCTCAGCAAGTACTACTTAGACAAGGACTGCCCGGGCCTCCCACCCGAGATCTACAACGCAATGGACTTCTAGCCAGCTTCCCCCACTCCTCAGCGCATGTTTCCCTCAATTCATCAATTTTATGTGTGGCCTTTTACATCTCCATATCTGTCAGGGCTTCTCCAAGGATAGTATTGTGATGTAGGCGAAATGTCCTGTCCCTCCAACATTGTGTACTAGGGCTTGGCCATGTTTTATTGTTGCTTGCCTTCCTCGGTCTACTTCTTGTCGAAGCTGCTTGACGGCCTCATAGATCATTGCTAGGCCTGAGGCGGCTATTGGGTGTCCCTTTGCCTTGAGCCCTCCATCGGTGTTGACTGGGATTAGGCCTCCTATGTATGTCTGCTCTTCCCTCGCGAGCAGGTATCCCTCTCCCCTTTTAGCGAACCCGAGATCCTCGTAGGCGATTATCTCCGCTATCGTGAAGCAATCGTGGACGAGGGCGAGGTCGAGGGACTTCACGGGATTCTCTATCCTGGCCTTCTTGTATGCCTGCTTAGCCGCTTCAACCACGCTCTCTATCGAGAGGAGGTCTTTTCTCATTGTGAGGTTTGCCGGCGCGGTCGCTATCCCCTGAGACTTCACCCAGACCGGTGTATCCGTGAGCCTTGAGGCGATCTTCTCGGATGCCACGACGGCCGCGGCGGCGCCATCCGTTATTGGCGAGCAGTCATAGAGCTTAAGAGGCCAGGCCACATACCTAGAATTTAGAACATCCTCGATCGTTATCCTCTTCTGGAATTGAGCCTTCGGGTTCATCGAGCCATAATAGTGGTTCTTAACCGCGATCCTCGCGAGATCCTCCTCGGTCGCGCCATATTCATCCATGTAGGCCTTGGCGAAGAGGGCGTAGTATGCGGGGAATGTAAGGCCAAACGTCTCGAATTCCCAGAAAAAGTTTCCTCCCCTGCCGAGGAGCTCTACTATGGCGGGTGTTGACGCCAGCTCATTCATCCTCTCGGCCCCAACTGCGAGGGCTATATCCGCGTAGCCGGATTCAACGGCCATGCAGGCCGCTGCGAGCGCCGCGCTCCCGGATGCACAGGCCGCCTCAACCCTCATCCCTCCCCTTGGATTAAGCCCAGCGTACTCGCATACTATCGGGAGTGGGAAGAACTCGCCGCTCCATCCGCCGACGTTGCCGAAGGCGATGAATTCTATATCCTCTCTGGATATGCCACCATCCTTCAAAGCCTCATCAATGGCCTTGAAGGCTAGCTCTGGGAGCTGGTGCTCAAGATCTCTCCCAAACCGCGTCATCCCAACGCCTATTATCGCGGCGGCCATCAAACTTCACATATAATGCCTTGCTTTAGACCTTCCGGATATCGTCTCAGAACCATGTGGGTAAAGGTTTTAGCTGAGGAGCGGCGAGCCGAGAATAAGATGGAATGGGCGTTGATGCTGTTGTCTTCGATCTAGATGGGACTCTTACGAGCTTCTCTCTCAGGATACTAGATGCGAAGAGGGAGTTTGTTAAGAGGATTAGGGGGATGGGGATAGATCTTGGGGTCCTCGACGAGCATAAGCCAGCCGAGATAATCATCACGTATCTTGAGAGGTTTCATGGTGTTTCGAGGGAGTATTCTAGGAGGATCTTGGATGAATGTATTGAGCCGTATGAGCTTGAGGCTGCTGAGAGGGCTAGGCTCAGGGATGATGGGCGCGCGGTCTTGGAAAGGCTTAGGGGTGCTGGATACAGGCTCGGCCTAGCCTCGAATAATAGCAGGAGATGTGTTGAGATTATCCTCGCGAGGCTGGGGATTCGCAGCTTCTTCGACGTGATCGTCAGTAGGGATGAAGCTATAAGGATGAAGCCCCATGAGGAGATCATTGTCAAGGCGATTGAGCACCTGAAAACACTTCCTCGAAGAACCGTATATGTTGGGGACTCGGCCGTGGATGTGATGGCTGGAAGGAGGGCTGGAGCGCATGTTGTTGCGATAGCTGGGGGAGCCGACCCGAGGGAGAGGCTCCTCGAGAGCGGCGCGGACTTTATCATAGATGAGCTCGATGAGCTGCTCGAGGTCTTGGAAGTTATCGAAGAGCGAGCTTTATAGGAGCCGGGATCAGCTAGCATAACAGGAGTATCATGGAGAGGATCATCCCGGATACGAGCGTGCTGATAAATGGGGCGCTATCAAGGCTGATTGAGGCCGGAGAGATAAGGGACTGTGAGCTAATCATCCCCCTCGCCGCCGTGGATGAGCTCCAGGCACAGGCATCGAAGGGGAGGGATATTGGGCTTAGGGGGCTTGAGGAGATCAAGAGAATAAGGGAGGCTTCGAGCGAGAAGGGTATACGGATCAGGTTCTCGGGCGAGAGGCCTAGCCTCGATGATATAAGGCTGGCTAGAAGCGGCAGGATAGATGCCCTGATACGTGATGTCGCGAGGGCTGAGGGTGGTGTGCTCTATACATCCGACTATGTTCAGGCTCTCGTGGCCGAGGCCGAGGGGATCCCGGTGAGATATATTGAGCCTTATCGGAGGCCCGAGGAGCCGGCTTACAAGAGGTATCTCAGGCCGGATGTCGTGAACCTATATCTGAGGGATGGGGAGAAACCCTATGCCGAGGTGCTTAAGGATGGGGGGCTTGAGGCCGTGATGCTTGATGATGAGCCATGTAGCGAGGAGCTGCTAAACGAGGTGCTGGAGGAGGTGATGGCTGTAGCCAGGGTTAGGGAGGACGCCGACATTATCATGCTCAGGCCAGAGGCAGTGGTCCTAGAGATGGATGATTGCAGGATAAAGATTGCTAAGCCCCCTCTCTCGGATAGGATGGAGGCCATAATACAGAGAAGTATTCTTCAACTGGTCTCGGAGAGCGACGTCATCGAGCCAATAATCCGAGAATGCTCCTCAGGCCGCCGCGGCGTGCTCGTGCTCAATCTTGATGGGGTCTATAGCTTCCCGATTGCTGAGCGGGTTGCTGGTAGGCTTTGGGAAATGGGCTTGGATGTGAGAATCATCGGCCGCGCTAGGAGGGTTAATGCATCAGCCCCATACTATGGCCCATTAGACGGCGATCTCGAGAAAACCTTCCACTTCACACTCCTCAGCCCACCAGACTACATCATCGTGGATGAGGCTATTGATTCGAGGGATCTCAAGCTTGCAAAGGATGCTAGGCTCGCCAGCGTCGGGGTGATAGCCTTCAAGCAATCGAGATCCATCGAGGCCGCGATCACATCACTTATGGAGATGATGAGCCCGCCATTACTGCCACGAGTGATAGATACGATTATTCTCATGAAGTGCTCTGGGGTTTCCGATATATTCCATGTATCTGACTCGATGAAAGTGCCGAGCGGCCTAAGCCCAGAATCTGGCATCAAGCACGTGATAGAGCTCACCCGCGCCGGAGAGACGGTCTATGAGATCTATGAGGTGAATGGGCGCCTAATAATCTCAAACATCAAGGAGCTGCGCGAGCATATTGAAAGAATCAGGAGAAGTGTCGAGGAGATCTTAAGGGGGTCTGGGGCTGGGAATGCTAAGCTCGAGGCTCTTTGGCTTGATAAAGCCGTGATTAAGCGCGTGGGGAGGGGGAGGCGCGGGCTGAGAGATCTTGAGAAGAGGATCGTGGAGGAGCTTGGGATCGCGGTGGAGTTTAGGGCCTGACTCTTGAGGCGATAAGCTTTTTACTTGGAGGAGTCTTCCCGCCAGCCAGATGAGCTCTAGAAGGCGGAGCTTCTCAGAGAGGCTGGCCTCGCAGCTGAAATCGGAAACCGCTGGCACGATCACCATCGCCATACTCATCGTGTTAACCATGGCGTTCCTCAGCGGCGCGATCTACTCCATGGCGACAGATCGGCCGATCTCGATAGCATTTCTCCAAGATGGTAGCATGCGGGTCTTCCTCTGGGACATGAGGTGGCAGACCCACGCCGAGACCCTAGTCGTCTTCATCTACTACGCGCTCGGGGCTGGAGGCCTCCTCCTCTATGCACGAGCCGTCTCAAGGCCATCAGACCCTAGAACCACGAAATACATGCTCTTCTTCAGCTTTCTCTTAGTGCTCCTCTCATTTCTCGGGATATACAGCGGGTATTTGGAGAAGTTCATGAGCCCGTACTAGGGTGGTTGAGCCTGCGTTAAGCCGGATCCCGTAATCCTGTAAGCCGCGGCCTCAATTCTCTCAGGCTTCTCGATCACCACCCTGCCCACCCTAGTCTTTGGATCGAGCCCGAGCCTGAGAACGGTGTCCGACCAGTAGCCGAGAATCCTCTGAGCGACAGCCTTCGACTCGCCCCGATCCGGTATATCATGGACATGGCCCACGATCACTATGGCTAGATTATTTCTTAGCGCGGCCTCCTTTAGCGCCGCCACCTGGAATGCCAGCCTTCTATAAACCGGCATATCAAGCTTGATATCCCCAGAGAGCTCGAGCCTATGAAGAGCCGTGAAATCATCGAAGACCAGCAGCCTAGCTGGAGGCATCAAGTCATGCAGGCTCAAGATAACTTTCTCCTGATCCTGAAAGCTCTCAACAGATAATACGTATAGCTTCTCCTCATCGCCCCCGATAGCTCTCATTATCTGGGAGATCCTTGCCGAGTGGAGCCTGCCGGAGCAGTCGATGTAGGCTGCTGGAAGCTGCCTTGTCGCGAGGGCACACATCATGAGGACGAGGCTCGTCTTCCCAGACTTCTCCTCGCCATAAACTAGGGTCAGGGTTCTCGGTGCAACCCCCCCTCCCAGCCTCTCATCAAGCCCCGGTAGCCCTGTGAGAAACCTCATTCAATAGATGATGTGCTGGAAGCTGGATAAAAACTCGCATACCAATAGGCCTATCAGCATCTCGAGGAGCTCGAATACATGATTAGCGTAAGCGGCCTGGAAAGGGGCTTATTCTGGGGGTTTGGAAGCCGAATGACCTAAGCGTCCTAGCAAAATATTAATGGCCCTTTTCAGCTCTTTTTGTATGAGATTATTCGAGGTCGGCGGGGTGAAGTATCTCCACCTTTCTTGGAAAGATATTGAGGATCTTGCCGAGAAGCTCGCTGACATTATCTCGGCTAGCTATAAGCCCGATATCGTGGTCGGCATCCTGAGGGGAGGCGCCACCGTGGCCCACCTGCTTTCCGACTTCCTAGACATTAGGACCATCTACCCCATCGGCTGTAATAGCTACGTGGATGTGGCCAAGAGGTTTAGCGTTAAGGTGTATAGCCCACTAGCCCTAAGCGACCTCTCCGGGAAGAGGGTTCTTCTCGTCGATGATGTAGCTGATGAGGGGCTGACGCTCGAGGCCGTGGTCAAGCAGGAGATAACTCCGAGAAAACCGCTCGAGGTTAAGGTCGCGACGCTTCACATGAAGCCTTGGTGCAAGTTCAAGCCGGACTACTATGTCCAAGTAACCGATGCCTGGATAATTTATCCTTGGGAGAGGAGGGAGGTCGCTCGCCAGGTTGCTGAGAGCTTCATAAAGCATCTCGGGGTGGAGGAGGGCCTCAAGATGATCGCGGAGATCCTTGAGGCGGATGTCGAGAAGGCTAAGAAGCTCCTCAAATCTGTCAAGAGCATCCCCTTGACCGGGTAGCCTCATCCTTTAATCCTGCCAACCCTGATGGTCTTTTCCGGATTGAGAGTTTACTGCGAGGCTTATGGCTGCGCGGCGAATATGGCTGACGCGGAGATAGCGCTCGGTATCCTGAAGAGCCGGGGGCATGAAATCGTCTCGAGGCCAGAGAATGCTGATGTAATAGTGATCTTCACATGCGTGGTCAAGAGGCCCACAAGCGATAGAATGTTTTACAGAATTAGCAGGCTTAGGGGGCTTGGTAGGAGGCTTGTTGTCGCTGGATGCATGCCGGCTGGTGAGCCTGGGAGGGTTAGGCTCGCGGCGCCGGATGCCGTGATGATCGGCCCGAAGGCTGTTACGAGGATATGGGAGGCTGTTGAGCGGGGCGTCAGCATCTTGGAGGAGGTTGATGATGTCAAGCTGGGCTGCCCGAGGGTTAGGAGGAGCCCGCTCGTCGCGATAGTCCCGGTCTCCGAGGGCTGCGCCTGGAGGCTCTGTAGCTTCTGTATAGTCGTGAGGGCCCGCGGCTCGTTCAGGAGCTATCCGCTGGAGCTCGTGGCTGGGGAGGTTAGGAGGTTTGTTGAGGAGGGTGCGATGGAGATCTGGTTGACGAGCCAAGACATGGGGAGCTATGGTATCGAGTCTGGGAGGAGCATGCTCCCCGAGCTCCTCGAAAAGGTCTCGAGCATCGAGGGCCGATTCTTCATTCGGGTCGGCATGATGAACCCGCTCTACGTGTACCCGGTTAGGAGGAGGCTTGCCGAGGCATATCTCAGCCCGAAGATCTTCAAGTTCCTCCATCTCCCGGTTCAATCTGGATCGAATAAGGTTCTTAGGGATATGAGGAGGGGCTACACGGTCGAGGTCTTCAAGAGGATAGTAGAGGAGTTTAGGAATAGGATGCCAGAGCTGACACTCTCAACTGACATCATCGTCGGATATCCGACGGAGGATGATGGCGACTTCGAGGAGACGATTAAGCTGGTGGAGGAGGTGAGGCCCGACATGATAAATATCTCGAGATTCTTCGCTAGGCCGAGGACACCAGCGGAGAGGCTCAGGCCGCTAGACCCGAGGCTTGTTAATGAGAGGAGCAGGATCCTGAGCGATATCGCGAGGAGGATTGCCCTCGAGAATGGTGAGAGGTGGATAGGCTGGAGCGGCTACGCGCTGGTTGATGAGATTGGTGAGAGGGGCGAGCCGATAGCAAGAAACATCTATTATAGGCCGATAGTCATAGAGGATGCGCGAGGCGATGAGGTCTTTGGGAAAATCGTCGAGGTCGAGGTTGAGGATGCTAGGCCCTACAGCTTAATGGCCAGGCTCAAGAGGGTTGCGAGCGCCGAGGAGGCCTGGGAAGCAATAATAGCATCCTAGAAGAGGTTGATTGTGTTGGAGGATGCTTGAGGCGCTTCACCCCGAATACAACTCCATCGTGATTCATTATGGTGAGATTACGCTGAAGAGGAGCAGGCGTGGGAGGTTTGAGCATATACTCCGCAGGAACTTGGAGGAGCATGTTGGCGTGAGTGTTAGGAGGCTTCAGGGGAGGCTTGTTATAGATCTCGGGCCTGGGATGGATGTTGCCGAGCTGCTGGAGAAGATCGGCAAGGTTTTCGGAGTCGTTTGGTATGCTCCAGCGATAAGGGCCTCATCGCTCGAGGAGCTTCAGGACATTTTGCTCAAAATCCTTCCCCGGATCAGCGCAAGGAGTATGAAGATTATGGTGAAGAGGAGTGATAAGAGGTTCCCTAAGACATCGATCGAGGTTGCGAGGGAGCTTGGGAGGGAGCTTTCAGCGAGGCTAGGGCTTAGGGTTGACTTGAAGAACCCTGACCAGGTGATCATGGTCGAGATAACTGAGGATGGCATCTATGCCTCTTTGATGAAGCTTAGGGGGCCTGGGGGGCTGCCGCTTGGGGCCTCGGGGAGGGTTCTCGGCCTATACTCGGGTGGGGCTGGCTCTGCTCTAGCATGCTGGTTCATGATGAAGAGAGGATGTAGGGTGGACTTGCTCCATGTTCACGAGGAGGACTCGGGCGAGAAACTGCTCAGGTCGGAGATCATGTATAATGTTGAGAGGCTCCTCGAGTATGCTCTCAGGATAAGGGTTTACATGGCATCCTCGAGACCCCTTCTAGACATGCTCGAGGATCATCGAGGCGATGATAGATCCACTGTTAGAGCCGCGTTCATCCTCAGGCTTGGCGAGGAGGTTGCTATGCTGAAGGGCTACCTAGGCCTAGTTCTCGGATCACGCCTCGAGGAGCCAAGCGAGCTCGAGGGCCTCCTAGAGATTCTTTCCATGAGAAGCCTCCCGGTTCACATGCCGCTCATAGCATTCACCGGCGAGGAGATTGCTAGGAGATGTGGAATGCTTGGATTCCGCGTAACAGAGGATTCATGGAGGCGTGAGAAGTATTCGGCGATCCCGGATCCAGCCGAGCTTTGGAGGAGGCTTGAGAAGCCCGTGGGGCGCGCGATCCAGGATCTCGAGATATATGATCTTAGGCTTGGGGCTGAGCCGAGGCGGGTTAGCTAGCCAGCTTTATCGGCTTCATGGGGCTTGGCAGGATCACCTCGGACCTTATCTCGCCCGCCTCCGCGAGCCTATGAAATTCATGAGGATTCTCGGTGTGCACGGGTATCAGGGCCCTCGGCCCTATCTCGTTTATTATACCGATGAGGGATTCGCGATCCGCGTGCCCCGATGAGTGGGCTATCCTCAGATCAAGCCTGAGCAAGTTCACCCATCTCTCGAACTTGACCCATTCTATCTCCTGCTCCTCATCATGTGGCTCGCTTGTTGAGACCACGAGCCCGGAGCCGGGCCTAGGCCTAACTTGGGCGAGCTCCAAGACTTGATCCAAGCCGCCGAGGATCATTAGATAATTCTCCTGCTTCTCCGAGATCTCCTCGGCCTTCACGAGCGCCCCGGGCTTCCTGCCATCAAGCCTATCAGCATACGTCCTTCTGAGCCAGCCGCGATAATGTTGCGACTCGAGATCATAGCCTCCGCCGGTAAGCGATCTTCGCTCAAAATATATGCCGGCGTCGCTGAGATCCGGGAGAGGTATCCTCGTGCCGGACTCCGCCAGCCGATCTATGAGATACGCGGCCCTCGGGCATAGTACTGGAACCCTGCCAAGCTCCTTCGATAACTGGATTAAGCTCCTAATCCTATCAACATCAGCGGGCGAGACTATAACGCATACAAGCTTGCCCTCCTTCTCCTCAGCATATCTCCTTATCTCCCAGACAACTTCATCCTCGCGGATCATTATGGATGAGTCTATCCTAGTTCCCTCGATTATCAGGTAATCCACACCTCTAGCCCGCTCGATGAACCTGTCTGTCAGGCTCTTGAGAGCGCCGTGCCTCCTGATATCACCGGTGTAGGCTAAGGAGAGGTCCTCGATTACGAAGCCGAAGGCGGCTGGGATTGAATGGTCTATTGGGCATGGTGTTATGTGAAAGGGTGCGCCTTGGATCTTAGAATACTCTTCGAAGATCGCTGTGGGCCTAATCCGGGATTCGCGGCTCTCTACACCCCTACTCCTCATCTCGAAGACCTCTGCCTCGATGCCCGAGGCGGCGGAGGATTCTAGCATGGCCTCCATTATCGTCTTCATGGACCTGCTCATGGCGAGCGTTACATCCTCGGATAGAAAGCCGGAGGCGCCATAATGATCCCTGTGAGAATGCGAGAAGATGCATGTCGAGGTCTCAATCTGCTCCCCCTTCTCTAGGATAGCCTTAACCCTCTCATCAACAGCTACTAGATCCACGCGGTAAATCCCCCTAATCCTAGGAAGCACCCCGGAGTAGAGGTAATAGTAGAGGGTGTTTGCGATCGCTAAAGCCCTATAGCCGATGAGATAATCCCTCTTCCTCTTCATGTTGATGCCGAAGTCTAGGAGCACGGCCTCGCCGCCTGATGAGACCGCTATCTTATTCCCGCCAACGCAGTCCACGCCATCAAGCACTCTGAGCTCGAGCGGGGGCATCCTCCCCGGATAACCACGTCAGCGCCAGATTATAGCATTATTTCGATAAGCCTATCCTTTTCGAGGAGAAGGCCTGAAACCCTTCGTTCGAGGCTCTCACTCGGCGTAGCCCTCACGAATATGCTCTTGCGCCTGAGCTCTTCTAGGTTCGAGGCGCCCACATAGCCCATGCCGCTCTTCAGCCCGCCGATGATCATCCTCAGGATGTCGCGCACGCTCCCTTTGTATGGGACATAGCCCGAGAGGCCCTCGGGGACAAGCTTAGAATACCTGTCAAGCTTCTGGATCACCTCGGGGCTCCCCATCCCCCTATACTTCTTCAGCCTCATGCCATTCCTCTCGATAATCTCCCCCGGCGCCTCATCGGTTCCCGCCAGCATCCTCCCGAGCATGATGCAGTCCGCTCCAGCGGCGAGAGCTTTAACCACGTCACCTATCCTCTTGACGCCTCCATCGGCTATCACGGGCACGCTGTAGCCTGATGCCACGTCCGCGACCCACGCGATCGCCTGTAGCTGGGGGACGCCGACCCCGCAAACCTCCCTCGTGAAGCACATGGAGCCAGCGCCAAGCCCAACCCTGAGACCATCAGCCCCAGCCGCTATAAGATCCTCCGCGCCCTCCGGGGTCACAACATTCCCAGCCACAACATCTATGCTCGCAATCTCCTTATACCTCCGAATGCTCCTGACGACGTTCTCGCTATGACCATGGGCCGCGTCGACGACCACGAGATCCGCGCCCGCGTCAACCACCTTCCTAAAACGCTGCTCATCCAGTATCCCGACCGCTGCTCCGACTAGAAGCCCCCTCTCCTTCACCCTCCTAACCTCCTCGGCCTCCCTGTCAGCCGGCATATTCCTGTGGATTATCCCGATGCCGCCCTCCTCAGCCAACGCTATCGCCATCTCAGACTCCGTGACAGTATCCATGGGAGAGCTGACAATCGGTATCCTCAATGCTATATTTCTCGAGACTCTCGTTGAGACATCAATATCCTCCCGGGGGATGATGGATGAGAATCTGGGGACTAGGAGGACGTCATCAAAGCTAAGGGCGGCAGCCGCCCTCTCAAGCTTCCGTGAATAGAACCCCATACTGGAGGACCGGTAGAGCCAGCTTTTATCCATTAAGACCATTCAGCTCGGGTATCACTCATCATCCAAGAGTCAGAAATACCCGCTCTCATCACACCTGAAATATGCCTAGTGGGGGTATTTTTATTTTCGGGGAGAAGGAA
>CAZWXN010000006.1:0-39070 GCA_964637915.1 uncultured Nitrososphaeria archaeon | reverse complement strand
ATATACTTTCAGGTCCCGCTTGAGAGGGGGGCGGAGAAGCCCGTGAGCCGCGTGAGCGCCGGCGACATCCTCTACTGGCCACCTAGAAGCTGCATAGCACTAGCGTTCGCAGACGCTACTCCGCCAGCCCAGATGATCAAGATCGGCAAATATCAGGCCGACTATGAGAGGATTAAGTTAGCCCAAGTTGGGGCGAGGATAACGATCAGGAGGGCCTAGGCAGCCTACTTCTTCTTCGGCTTCTTCACCTTAACCTCGGCTAGAGCCTCCTTGACCGGCGCGTATATCTTGAGCCTCCTATTCCCGACGACAAGCCTGACGAACCCCTTTCCAGCGAGGTCGCGGAGAACCTGTCTAGCGATGGAGATCCTTACTCCGAATTTCTCCGCCAGTAAATTCGGCGTAACATATGGTTGTTCCCTGAGAAATTCTATAACATCATCGATGGGCGGCGGGATGATGCCGGCGACAGCCTTCTCCCTCGCCTCGGAGCCGGCGGCTGCTCCACCCTCCCGTGCACGCACAGTCTTCTTCTCAAGCTGGCTCATGCTCGGCTTCTTCGGAGGCACAGCCACACCTCCCGGCTGAAGGGGGGACAATACCCCTCATAAATATTTTGTAGCGGTCGTGGTAATAGTCTAATCCAGCTGGCTGTCATAATTACTCTCGGCTTGAGGCTGAAGGACTACCTTGCTCAGAATATTCAAGGTGTTCCGGCGGAGTATCTCCCATCCCATGCAAAGCTGATGGATTGTGTGGCTTTTGTCAGGCTGAGGGAGGAGGTCGAGGGCCTTAAACGCGAGATAGGAGATCTCATTCTCAGATTCTACAACGTGCGGGCGGTGTATCTTGTGCGGGGTGTCGAGGGCGTTGAGAGGCGTCCACGCCTAGAACTCATAGCCGGGGAGCCCATCCGCGAGATAACTCATCGAGAATATGGCTGCACCTTCAGGCTAGATATTGTGAGGCTCATGTTCTGCCTCGGCAACAGCTTCGAGAGGCTTAGGCTCGCGGGCCTCGTGTCGGATGGCGAGATCGTGGTCGACATGTTCGCCGGGGTAGGGCAGTTCACGATCCCGATAACGGTTCTCGCGAACCCGGAGAAGGTCTACGCAATAGAGATAAACCCGGAGGCATATGCATACCTCGCCGAGAACATTAGGCTGAATGCGGTTGAGGATAGGGCTCAGCCGATTCTCGGGGATTGTAGGAGGGTTGTCGAGGAGGAGCTGCGCGGCATCGCGGATCGCGTCATCATGGGCTACTTCTGGGGCACGATCGAGGCTCTCGGCCCAGCCCTAGTAGCCCTCAAGCCGGAGGGGGGAGTAATACACTTCCATGATCTCGCGAGGAGGGGTAGTGAGAGGGAGTTCGTCGAGAATGTATTGGAGAGGGCGAGGCAGATGGGATACAGGGTCGAGCTCCTAGAGTGGAGGCGGGTCAAGAGCTACTCGAGAACGAGAAACCACGTGGTGATAGATTTCTTCGCGATGCACGCCTAAGCCCGGGCAAAGCTTATTATCACTGGGTCGCAGGATAGCAGTGAATGCCCGGCGGGATTTCCAGGAGGAGGTTCATGAAGCTTCTGTGCGGAGCTGCTGCCGCCATAGGCTTAACATCACTCGGATATTCACTGGGATGGTTTAGCGCTGGTGAAAGGGCCACTCTTGGGAGGAGCGTTAGCAGAGGATACTCCACCACCTTCGAGAGGCCGCTGGTATCGCTGGTTAAGGGCCGTGACGTTGATGCAATGGTGAGGAGAGCCATCGAGGCCATCGGCGGAGTTGAGGCGCTTGTGAGCCCGGATTCCAAGGTTCTGATAAAGCCTAATGTCGGCTTCAATAGGCCTGAGGCCGTAACATCGCCGGAGGTACTGAGAGCTGTGATACAGATTGTCAAGGACGCCGGCCCAAGGGAGATAATAGTGGCTGAGAGCGCCGTCCGCGGCTATAATACATCTAGCAACTTCGAGGTAACCGGGGTAGCTGATGTGGTGAGGGGGCTTGGCATACGCTTAGTGGACTTGGATAAGAATAGCGAGGTCGTCAAGGTTAAGGCTTTAGGAAGGCTCCTTGGCGAGGTCAGCATCTTCAAGCTAGCATATGATGCTGATGTCATAATAAGTGTCCCGAAGCTTAAGAGGCACTCTCAAGCAATTGTCACGATCTCCATGAAGAATATGATGGGGATTCTGCCGGGTGATCAGAAGGGCATGTTCCACGTGTTGGGGCTGCAGCAGTGTATAGCTGACCTGAACACCGTGTTCAGGCCGGATCTGGCGATAGTTGACGCGACCGAGGTCATGACGGTCAGCGGGCCGGGGATGGGCAGGATGGTCCCGGGAGAAGCAATTCTAGCGAGCAGGGACCCGGTAGCGCTGGACCTCATAGCAGCCGAATACCTCTTTAGGCTTGAGGGAAATGAGAGCCCGCTCGAGACAGCATTGAATGTGCCGCATATCAAGCTCGCGGCCGAGCTCGGCATAGGCATAAACGACCCATCGAGAATACGAGTGATCGAGGAGAGGACGAGTTGACCACACGAAGAGAATTATTCAGGATAATGCTGGGGCTCCTCTTCATCCCATTAGCCGGCAGCTTTCTCTCGATGCTGCCGGGCGGAAGGGTAGTGCGGCCCCCGGGTGCCGTAGACGAGAAGCTCTTCCTAGAGCTCTGCACACGCTGTGGAATATGCGTGGAGGCATGCTCCAGTGAGGGGAGGGGCGCACTCGAGCCCTGCGGGCTCCTAGATGGAGTGTCCATGATGGGCACGCCCAAAGTCAACCCTCTGAGAGCTCCTTGCGAGGCCCGGTATGGGATATGTGAGGGCAGGCTTCCATGCGTCAAGTCCTGCCCCACAGGAGCCTTGAGATGGATCGAGCCCGAGGAGATAAAGCTGGGATCTGTTAGCTGGAGCCCTGATCGCTGCATTGCGGTTCTTGGGGGCGAGTGCCTGGTCTGTGCTGAAGTATGTCCGGCGCCCGGCGCGATAACCCCGAGAAATGGGATCCCGGTCTTCCATAGCAACAGGTGCGTGGGGTGTGGGCGATGCGTCTACGCATGTCCAGCCGATCCAAAGGCATTAAACCTCATGCCTGAGGGGGAGAGGAGGCATCATTGGGGTCGAGCAGGCTTCTCAAGATAAACCTGCTAACAGTCGCGGCGGTCATAGCCGCCTATGTGGCCCTAAATTTATCCGGCGTGGCTTGGGGTGGATACTGCCTACTATCCCTCGGCAACATATCCTTCATCTGCCCGCTGGGTTTTCTCCAGCGCCCAAGCATTGTTGAGGCAGCCACCCACGCGATCCTCACAGGCCTAGCGATAATACTAACTCTAATCGCGCTGCATGGAAGGATCTTCTGCGGCTGGATATGCCCCATAGGGATAGAACTCCGCCTCCTGAAACATGATAAAGGTAATGGCCGCGGAATAATCCTCGTATTCTCGATAAGCCTAGCCTCGATGCTTATCGCATCATGGATTCTAGGCTTTCCAATATTCTGCCTCATATGCCCAGTCGGGATCGTGAGTAGGATCATCGCCTCCGCCCTAGCGGGATCACTCGACATATGGAGCATACTTTGGGGAATAATGATATTCGCGGTGATAACGCTAGTGCTTAGAATACGTAATTGGTGTGGTGGTGTATGCCCGCTAGGCGCTCTCCAAGCACTCCTAAGCCCCCTCAAGATACTGAGGATAAAGGTGAGCAGTAGATGCACGAGATGCAGGATCTGCGCGAGAAGCTGTCCACTAGGCTTGGAGATACATGAGGATAGGGTGATCGATCACATGAACTGCACGGCTTGCATGAAATGTGTTGCAGAGTGCCCCTTCAAGGCATTGAAGCCCGCCCTGAGCAGCCCATCATCCTCCACGAAGCTGAAGAACTAATTATTGGATCTCAAGATGCTTAGATAATTATGCTCGCGGCGTTGGCTATTCTAGGCCAGCGCTCAGCGGCCTCCCTGGCCACAGGCCCCTTAATCTCCGTCGCCTTGAGATCTCCCTCAGGCGTTACTAGGACCGCCGCAGTATCCTCAAACATTATCCATGTTCCATCAGGCCTACGATACGGCTTCCTCTGCCTTATTATCACGGCATGCATCGGCTTCTTCCTAAGGTCTATCGGCCCCTTCTTCACAGTGACCGAGATTAGGTCTCCGACGGCGGCGCATGGATGCCTCCCCCTCCTAGTCTTAATGCCATGTACTTGGATTATCTTGAGGAGCTGGGCTCCCGAGTTATCGGCACATGGGATGAGAGAGCCCACGTTAATAGTCCTCGGCAGGTCAGGCCTCCTCTCGAGAATTCCTACAGCCGCGACCGCCCTACTCCTCTTGGACATACTGCACCACCTCCCCTAGGATTTCCGGGGCTTTTAAGGATCACTTCTCCTCAAGCTTTTCAATAACCACGAAGTGGACGGTCTTGCTGAGAGGCCTACATTCCGCGATCCTCACCTTATCTCCCTCCTTGACATCTATACATGGCGGGAGATGGGCGGGTATATTGCTCCTCCTCCGCTCATATCTCTTATACTTCCTCACGTAATGGAGATACTCCCGCCTAACGATAATCGTCCTAGTCATCCTCTTCTTATAGACTACTCCCGTAAGAATTGTTCCCCTAACCTTTAAGTGGCCGTGGAATGGGCATCTCGGGTCATCGCACTCCCTCTCCGGGGGCTTGACCGGCATCCCGATGTCCTTTGCAGGCATGCTCACGCTCACCCTCCTTGAGTCGCCAGTGCTGGCACGACTCGGAGCAGCCTCTTAATAATGTTTCCAGCCCTCCTACCATCTCCTCAGCCTCCTCTTCAGCCTCTCCTCCGGCCTGCCGACAAGAACCCTTCCATCCACAAGGACCTTCTCGCCCGATGGGAGCTCGAAAATGAACCTGTAGGCGTTCTTCGGCACGCTCACGATCCTGCCATCATCCCTCAACATCTTGAGCATGTTCCTCGTTTCGCCCACGACCTCGCCGACATGCGTGAATCCCTCCTTCAGGGGCTTAGCCTTGGCCCTTAACCCCAGAAGCTCATGCCTCGCCAAATTTCTCGGCGTGAGCGTCCTAGACCTCATCACTAGGAAACTGGGATTCAGGCGGCTTAAATCTCGATCGGAAGATCACTATTCAGGAGGATTATCGAGGAGCCCGTCGGCTCATATGCCATCTGAACAGCTCTGACCTCGAGCCCAGCCTCATGAGCCCTCGTGATAAACTCGCATAATGCTGGATCCGCCTCATGGTTTAGCTTAAAGCCCCTGACATGGGGGAGGGCTGCGATGAATAGGATGACTGCCCGGCCGCCGCGCTCGATGTGCTCAAGCATCCCCTTCACTTGTCTCACAGCCCTACTTGATGGGCAATCGGGGTAGGAGGCATGATTGCCGAGCCTTAGAACAGCGCTCTTTAGCTCCAAGAGCATATCACCCAGCTCACAAGACACGAGATAGTCTATCCTAGTCCCAGCTAGAGGGATATCCCTTCTCAATATCCGGCAGCCCCTGAGCCACGGTACGAGGCCTTGTTTAACGGCCTCCTCGAAAGCCCTTGACTGGAGATGCGTATCCACGATGGCGGCGAGATCATCCTCTAGGATCGCGAAAAGCCTTCTCGGGAGCTTCCCAGGCCTCTTAACCGGGATGCAGAAGCCCCTCCTACCGCGCACCACGTATTCTAGAAGCCTCCCAGTGTTCTGGAGGAATGCGAGGCTCTCCCGACCCCCAACCTCAACCATAACAGTGAACCTATTCAACCTCTCTAGTATCAAGCATTGCTCAACGCCCTGTAAAGCCAGTAGCCTAGGATGTTCCCGGATCGTGGTCAAATCCTCTCAAGATTGCTCGAGAAGCTTTCTAACACTATCTCTAATCCTCCGGGCATCATCCTCAGTTGGAGAACCCTTGAACTCGATCGCCTCGACGATCTTGAAGCCGGCGGCCGCCAATTTCTCCGAGAGCCTCCTAGCAACGGCGCCAGCCCATCCATATGATCCCAAGATAAGCACGGGCTTCGGTGGAATCTTCTTAACAATTAGATTCACAAGATTGTCGATTAACGGGTAGACTCCTGCCTCATATGTGGGCGCGGCGAGTATGATGGCCCTCGAGTCAATAGCATCTCCTATAATCTCCGAGAATGGCGGCTGCTGCAAGTCGTTGAACCAGTAGGATGCGGCTCTTCCCCCGAGTCTCTCAACCTCCTCCACCGCGATTCTCGCGGCCTCCTCCATCAAGCCATACATGGAGCCGGAGACAACTAAGATCTTATTGCCATCTGGGCGTCCCTCGGCCAAGCTCCTGTAATAATCTATGATCAGCCGCGGATTCTTTCTCCAGACAAGCCCATGAGCCGGGGCTACAATACTGATATCCAGCTGAAGCCCCTGGAGCTTCTCGATGTTCCGGATTATATGCTGCCTGTAAAACCCTATCACCGTCGCGACATACTTCCTGACTCTCGGCAGATACCCTTGGACAATCTCATCATCGTCATCGAATATTGTTCTCGGGATCGAGTATCCGCCGAAGGCATCGCATGGTATCAGTATCTTTCGGCCCGCTAGATAGCTCATCATGGTCTCGGGCCAATGCAGCCACGGCGTGTGGATAAGCATAATCCTCTCTCCAACCGCCGCGATCTCCTCGCCATCCCTCACCAGCCTGAACCTCGGGGATATCTTGTAGAAGGACTCGATCATGGACTTAGCCATGGGGTGGGCAACTACCTCAGCTCTAAACCCATTCGCCTCAAGAACCTTGGGCAGCGAGCCCGAGTGATCCGGCTCAACATGATGAACAATCACATGCGTAAGATCGCGGGGGCTCATAATCCCCCCAATAACCTCGATAAGGTCATCGGCGTAAAGAGCCTTCCATCCATCGAATAAAACAGCCCCATCATCCCCAACGAGGAGATACGCGTTATAGGTCACCCTCTCGGGAATACTCCAGATGCCCTCAAAGTAATTCACCCCCTTATCGTCAACCCTCAGCAGATAGAAGCCGCGCTCAATCTCCTGACATAGGATCCTAGGGCTCATATCCCTTGACAGCCCCTAGGGGAAAAAGTCAAATTACTATGTAATAAAAATTGCGAGAGAAAAAAGAGGGGAGTTACTTGGTCTTCCAGAGTCCGTGGATGTTGCAGTATTCTCTGGCTGAGAGCTTCTCAGCCTTGACTGGGAACTCCGCTTCCGGAGCATCGCCCGGCTTCAGGAACTTTATGTAAATCCTGTCGTCAGCGGTTAACTCGATCCACTCGATGTAATGCCTCTCTTCCATGGGGTGGGGTATTGAACCGACCCTCACCTTTACCCCGGTCTCGGTTTTCTCTATCACGGGGACATGCTTCTCCATCCCGACATCCTCGGCCTTCTCCTCTAGCAGCTGCATCGGCTGGCCGCAGCATACGAGCGTGCCGACGCTCGGATGCATCACCATAACGATGTTGCCGCAGATATTGCACCTGTATACTTGAAGCCTCTGAGTCATGTTATCCCACCACTAGATCTCCTCTAGGAGGCTTGTGAAGAAATCGTGATGTTCCTCCTCATCGGCGAGGATTTTCTCGAAGAGTGTTGCTGTTGTTATGTCACCCAGCTCCCGCGCCTTCTGGATAATCTGCTTATACAGCTTTATCGCATGTTCCTCATCGCGGGCATCCTGCTCGATCATTTCCTTGAGCGTTTCTCCGACCTTTATTGGGTCTGGCTGGGTTGTTGGAGTTCCACCGAGATAGTATAGCCTCTCCGCGATCATCTCAGCATGCTTCATCTCTGTTATGGCGATCTTCTTCAGCTCATCACTAACGGCGAATGCCTTGATACCTCTCCATTGGACATGCTGCCACATGTATTGGATCGAGACTTGAAGCTCCCTAGCGATTGCCTTGTTAAGTAGGTCAAGGAGCTCCTTGGATGACATGATGCTCACTACCTGCGTTTCTTTGGATTTAAGGCTTCTTGTAGCAGAACCACCAGTCGTAGCACTCGATCTCCTTCGCCTTAGCCCTCTCCAGCCTCTCCTTGGCGGTCTTCTCATCACGGGGCGGCGGTATTATCACCTTGTCCCCAATCAGCTCGTTATTCGGCCAGTTTGCCGGCAGCGCCACCTTCTTCTCATCCGAGACTTGGAGGGCTTTAACAAGCCTCAGGATCTCATCCATGTTTCTGCCGACCTCTTGCGGATAGTAGAGGATCGCCCTGACAACGCCCTCGGGGTCAATTATGAAGACTGCTCTAACAGTGTTCGTCCCCTTGCCGGGATGAATCATGCCTAACATGCATGCTATCTTCCCCTGGTCATCGGCGATTATCGGGAACTGTATCTCGATGCCGAGCTTCTCCTTAATCCATTCCACCCATTTCATGTGGCTGAATACCTGGTCTATGCTGAGGCCTATGAGCTCGCAGTTCAGCTTCTTAAACTCCTCATATCTCTTCTGGAATGCTACGAACTCCGTTGTGCAGACGGGCGTGAAGTCGGCTGGATGCGAGAATAGCACAACCCACTTTCCCTTATAGTCATCTGGAAACTTTATCACGCCATGTGTCGTCTGGGCTTCGAATCTCGGAACCTTTTCTCCCAATAACGGAATACCAGCTTGCTCCATTTCCACCACCTCACTTCGCATTACGTATATATTATGGTCGAAGCCATAAATCTTATGGTTCGAATATCGAACCATAACCTCATAAGGCTACTTATGGAAAACGCCCGGGCATCTTACGTCGAGATAGCCGAGAAGCTTGGTGTTTCGGAGGCCGCTGTGAGGAAGAGGATCAAGCGCCTCGAGGATCTCGGCGTGATCAGGAGATACACCATTGATTTAGATCCTAGGAGGCTGGGCTATGAAGTGCTGGCGATAATAGGGCTGGACGTGGAACCCGAGCATCTACTCAAGGTTATGGAGGAGCTGAAGAGCAAGGAGGAGGTTGTGAGACTCTACTTGACAAGCGGCGACCACATGCTCATAGTAGAATGCTGGTTCGAGAACTCACAGGAATTCTCAAGCTTCATCAAGGGTCTTGAGTCGAGGGAGGGTATTAGAAGAGTCTGCCCAGCAATAGTCCTAGAAAGACTCAAGTAAATAGTTGGGGATATCTTTCTAGGGGCGGGGCGACTAAAGCTTAATCCCTCTTTCCCTAAGTATCGTGAGAATTCTTGCGATTCTTCTTCTCATGTTTCTTATCTGGGCAGTCTTTTCCAACCCTCCACCCGCGACAGTCTTACTCCTGACTAGCACGAGCTCCGCTCGGAGCCTGTCGAGCTCGCTTATTAGTTCCTCGCTACTCTTCTCCCTCAGCTCCTTCACTTCCCTCACCAACCTCAACCACCTCCATCTTACCCGACTCCGGAGCAACCACCTTTATCTCCTCTGGCATCGGGGCGTCGGGCGGATAGATCTTCACCTTTACCCCATATACGCCCGGCTTTAAAAGTACGGAAGCCTTCCCAACCTTAACATACTTCAGCGCCGGGTCACCGGACTTCGGCATAATCCCCGCCGTATATTTCTCAGTCCTATGCCTCGCAGAGGTCAGCTTACCACTTATCTCTATCTCGACCCCACGGGCTCCAGCCTCCATAATCCTTCTCAGAGCCCAGAAGGCAACCCTCCTATGCCTCACACCCCTCTCCAAGGCCTGCGCAATCCTATAGGCCATAACTTGGGGGTTGAGCTCCGGGACCTCTATCTCGGCAACCGTGACATTCGGGCTCTCGACACCAAACCTTTTCTCAAGCTCCTCCGTTATCTCCTTGATCGTCCTCCCCCTCGGGCCTATAACCCTGCCGGGCCTCATAGCATAGATGGTAACTCTAGTCCCCATGGGCGTAAATGTTATATCAACTCCCCCGAAGCCGGCATCCTTAAGCTTCTCCGCAAGATATTCGTAGATCTCGGCCTTCTTGATCTTGCTGGATAGGATGTTCTTTATCGCTGACATCTCAGCGTCTCACCTCCCCTATAACCTCAATATGAACTAGCTGCTTGTCATAGGGTGTGGCCCTCCCAAAAGCCCTTGGCATGAACTTCCTAATCCTCCTAGCCTTATGAGCGGCTGCATGAACTATGACTACCTCGTCCGGGTCTAGGCCCTTGAAATCCGCGTTAGCCTCCAAGCTCTCCAAGAGCTTGAGTATATGCTTGGCGACCTTAACCGGGTAGCCTCCAGCACCCTTAGTCTCAGCATGATGCGCCCTATTCTTCTTATACCTGCGATAGGGTATCATCCTCCTCATAGCTATAACATCCTCCATGAGCTTCTTCGCCTCCGGTATTGTCAGCCCTATAATCGCCCTACAAACCTCTCTAGACCATTTCGGAGATACATCAATCTCCCTCAAGCTTGCCTTGACTGCTCTCGTCTCATCCAGCTCCTTAACCGAGTACGACCAGTGAGGCATGCCAAGCACCCTTTAAGCTCTTCCCGCAAGCCCCTTTCAAAACCTCTATTTAATCTTTGAACAGGCCTCACAAAAGCTCCTCGTATAGCTTTATGCATAATGCGATTTTATAAGAAAAGCTTTAAGCCGGGCCCCTCAGATGAAATCAAGCCGTGAAAGTCGCGGAACTACTCTCTTCAAGAGGACCATCCTCGTCTCTGGAATTCCTCGATAAGATCCTAGAGGTCTTCCGGAAGGCCGGCATATCGAATGATCTAGAACTACACCTCATCACGAGAGAGCATCTAGAGGCTCTTGCATTTTTCTCGCTTGAGGAGCTTGAGCCGGATGAGCGGCGGAGATTCTTCACGATCCTAGCAAGGCTTCTACAGGAAGGGGACAATGAGCTCTACAAGGTCTTCGAGCCCAAGATAATCATGAGGAGATCCAGCGACCGGAGAAGCTTCCAAGAGATCGTGTCCGGCGTAGATTTGAGGAGCGCGGAGCTTGAGGCTGATAGATGCCTCAGGTGCAGGCTTCCCAGATGTGTTAACGTGTGCCCGGTGAAGTTCCCCGTGCCAGCCTTCCTGAAAGCTGTCGCGAGCGGGAGACATGACATGGCGTATAAGATCTCCTTGAGCATATACCCGACACTTGGAGTATGTGGGAGAATATGTATTGGCTTCTGCGAGGCCGCCTGCACACTTGGCCAGATATGTGGAAACCCTGTTAAGATTAGGGCTGTTAAACGAGCTGTCGCTGATGCAGTATCTATTGAGAATAGCTTGCCTAGTCCTAGGCCCCGCTCAGGCTTTAGGGTGGCCGTGATAGGTTCAGGGCCGGCTGGAATTACGGCGGCATATCATTTGAGGCTCATGGGCCATGATGTCACCATCTTTGACGCGGGGAAGAAGCCTGGGGGGAGACTTGCCGACTCGATACCCGAGTTCAGGCTACCTTCACAGGTTGTCGAGAGGGAGGTTGGGATATTGAGGATGCTTGGCGTGGAGTTTAGGATGGGGGTTGAGATCGGCCGCGACCTAACGATTGATGACCTCTTCAAGCAGGGCTATGGAGCGGTCTTCATAGCGACGGGCGCTGGCGGGTCGAACATCCCTCAAATGAAGGGGGTCGAGTTGGAGGGCGTTCACGCCGCGCTGGAGTTCCTGAAGCTGGTCAAGGAGGGGAGGCTTAGATCCATGTCGGGTAAGGTCTGGGTTGTAGGCGGGGGCAACACGGCAATAGATGCTGCTCGAACAGCCCTTAGGCTGGGAGCAGAATCTGTCAGGATAATGTATCGGAGGAGCATGGAGGAGATGCCTGCTAGGAGGGAGGAAATTGAGGAAGCCCTCAATGAGGGGATAGAGATAATGTTCCTCACTCAGCCGATAGAGCTGATAGGTGAGGATGGCAGGCTCCGAAAAATAAGATGTATCAAAATGATGCTCGGGGAGCCGGGGCCTGATGGGAGGAGAAAGCCCGTGCCAGTAGAGGGCTCCGAATTCGAGGTCGAGGCCGATCACGTGATATTCGCGACCGGCGAGCGCCCCTCAACCGAGTGGCTCTCAGAGCGGGATGGCATAGAGTTGACGGAGGATAGGAGGATAAAGGTGAATGAGAGACTGGAGACAAGCAGGCGCGGTGTCTTCGCTGGGGGAGATGTTGTTAGAGGGCCATCACTCTACAGCGTGGCCTCGGCTGATGGAATGAGGGCTGCCAAGGAGATTGACCGCTACCTGAGAAGCCTATCTTCCTAACGATACTCGAGGACGACCATGACGTGATCGCGCTCATATGGCTCGAGTGATATGACCTCGATTGGCTTAAACCCATTCTTCTCGAGGATCTCAACCTCCCTCCTATAGATTACCTCAGGCTCTTGGACGCTGTCTATGCTCCTGGCCTTGACGGCTAGGTATCCATGCCCCCCGCTCTTGAGCATGAGCCTAGCGTTGTCCGAGAATAGCTTCGCCTGCTCCGGCTGGGCCACGTCGCAGTAGATCACATCAACCTCGCCGACGATGGGCGCATAGGTCTCCGGCTTCCTAGCATCGCCGAAGATCGGAACCACGTTCATCCTTCTATCCGAGACATTACGCTTGAACTGTATCATGACCCTGGCCGCGAACTCGACCCCATATAGCACGCCCCGCTCCCCTATTATATCAGAGACATGGCTTGAGGTGGTCCCGGTCGCGGTTCCAAGATAGAGGACTCTCGAGCCAGGCTTTATGAACATGTTGTTCATGCCCTTCATTATTGCCGCGGCCAGCTTGCTCCGATATGGTATCCAGCTACGATACTCCTCACCCCTAACCCTGTAAAGCTTCTCACCATAAACTTGGACGCCTGGAACTAGGTTTTTGGTCGCCAGCACCTTCTCCCCCTCATCCCTTATCCAGTAGACTTCCTCGAATCTCTCATGTGGAATTAGCTCCACCATGCTCCCTTACCGCCTCTACATCGTATACGGCTTCATAATTATCTTTCTCCCCGCTAGAGGACGGTCACGCTCTTGGCGAGGTTTCTCGGCTTATCTGGATCCAGCCCTCTCTCAAGCGCTAGGTAGTATGCTAGGAACTGGAATGGGATAACGTAGATTATCGGGCTTAGGATCTCGTGGACCTTTGGAAGGCCGAGCCACCAGTCCACATTCTCCCTTAGCTCGTTATCGCCTTCAGTTCCAACACAGTATATCTTGGCGCCTCGAGCCTTCATCTCCATAATATTCCCCATTATATGCCTCCGAGTAGAGTCTGATGGGGCTATGAAGAATACGGGGTATCCGTCCTCGATGACGCTTATCGGCCCATGTTTGCTCTCTCCAGCAGGATATGCTATGCAGGGGATATAGCTGAGCTCCATCACCTTGAGCCTCGCCTCTAGGGCGGTTGCATAGCTTATCCCCCTCCCGAGGAAGAAGATGCTCCGCGCGTTCGCGAGCTCCTTTGCGAGATTTCGCATAGGCTTATCCGAGATCGCGAGAGCCCTCTCGACAAGCTCCGGGAGCTTCCTAAGCTCCTCCTCGAGCTCATCTATCTCGTATTGTGCGAGCTTCCCCCTCTTCCTTGCTAGGCGGAGGGCTAGCTGGGCGAGGACCGTGAGCTGGGCTGTGAAGGTCTTGGTCGCGGCGACCCCAATCTCCGGCCCGGAGTTCTGGAGGACATATGCCCTCGACACTCTCGTCAGGGTCGAGCCCACGACATTCGTGACCGTGAGTATTGTCGCGGCTGTCATCCTAGCATGATCCACCGCCGCTAGGACATCAGCGGTCTCCCCCGACTGGCTCACGGCCAATATGATCGAGTCTATGCCTATGGATCTACCATAGTTCTCTATGAACTCCGAGGCTATCACGGGGATCGTTGTTAGTCTGGCGATCTTCGAGAACATATATGATGCGGCTATGCACGCATTATAAGATGTTCCAGCCGCGACGAGAAACACATCCTTACCACGATCCAAGAACTCAGTTAAGAGGTCGAGATATTTCTCCTGCGCCTTGAGGGCCTCCCTAACCGTCTGAGGCTGCTCATATATCTCCTTCAACGTGAAATGTGGATAGCCGGATCTCTCCGCCTCCTCAATAGTCCACGTCAACTCTATTATCCTCTTATTGACCTCAACCCCGGAGTCGATCTTGAAGATCTTGACCTCTGAAGGTGTTATGTATCCCACTTCGCCATTATCGAGAAATATTGCTCTACGTGTATGCTCTATGAATGCGGCTACATCGCTCGCGATGAAGTTCGCGCCATCCCCAAGCCCGATTATAAGTGGAGACTCATTTCTCGCGAAGACGATTTTATCCGGCTCCCTAGGCGATATAATGGCGAGCGCGTAGCTCCCTTTGAGCCTCTTGACCGCGGCGATTGTTGACTCTAGAAGGCTCTTCCCAGCCTCCAGCCCCTCCTCTATCAGATGGGCGATGACCTCGGTATCCGTCTTGGATCTAAAGAAATGCCTCCTATCAATGAGCTCCTCCTTTAGCTCGAGGAAGTTCTCTATCACGCCATTATGAACCACGGCTACAAGCCCATCACAGTCAATATGTGGGTGAGCATTAACCTGGCTTGGGGCGCCGTGAGTAGCCCACCTAGTATGAGCTATTCCTATGAATCCCGGAAGATCATCCAAGTTCAGCCTAACATGTATCTCATCGATCCTCCCCGAGTCCTTCTTCACATGTATCTTGCCATCATATATTGTCGCGACCCCGGCCGAGTCATATCCCCTATACTCAAGCCTCTTGAGACCCTTATGAAGTATGGGCGCTGCGCTTCCATTCTTTAAGGCGCATCCTATAATCCCGCACATCACTCCTGATGACCCAAGTATATAATCTCTTATCTTAAAATCTTCTCATGCTAGAAAATCTAGAACTTTGGCGAAAGATGTAATCCAATAAATAGAATAGATAGAACTGACCGATGGGCTTTTGCAGCCATAAAGACCAGCAGGAAAAAGCCTTAAAACCATCCATGGATTCATGAAACCCTCCATGGTGAGATAATCATTCTAATCTTACTGGCCTTTATGCTTTTACTACCCGCCGGTCATCAAACTCATTATCATGATAAGCTGTGTTAAATAATTTCATTAAGACTTTTAAAGACATCGTCCCCAATTTAGACGTTCTCCGCTTCTAGGTATCCGGCGAAATAAACCTGTCCAACAGCTGTTCCACCATCCCCAGGCGGGATCATCCTATTTACATGGATCCTGAGTCCTGAGGCTCTTTCTATGGCTGAGAGGATTACATGGTTGACAGCGGCGCCTCCTGAGACATATACTGCCTTGACTCCAAGCTCGCTGGCCTTCTCAGCGGCGGCGGCCCCAAGGCAGCTCCCCAGGATATACTGCGCCGTGTAAGCTATATCGTGTCTAGAGTTGTTGTTGAGGCTCTCCACTATAGTCCTCATGATCTCGCCAGTCATTATGATGAACACATCACCCTTCTTGGAGACGAAGTCGTCCGATGGATTCCTGATCAGCAGCTTCCCACCATAAGACGCCTCCTCAAGCATTATCGCCGGCTCGCCCTCATACGTCCTCTCGAGGCAGAGTGTTAGGAGGGCTGAGACGCTATCAAGAAATCTTCCAGTGCTTGATGTCATTGGCCCTCTCCCCCGCCTTATCTGGGCTAGAACCGCTTCGAGCTCTCTAGACCCATGCTTAAACCCCCTCAGGAGGCCGCGTCTCCGGATGAAAGACCCGACCTCATCAGGATCCATGAACTTGGATAGTATTGAGGCAAGCATTCTAACGGGCCTGTATGCTGCCAGGTCTCCGCCCGGCATGAGCGAGTAGTCTAAGAATCCGGCGCGTTCGAATACTCCATCAGCCCATGCTAGGATCTCGCCTCCCCAGATCGCTCCATCGAGCCCATAGCCAGCTCCATCGATCATTATTCCCACGGCGGGCTCATCTGGGTCATGGCCCACCTCAGCCATAACCGATGCGAAGTGGGCGATGTGATGTTGAACGAGCTTAAGCTCGAGCCCCTTGCCGGATGCATATTTCTCCGCAGCCCTCCTTGAATAATAGGCTGGATGAAGATCCGCCGCGACGACCGGCCTCCTCTCAATTAGGCCGTAGCATTCTGAGAGGAACTTGAGATTGCCGACATGCTCCTCGAGCACCCTCGGATTATCCATGTCGCCCGAGTAGGGTGCCAAGATTATCTTATCATCAAACCCTATCGCGCCATTAGTCTCGAGATCGCCCCCGAAGGCTATCACGGGCCTCTTGAGGGAATGCCTGAGCTTCATGATCCTCGGGGCATATCCCCTCCCATATCTCAGGATCACCGGGCCGCCATGAGTCGGCCTAACAACCGAGTCATCAACCCTATGAACTATCCTCCTATTATGCGTTAGGACATAGTCCACTATGCTCGTGAGCTCTTTTAGCCTCGAGTCATCGCTTATCATGGGGTCTCCATGCACGTTCCCGCTCGTCATTACTAAGAACTTGTCCTTCGTCTCCATGAGTAGAAGGTAGTGGAGGGGCGTGTATGCGAGCATGATCCCGAGGCTTCGAAGTGATGGGGCCACGTAATCGGAGACCGGGCAGCCCTCCCTCCTCGGTAGGATTATTATTGGCTTGATGAACCCTGTGAACAGGTCGATTAGATCCTTGGGGATCTCGACAAGTTTCTCCGCGACTTCTAGGGTGAGCGCCATTATTGCGAAGGGCTTTCTAGGCCTCCTCTTCCTCCTCCTAAGCTCCGAGACAATCTCATCATCGGTCGCGAGGCATGCTATATGGTAGCCGCCAATCCCCTTTACCGCGACAATCATCCCCTCGTCAATCAGCCTCGCGGCCTGTTTCACGGGATCATCAGCCTCAACCTCCTCCAAACTCCTATCTAGGAGGGATACCCTGGGGCCACATCTAGGGCAGCTTATGCCCTGAGCATGATACCTCCTCTCATTCCAGAGATCATTATACTCGCTCAAGCACTCATCACATAGCGGGAAATCCTTCATCGCTGTATTCTCCCTATCATAGGGCGGCTTGTAGATCATTGAATACCTGGGCCCGCACCAGGCGCAGCTATTAAACGGGTACCTATACCACCTGCTCGCGGGATTCACCACCTCTCTGAGGCAGTGCTCGCAGGTGGCGAGATCCTGGGGAATCTCGGATGCTATGATCCTCTCGCTGCCGCTCTCTAGTATGATGAAGTCTTTGAAGCTGGAGGGCTTCACTTCTTCAACCTTCACGATCTCGAGCTTGGCTGGTGGGGGATGTCTCTCCCTAAGTAGCCTTAGAAACTCGCCTACACGATCCTCTTCCTCCGACTCGACAAGTATCTCGACCTCTCCGCCGCCGAGGTTCCTCACATAGCCTCTCACGCCGGTGATCTTGGCTATCCTCCTGACGAATGGCCTGAAGCCGACGCCCTGAACCATTCCAGTGACATATATTTTCAGAGCCTTCATTGAGGCGCCCAGCAAGACGAAGTGGCTCGGAGAATAAAAACTAGACCGCGCCGCTTACTCACCGATTATCCTCAGCTTGATAGCGTGAACGGAGCATGAGATGCATGGGTCATAGTTTCTTATCGTAGTCTCCACTATGTGTTGCGCCTTCTCCGGGGGTCCGCTCAGGATAAGATCCCCGACCTTGAATATGTCCTCCTCCATCGCTGCGTAGTTCTGGGTTGTCGGCGGGACTATGTTCGCATAGAGTATCCTGCCCCTCTCATCTATCCTGTAGCGGTGGTATAGCATCCCCCTTGGGGCCTCAACTATCGCAGCCGCCTCACCAGCCCTGACATCCGCCTCAACATATGGAGCACGAGGCTCCGAATATTCCTCAATAAGCCTCCCTATCTCGATTATCGAGTGAAGGTTCTCGGCAGCTCTTGCTATGATGCTCTGATAAGTATTCTTGAGGGGAGCCCTGTATCCTGCCTTTTCTAGGATATCTTTAACCTCTGGCGCTAGGAGGTCGTAATTAAGGTTGAACCTGGCGATGGGCCCTGTGATATATGGCCTACCATTCCTCAGCCTATAATGCAGGCCCGTTGAGTACTTCTTCTGCTCAACGATAATATTATCCTCGAAGGAGTCTTCCGGAAATTCCCAGCCCAAGTTGTTAGCAACCACGCCCTCGAGCACCGGATACTCCTTCCTCCCCTTGAGGGACATGACTATCATATCATACTCGATGTCCGGCAGATCTAGGTTTAGGATGAACTCGAGGAGCTTCTCGCCCTTCTTCCTAATCTCATCATAGTCGCGGGCCAGGGGCTCGAGCTCATCCCTTCTTATGATCCTGTATAGTCCTCCAACCCTGAAGCCTATCGGGTTGATCGCGCGGCCCCCAGTTATCTCTATCGCCCTATTACCCCAGCTCCTCACAGCGATGGCGTCCCTGACAAAGCCCGGGTAATCCCTCGCCATCTCGAGAGCAGAATGATATCCCAGAAAGTCAGGCGCGTGGAGAAATGCGAAGTGCAGAACATGGCTCTCGATCCACTCACCATAGAAGGCTATCTTTCTTAGGACCTTTATCTCCTCTGGGACATCTATTCCGAGGATCTTCTCCATGGCCCTGCAGGCAGCGAAGATGTAGGCTATGGGGCATATGCCACAGATCCTCGCCGTTATATCGGGAGCCTCGAGATAGGGTCTCCCGCGGAGAAATGCCTCGAAGAACCTCGGAGGCTCGAATATATTGACCTCGACATAGTCTAGTTTGCCATCCTTCACCCTTACCCAGACTCCTCCCTCACCCTCGACCCTCGCCAGCTGGCCAACCTTTATTTCAAAATTCCTACTCCCGCTCATACCTCTCCAAAAACCTCCTAATAGGATCAGACCAGCCTGTAAAGCCTCTAAACCTGATAATAACCTCCTCCTTGGAGAGACCCATCTCCTCAAACCTCCTAGCAAGCGCGTCAGGCTTCGGGTCTATCATGGGGCCAAAGCATCCATAGCATCCGCGGCCATAGCTTGGGCAGAGGGCGCCGCACCCCTCAACCATTATCGGCCCAAGGCATGGAATCCCCCGAGAAACCATAACGCAAACATTCTCTCTCCTCTTACACTCTTGGCACAGGCTCTCAAGCCTATGATAAGGCCTCCTGCCCGTTAGCACCTGCTTCAAGACGCTGAAGAGTTGAAGTCCATTCACGGGGCATCCGCTAACCTGATAATCCACCTTTATATAATCAGACACTGGCGTGGACTTCTCGAGGCTATTAATCCACTCCGGCTTCGGGTAAACCTGTCTGACGACATCCTGATAATTCATCCAGTTTCTCAGAGCCTGGATGCCGCCATAAACGGCGCAAATGCCTATCGCGATCACAATCCTCGAGTTCTTTCTAATCTCCTTAA
This sequence comes from uncultured Nitrososphaeria archaeon, assembly GCA_964637915.1. Taxonomy (GTDB): domain Archaea; phylum Thermoproteota; class Nitrososphaeria_A; order Caldarchaeales; family Wolframiiraptoraceae; genus Wolframiiraptor. Next base: position 19,822 of record CAZWXN010000006.1, on the reverse strand, counting down.
CCAGCTCAACATCATGCGGCGTCGAGATCGATCCCTCGATTAACGCGACGTCATATGGCCCCGGATCGGTTCTACTACTAGCCTCGAGGAAATACGCTATCTCGACCTTCTCAATTAGCGAGAGCAGGTTTTCTCCCAGATTTATCAGCTCGTCCTGGCATCCACTACATGACGAGAACTTGAAAACCGCCAGCTTCAATTTTCCAACATCCCCGCTCATATCTCATCCACCCAGAAATACTTCTTGATTAGCCAGTATGGGAATACGGGGCCATGTCTGCAGACAAAGTACGGGCCCACTTGGCAGTGGCCGCAGAGCCCGATCCCGCACTTCATCCTCCTCTCTAGGGAGAGGTAGATCTGATTCTCCTTGAACCCAATCTGCTCAAGAGCCTTAACGGTAAATCTCATCATTATCTCGGGGCCGCAGACGAGGGCTACAGCCCTCTCGACATCTATCCTTGCCATCGGTAGAAGCTCCGTAACGACGCCAACATAATCCCTCCAAGTCTCATCAGGGTGATCGACGGTAAGCAGGAACTCCGTGTTCGGTATCTCCCTATATCGGTCGAACTCATAGCGGTAGAGTAGGAGGCTGGGAGTCCTCGCTCCATAAAGTATCGTTAGCTTTCCATACTTCCCCCTATTACTCTCAACCTCTAGGATGACTCCTCGGAGCGGTGCTAGCCCAATACCGCCAGCCACGATGAGCACATCCTTTCCAGCGAGCTTCTCGATTGGCCAGCCCTTACCATAGGGCCCCCTTATGCCAACCAAGTCGCCCTCACGCATCTTAAACAGGTAATCAGTCAATGCTCCAACAGATCTTACAGTCTGGACTAGGATCCCATCCTCCTCCGGCCCGCATATTGAGACGGGGGCCTCGCCCACGCCGGGAACATATATCTCAGTGAACTGCCCTGGTTTAGGCGTCTCAACTAGCCCCCCATGAACCCTGAAGTAGAAAGTCTTGGTATCAGGGGTTTCGGGGACTATCTTGACGATCTCGGCCCTGCCTGGCGCCATCGGGGTCTTGATTACCTCCTGCACCTCGTCTCCACCTCCTTCACCACATCTCTCACAACCTGTCTAAGATCTATTCCCGCGGGGCACCAGGTTATACATCTGCCGCATCCCACACATCCAAATGTCCCGAACTGCCTGATCCAATATACGAACTTGTGGAGAACCCAGTGTCTATACCTGGCGTAGAGGCTTTTCCTGAAGTGCCCCCCAGCAACCTGAGCATAGCTATAGCTATGGCACCCATCCCAGATCCTAACCCGCCTCGCGGATCCATCAAGCTCCGGCTCATCAATAACATCAAAGCAGAAGCATGTGGGACATACCATGTTACAGTTGGCGCAGCCGAAACACTTCTCAGCAATCTTCCTATAAACCTCGGAGTCCAATCCCATCTCGAGGACCTCAGGAAGATTTTCCAGCGTGAACTCGGCTCGAGCCTTCTTAGACGCCTCCAGCATGAGATTCCTGAGGAGATCAACCTGTTCATCCTCGGCAGGCCTGAGACTGAGCTCGCTGAGTATATCCACCCCGAGATCGCTTCCCGGCTGGAAGATTACGACGCCGTCGCCAACCCTAGTATAGGCCACATCGAATCCCTTGAAAGCAAAGGGGCCCGTGCCCATGGTCGCGCAGAAGCACGTATCTCCAGGCTCCACGCAGTTCTCGACGATGAGGAGAAGGTTTTCCCTAACCTTCCTATAATACTCGTCTCCCAGCTCGCCCTGAACACCATCCATGACATTTATCGCGGCGAGATCACAGGGTTTTATACCGAAAAAGGCCGTCTTGGCGAACTCAAACCTCGGATATTCCACGTTCAGGTCAGGCCTAACGATGAATAGGAGTAGCTCTGGGGGGTATAGGAACCTCTTTGGCGAGTCCGGGCCATTTCTGAACCTGCCACCATCATTGACAACGCGATAATATCCAGGAGCCTGCTTGTCCCCATAGCCATATGGAATCTCATTGAAATCGTTTAATTGCTCAAGCCTTATGACGGAATTCACGAGCTTGGGCCCTATGACCCGATAACCTCGAGAAATCGCCACATTGAACAGCGACTTAATGTCGTCCTCCACACCGGAGTAGACCGACCCCCGGAACAACACTTGATCTGCGAAAATTATAAAATCGTTATAATTTTAACCTTTCTAAAGGATGCATCAGCCTCACTATGGGAAAACAGGCTCTAGTTAAGTTTTGAGGTTGGAGAGGCTTTCGCGCGTTTTATCTGTTGAAGTCTCCTAAATTCAGGTTGCTGTTAATTTTCCAAGTTTATTCAAGCTAACACTCCCCACATTGACGAGGCTTGGATTCAGCTTAACACCCATGTCTATTATGATCTCTGCAATCTCGGCTGAAAGCTCGGCCTGCCTCTTCATGCTCCATATAAATTGCGTGAAGTTCGGACAAAGTACGCTCACATCGCATTTAACCGATCTATACCTTAATCTATCGATAATTTCATTTTCCCCGAGTTCTATATCCTCGAGATACCTTCTTATTGCCTCGTTGGCCAGCCTGATATCCCTTGAAAATATGGCTCTTATGGTCTTTTCACTAATATCTCGGCAGCGCTCATAGTATTCCGTAAGTTTTTGAAGCGTCTCCTTATCAAGCTCGGCCTCGCAGGTTAGTATTTTTAGAACGCTCTTGGCACCGAGCTTGGATAAATCGGCCATTCTTTCAAGGCAGTAGCCTATTATCGCGAGGAAAGATATCTCTAATGGCTGCGTTATCCCTAGATTCTCGGCAGAGTTCCTCTTCCTATGAGCGGTTGAGAGGGCTCTAGAGAATAGATAGTAGAGCTTATTGACCTCCTCATCCCTCAATATCACCATCTTAGCTAGTTCGCGATTCCCCTCAGTAAATGCCCTGAAATACTCCTCCTGCATCGATGAGACCAAGTTACAGATCCTCTCTAGAATTGAATAGATTGAGGACTTAAGAACGTCTACTATACATTGTAGGACGACATGTTGCTCAGTCTCATCCATTACAGAGACCCCTGTTAGCAATTTTACCGCCTCCCGGATCTCCTTGATATGCCTATAGCTCAAGCGAGTTTCTGAGATAATCTCGATCACGTCGACGCCGGCAATATAGCTCGCAACAATCAGCCTGTTTAGAAGCCCGGGCTGATCGCACAGATCCGCATTTATCCTGCAGGCTTCAAGAGTATGCTCCGTGTTCGATTTAGCGGGCCATAATCTTAACGAACCATCATTATATTCCTCGATAACTATGGCGTCTCCCTGCTTAAGACCATGCTCTCTAACCCACCAGTAGGGTAAGGAGATTGTTAAAGTGCCCTTGCCAACACGCTGTATCTTACGCTGCTCCATGAAATCCCCCAGTAAGATATCATAATTTTCGCTAGATAAGATTTATTGTCCGAGGCCTAAGCAGAAATGGAGGTAAATACCCTATTTACCGGAATATTTTTTCTATTTCTCCAGGTATATATCGAGCTAATCCGGTAAATGCTTGGGGAAAATGAGCGGGAAGATATGTTCCGGAAATCTGATCGAGTTTCTCCAAAGAATTCAAGAAGAATATGGCTTCTTGCCAAGAGACTCGTTAATAAAGCTTTCCCGGGATACGCGGAGCCCTCTAAGCAGGATATTCGGTGTAGCAACATTTTACCACCAGTTTAGGCTGGAGCCGCCTGGAAAAGTAACCATCGCTGTTTGTATGGGGACCGCCTGCCATCTTAGGGGGAATGCTGAGAACTATGAATTTCTAAGGAGATTTTTGGGTATAGGGCCTGGTAGATCAACGAGCGATGATGGTCTATTCTCCTTGGAGAAGGCTAGATGCTTTGGCTGTTGTAGCCTAGCTCCAGTGGTGAAGATCGGTGACATGCTCATTGGCAAGGCCACGCCTAGGGAGCTTCAAAGAGCGATCTCCCGCGTTAGGGAGTCGATTCTAAGGGAGGAGGCTGCTCGCGGGGCTGGGGGTGGTAAGACATGATGAGGCAGGAGTACTGGACATTAATGGATCCATGCTGTGATTATTGTCTTCATTCTCGGGATAATCCTTGCGCGAAGTATGTCATCTGCAGGGTGCGCGGGCCATTCTGTCATAGGAGTATGGAGTGTAGGGAGAAGAGACAGCGTAGGATCAAGGAGGTGCTTTACGGTTCGCATGGCGTTAGAATTAATGTCGGCGCATCGAGCTGCGGCTTGGCTGCCGGCGCCGAGAGGGTCCTCGAGGCCGCGAAAGATGGTCTCAGATCGATGGGCGTGGAGGTGGAGGTTTCCGCGGTGGGCTGTCTGGGATTATGCTTCATGGAGCCCTTCATTGAGATTCGGAGCGAGGATGGTCCATCTCCGATCTATGGCCATGTATCGCCCGAGAATGTCGGCGATATACTTGCCAGGTATTTTGAGGAGGGGAGCGTGGATGGCGCGTTCGCGATCAGGAGGCGGACGGGCAGATTCAAGGACGAGGATAAGGTTCCCCTCTTGGACGAGCTTGACGTCTGGAGGAAACAGGTGAAATGGGTTTCTAGAAACTGTGGCGTGATTAACCCGGAGTCGATCGAGGAGTATATTGTTACAGGCGGTTATGAGGGTCTTTCAAGAGCGCTGACGATGAGGCCCGAGGAAGTTATCGAGGAGATCAGGCTGGCGGGGCTTAGGGGTAGAGGTGGAGCCGGGTTCCCAACATGGCTCAAGTGGAAGATATGTCGTGAGCAGCCATCAGAGGAGAAGTATGTCATCTGTAATGCTGATGAGGGTGATCCGGGGGCTTTTATGAATAGGCTCTTGGCGGAGTCCGATCCACACAGAGTGCTGGAGGGCCTCATAATAGCCGGATACGCGATAGGCGCTTCTCAGGGCGTGATCTTCGTCAGGGCGGAGAAGCCCCTGATGGCCGCCAGGCTTGAGAAGGCCGTGGAGGATGCTCGCCGATGGGGGCTTCTGGGCGAGAATATCCTCGGATCAGAATTCAGCTTCGATGTGAGGGTGATGAGGAGCGCTGGAGCATTCGTATGCGGGGAGGAGACGGCTATGATAGCGGCTATTGAGGGGAGGCGTGCGATGCCACGGCAGCGGCCACCCTACCCAGCCTCTAAGGGCCTTTGGGATAAGCCGACGGTGGTCAATAACGTCGAGACGCTGGCACATGTCGCGACGATAATGGTGCATGGATGGCAGGAGTTCGCAAAATATGGGACCGAGCGGAGCAAGGGGACGAAGATGTTCTGCGTGACCGGCGGCGTCAAGAGGACCGGCGCATTCGAGGTTCCAATAGGCACCACAATCAGGGCCCTTGTGTATGACATAGCTGGGGGGCCGCGTGAGGGCAGAAGGATAAAGGCGGTTCAGATAGGAGGCCCCTCAGGCGGCTGCCTCCCGGAGAGGTTATTCGACCTACCCATCGATTATGAGAGCCTTCAGGAGGCTGGCGCGATAATGGGCTCCGGGGGCCTAGTGGTCATAGATGACACGAACTGCATGGTCGATGTGGCGAGATACTTCACCTCGTTCACCCTAGCAGAGTCTTGTGGTAAGTGTATACCATGCAGGGTTGGCACGAAGGCGTTGTATGACCGCTTATCCGCGATAGTCGAGGGCATGGGTAGCCTAGAGGACCTACAGCTGCTCGAGGAGATTGGGACTATGATGAAGGAGTCGGCTCTATGCGCCCTAGGCGGGACCGCGCCAAACCCGATCCTATCATCACTTAGATACTTTAGAGATGAATATGAGGCCCATATATTGGAGAAGAGATGCCCGGCAAAAGTTTGTAGAAAGCTTGTCTCATATGCTATAAACCGGGAGCTTTGTGTCAAGTGTGGATTATGTGCCAAGTCATGTCCTGTGGGCGTGATAACAAAAACCACTGATGGATACTTCATGATAGATGAGTCTAGGTGCGTCAGGTGTGGCACTTGTGTTATCACGTGTCCGAGAGGTGCTGTTGAGAAGAGGTGATGGTGATGAAGGTTAGGATAAATGGTTTGAAGGTGGAGGCGAGGGAGGGCGAGAGGATACTCGATGTCGCCAATCGCCTGGGCATTAGGATACCGACCCTCTGCTATCTCAAGAACGTGTATGAGGGCGCCTCCTGCAGAATCTGCGTCGTCGAGCTAGGTAATGGGAAGTTGATACCAGCCTGCGCCTATGAGGTGTCCGATGGCCTCGAGGTCAGCACCGATACTCCGAGGATTAGGGAGAGCAGGAGGGTGACGCTGGAGCTGCTGCTCTCGGCTCATAGGATCACGTGCCAGAATTGTCCCAAGAAAGGCGAGTGCACCCTAGTGGAGCTATGCTCCGAGTATGGCGTTGAGGGGATACCGATATGCGCCGAGTGCCCCCTCCACGGAGAGGACTGCCTTATCGCGAGGGGCGAGATCTGCCTAGGCCCGATCACGGCTAGCGGGTGCAAAGCTGAGTGCATTCGCGAGGGGAGGGCCTGCGAGGGCTGCAGGGGCCCAGTCACGAGGAGAGACGTGATAGAGTGGGCTAGAAGAATTTACATCGAGCATGACATATCATTGGAGGCGGTTCTTGAGAAGCTCAAGACGTATTGTGCCTCATCACGCGAATTCGACCTAATTCGCGAGTATCTTGTGGTGAAGGAGGTGGTGGAGAAATGATGAGTGTTCCGGGCATTGATAGGATAGTGGGCCACGCGACTCTAGACATAGATATGGAGAGAGGGGTGCTAGATGCGCGTTTTAAGGTCTTGAACGATCCACGCTTCATAGAGGCCATAGTGTTGGGAAAGAAGTATTATGAGGTTCCATCGATTGTCTCGAGGATATGTGGGCCATGTAGCATAAGCCATACGATAACCGCTACGATGGCCATGGAGAAGGCTCTTGGGATAAGCGTCCCGGAGCCGGTGGGGATTCTCAGGAGGATAGCGGTACTTGGGGAGGTGGTTGAGAACCACCTCTTACATCTCACGCTGGTGTGCCTGCCGGAATACTTTGGATACGCCGATCTTATTGAGGTTGCCAAGTATAAGCCAGAGCTCCTCAAGAGCATATTGCTCATCAGGTCGCAGCTTTCCAAGATCATGGAAATGACTTCCGGGAGGCTCGTCCACCCGAACACGCTGACGATAGGTGGATTCTCCAAGACCCCTGGGAAGACGAAGCTCGAGGAGGCGAGGAACATGTTAAGGGAGATCAGGGGCAAGATCATCGAGATCGCGGAAATATTTCTCGAGATCGAGTTCCCCGAGTTCGAGGTGATAATGGAGGCATGCGCATCCCTAAGGGATGACTACCTCTACATAGGGGATGAGATAATTACCTCGGATGAACGGAGGGTTAGAGCAGAGGATTATAGGAGGGTGTTCATAGAGGATGTGCAGCCATATACGACCTCGAAGAGGGTGACGCTTGAGGGGCTGCCGGTATATGTTGGGGCTAGGGCGAGGGTGAACTTGAAGGCCGATATGCTCTCAGACAGAGCTAAGTCCTATCTCAAGGCGAGGAGATTCCCGCTAAGAAACCCGTTCGATAATCTCAGAGCGCAGGCCATAGAATTGATTCACTGCATGGATGCCATGGAGATGTTAATCGAGGAGGCTCTCAACATGCTCGAAGCCAAGTCAATTCATGTAGGATCAGGGATCATGGTTAGGGAGGGTGCTGGTGTTGGGGTGTCTGAGGCCCCCCGCGGCATACTAATCCATCATTATGAGGTTAATCGCTGGGGCAACGTGGTCTATGCCAACGTGATAACGCCGACGACGATGAACTGTAGGCACGTGGAGGTCGCGGCCCTGGAGCTCATCAGGCACTACTTCTATGAGGATGCACCGGCCACTGAGATAGAACGCTACCTGAGAAAGCTCGTGCAGGCATATGACCCATGTCTTGGCTGCGCGACACACTCGGTCAAGATAAACATTAGGGGGTTGAAAGCATGAGGATCGGCATATACTCATTCGGCGGATGCGAGGGCTGCAGATACTGGCTAATAGACTCGGTGCTGAAGGTATGCGAGGAACTTGGTGCCGAGATAGTCTACGAGCCCCTCATCGGGCTTTCCAAGGAGAGCCCTGAATACGACTTGGTAATCATCGAGGGGGCTGTCTGCACCGATGAGGACTCCGAGAAGCTCCAGAGCCTGAGATCTCGAGCGAAGTATCTCGTCGCCCTAGGCTCCTGCGCCCTGCTCGGCGGTGTGCCAGGCCATAAAAGGTTCACTGATCCACGCGCGGTCGAGATGGTCTACTTTGGCAAGCCGCTGCCAAAGAAGCCTATTGACGTAAAGCCGATAACTGCCTATGTTCATGTGGATTATTGGATCAGAGGATGCCCGCCGGATCGAGAATACTTTGAGAGGCTCTTTAGGGCCATAATATCCGGCATTGCCTCCGGGAAGCCCTTCAAGCTCCATGAGAGGAGGCTGGAATTCTGCAGGGAAGAGTTCACGAGCATCGAGGGAAGCGTGTTAAGGCTAGACGGCGACAAGTGCATAGTCTGCGGTAGATGCGTCGGCGCCTGCGAGAGGATGGGAGTCTATGCAATAGACTATGCATACAGGAGCATAAGCACCGTCGTGACAACGCCCTTCTCAATATCCTTCGATGAAAGCACATGTGCGCTATGCGGCCAGTGCACACTCGTCTGCCCGGTCGGCGCGATCCGCGAGAGGAGTGACCTAGAAAAGGCTCAAAGAATTCTATCAAGGCCCACGGCGCTAAGAGCTTACATAGAGCCTGAGAGCCTAGCAGCAATGTCCAGCTACTTCAACCGCGAGGTCGAGGTAGTCATTGGAGCGCTTATAGCCAGAGGCTTTGAGAGCGTTGCAGTATATGTGCCCGAGTATCACGCCGATGCCGAGAAGCCGCTGATCCCCGCGAGCGAGGCCGAGAGGAGATTTGTCAACATCTTCTATCCACAGCTGGCTGAACTATTGTCGGAGCCGCCGGCCCCACCGGGAGGATCGTCAGTCCTGATAACGCCGTGCTTAGCTAAGAAGGCGCAAGCCCGTGAGGGATTAGTATTAACAACTCGCGAGGCGATCAGGCTAATCTCCAACATCGACTTGGACGAGGTCGAGAGGGCCTTCCCCATAATGCGCTCCAAAAGAGGCATTAACTTCAGGGAGGTTCATGGGCCGGATAACGTGACCAGGCTCTTAGAGGAGTATACGAGGGGGGTGCGCGTCAAGGAATCGATGATACTTAAGATATGCCCCGGCGGATGTCTTGGAGGCGGAGGACAACCATACTACAGCGAGGATCTCTATCGAAGGATGAATGAAGCGCTTACGAGGATATCTTCAACGCTCCTAGTCATTGATTGAATCCAGCTCGAGCAGGCGGGATATACTCTCCAATATTTTCGGGATCGCTTTCTCCACCTCCTCACTCAACCCTATTCCCGGACTTATCTCCTTGGCTCCCACGCCGACTAAGAGGATCCTGCGGGGCATCTTATCCTTAAAGAGCTCGTATCCCAGCCTTATGGCTGAGATCACGTCAATATCATGCAGCGATTGAATTTCACCGACATGCTCCTGAGACAGCCTACCCAGATCCATCACGACCACTTCGCCAGGAGATAACCCGGACTTGATGACATCGACTATTATCAGGTCGTCGGATCCCGTAATCTCTTCCAGAAGCGTGAAGACGTCTAGGCCTGTTTCAAAGATCTTTACCTCGGCTGGTAGATCGCGCTTGAGGAGGATCTCGCCAACGACTAGACCGAGAGCATCATCTCTCATAAGCCTGCTGCCAACACATAGTATCAGGATTTTCCGGGCCTTCATCCCGGGTGGACTAGGCCCATCGAGCGATATAGCTATTCTAGGAATCCCGGATGCTAGCAGATCCTGGGAACCGGGTCTCCGAGGGGCATCGGCAGATATCTTAGCCCACCTATCTCGGTCTCGACGACGACTCCCTCAACCTCATCGGAGAACCATCCTATTATCTCGGCCTCGCGGCCTAGTGGATGAGAGCGGAGGGCTTCCAAGACCTCCTCCGCAAACCTCTCGGAGACCGCTAGGACAACTCTTCCTTCGCATGCCAGTTCAAGCGGATCTATTCCCAGTATCTCGCAGCCGATTCTCACCTCATCGCGGACCGGTATTAGGGCCTCCTTCACCAGTATGCCGAGGCCCGTGGCCTCGCTCCACTCATTTAGAAGAGCCGCCAACCCCCCTCTAGTTGGATCCTTCGCCGCCACAACCCCTCCCACCTCGAGAGCCCTCTCCATGAGATGGTTCAATGGCGCGGTATCCGATTTTAGCCCCGGCGCCTCGAAGCCGAGTTCACCCCTAGCAGCTATAATCGTCATTGCGTGGTCGCCGATGGGCCCCGAGACTATTAGCCTATCTCCCGGCCTCACATTCCGTGGATCAAGCCATCTCGATCTCAGGGACCTCCCATCAGATGCTACCCTCTCCAAGTTCCTATCCAAGTATGGGCTCCTCCCACCGATGCCAGCCGTGTTGATTATCACCTCATCGAGCTTGCCCCTATCCACGACCTTCGTGTCGCCTGTCACGATCTCGACGCCAGCCTCCTCAGCCGCCTCCTCCATGCTCGATAGAATCCTATCCAGCTTCTCTATCTCGAAGCCCTCCTCTATTATTAGTGCGCATGAGATTGCTATGGGCTCGCTCCCCACCACCGAGAGATCGTTCACGGTCCCGGAGACGCTCAGCCTCCCTATATCGCCTCCAGGGAAGAAGAGGGGCTTAACGGTATAGGAGTCCGTCGTGAACGCTATCCCATTGACAACAGCCGAGTCGGCGAGGAGGGAGAGGGGGATCTCAATAATCCTCCTCTGCTTAAACCTTGGCAGAATATGCTCCTTGATAAGCTTATGCATGTAGAGGCCGCCGGCACCATGCGCTATGCTTATCCTATCATCAACACCCACCAAAAAGTTCACCTCGCCCTCACGACCTCCTCACAGGCCTCGTCTCACGATTCAATCCACAGGCTCCGCTCATACACCTGATATCCTTAACTAGTATCCTGTTCTGAGCCCATATGCGGCACGTCCCCTCGATCCCAACCATCGCCGGGCCCACCGGGGTTGATGGGGTGCACTTCTTCATGTATAGGGGGCAGTCCGGCGGATCAATAATCCCCTTTATTATCTCGGCGCATCTAGCCTCCGACGGGAAGTAGTCTCCCCTTCCATGCTCCAGGCCATAAGCCCTTCTAGCATCAACTCGAGAGAACTTTTCCTTGAAGTTCATGGCGCTTTCAGGTATAATCGTGACACCCCTCCAATAGCCATCCTCGAAATCGAAGACCTCTTGGAGAGCCCTCTGCGCCTTCAGATTCCCCTCCCACGTCACAGACCTCACATACTCGTTCTCCATCCTCGGGGCGCGATCCCTCAGCTGCTTGAGAACCATGTAGATCGCCATCAAGACATCTATGGGCTCGAAGCCCGCGAAGACCATCGGCTTACCACACTTATCGAAATACGGCTTATACGCCCTCATACCACTCACGGTCGAGGCGTGGCCCGGATTAATGAAAGCATCTATCTCGAGATCCTCGGATTCCGCTAGAAGCCCAACAGCCGGCGGGACATACCTGTGAGCGGAGAGGACCTTGAGGTTTCTCGGAAGCCCCTTCAGAACGAAATAGGCCACGGTTGGCGCCGTGGTCTCAAAGCCTGCTCCAAGGAATACATACTCCTTATCCGGGTTACTGCTAGCGATCTTGACAGCATCCATGAAGCTATACACGACCCCAACCCTCCCACCCTCAGCAGCACAATCCTCCAGCGAGATCATCCTAGAACCCTTAGCCCTAGACACATCACCATAGGTGAGCACATGGATCCCATCGAGCGCGAGCCCAACAGCCACATCTATATCAGATGCAGGGGTTATACAGACTGGGCAGCCAGGCCCAGCCCTAACCTCAACATTATCCGGCAGAAGAGCCCTAATACCCCAATGAGTTATAGTCCATTCGTGCGTACCACATACGTGCATTATCCTAACCCTCGGAAGATCCCTAGCAACATCCCAGATCCTCTGAACTAGCCTTCTAGCAAGAGCCGGATCCCTATACCTCGAAAGAATCACCCTCATGCGATCCAAGGGCTCCATACCATCTATCACGCGGTCATATAAAACCCAGCGCCACGATAATAAAGATTTAACCCGGCAAATTGATGGTAGATGCCTAGCTAACAAGAACAGTGTTTTACACTCAGGCAGCAGTGAGTTGGAGGAGGTAAGCCTCATTAACGGGATGTTCTCATGAAATCGACATCTAATAGATAGTGCTGGGAATGATGTGTTGAAGATCGTGAACATGAATTGAGAACTCAGAAAATGCTTTAATAATGGAGTACCATGATTAAATGTTGCTAAAAAGGTAGGAGGGTTAGAAAGTTATGAGGAAGAAGCTTGTAATAATAGCTGTTCTTACCTTGATAATGCTGGTTCTGCCGACGGTTAGCATCGCTGTAGGGGCTCAGGAGGTTCGTAAAGGTGCTTGGGTTGATGAGGTAGTGTTCTCGTCAGTGGCGGATGATGCGACGGCGATAAGCATGCTGGAAGCAGGAGAAGCAGACCTATACTACTATGGGTTAACAGATCCAGACTTATTCAAGAGAGTCAAAGCATCACCAAATCTATGGTATGCTATGTCTTATGGATCCTATAACGAGTTAACATTTAATCCTGTTGGGCCCGAGTTTCCCGCGACCGGTGAGTTAAACCCATTCTGGAGCCCGAGGATAAGGGAGGCAATGAACTACCTCGTTGATAGAGACTATATAGTAAACGAGATCTGCGGGGGCTTGGCAGTTCCAAGATACCTGGCGATAACACCATCCTTCCCCGACTATGCCAGATTAATAGATGTTGCTAAGAAGCTCGAAATAGTATACAGTTACAACTTCGAAAAGGCGAGGGAGATAATCTTTGATGAAATGCGAAAGCTTGGTGCCGAGATGGTTGATGGAAAATGGTACTACAAGGGAAAGCCGGTTGTCATAAAGTTCTTGATAAGGGTTGAAGATGAGAGGAAACAGATAGGAGATTACGTTGCAACTCAGCTAGAAAGACTTGGATTCACTGTTGAGAGAATGTATAAGACGAGTAAGGAGGCCTCGCCCATATGGTTCAGTGGAAACCCTGCTAATGGTGAATGGCATATCTATACAGCGGGATGGGTGACAACAGCAATACTTAGGGATGAGTCAGATAACTTTGACTTCTTCTATACGCCGAGAGGGCTCCCATTCCCACTTTGGCAAGCCTACACCCCAGATCCAGAATTCGATGAAATATCAAAGAGACTTGCAACAAAAGATTACACATCTTGGGATGAAAGAAACAATTTTATGGCCAGGGCTCTAGAATTATCGATGAAAGACTCTGTGAGGGTTTGGCTGGTAAATAGCTTAACCGCTTGGGTTGCGAGAAAAGGAGTGGAGCAAGCATATGATCTTGCTGGTGGATTCTATGGTGCGAGGCTCTGGCCTCACACGTTACGATTCGAAGATAAAATTGGAGGAAGGGCGAGGATAATAACGCAGGCCGAGATTCCTATCGACCCTTGGAACCCGTTTGGTGGAAGCGACTGGGTATATGATACTATGATTTATCGAGCCACTTATGATCCACCGTTAATACCGGATCCATACACTGGCCTCTACTGGCCCTTAAAAGTCGAGAGAGCAGAGGTATACGTCAAGCGTGGAATTCCTGTAACCAAGACTCTTAACTGGCTCTCGCTAGACTTCGTTGATGAAATAAAGGTTCCAAGCGATGCATGGTATGGTTGGGACGCAAAAGAGCAGAAAATAATAACTGCTCCAGAGGGGCTTACAGCGAAGGCTAGGGTTGTCGTATACTTCAGGGATGACCTATTTGAGCATAAATGGCATGATGGGTCAAAAATTTCGCTTGCGGATATAATATTCAACTACATAATAACATTCGATAGAGCTGATAACGCAAGCCCAGTTTTCGATGAAGCTTATCTTGAGACCTTTACCACATTCAGGGAGTTCTTCAAGGGATTCAGGATAATGAGCGAGAACCCGCTCATTCTAGAATTCTATACGGATAGGATATACCCGGATGCTGAGTGGATAGTCAATGATGTAGCTAGCTGGTTTTATCCTGCCTCAGACGCGAACTATGGGCCCACTCCATGGCATATGGTTACAATAGGTCTATTGGCTGAGGAGAAGGGGTTAGCGGCATTCACGGCGGATAAAGCGGATAAGCTGGGAGTTGAAAGACTCAACTACATAACAGGAGCAACTCTGCCAATCCTAAAGAGTATGCTTGATGAAGCGATCAGGACAAGCTACATTCCATATGAAAAAGTATTAAGCAAATACGTCAACAAGGATAGCGCATTAGCCAGATATAACGCCCTCAAATCTTGGTATGAGTCAAAGGGTCACTTCTGGGTAGGAGATGGGCCATTCTACCTCGAGAGCGTAGACCCCACGGCGCACGTGATCGTGCTCAGAGCATACAAGGATTATCCTGACCCGGCTGATAAATGGCTCATCTTCAGCGAGCCCAAACTACCCGAAGTATCAATCGAGGGACCAGCATCAATAATCTCAGGACTTGGCGCAATGTTCAATGTTAAGATAAGCTTCAAGGGCCAGCCATACAAAATATCCGAGATAGACTCAGTGAAGTACCTGATGCTGGATGCCGGCGGCAGGATAGTGGCAACAGGAACAGCAGAGCCTGTTGAAGATGGGTTATGGTCATTAGGACTTGAAGCCGCCGAGACCTCAGTGCTTCCATCCGGGCCCGCTAAGCTACTGGTCGCTGTCTCATCGAAGCTCGTCAGCATCCCTGTAACCAAGGAGGCATCCTTCACAGTACTCAGCCTCGAAGAACACATCTCCGGAAAGCTCGGCGAGGTTGAGGCCAGGGTAAGAGCGGAGGTAGAACCATTAAAGGGCACAATAAGCGCCCTCAGATCCGAGATAGAAGCTCTGAAAAACCAGATATCAACGCTGAACACGCTGATGATGGTTTCAGTGGTGATCGCGATCATAGCCATAGCAATAGCCGCGATAGCTTTAGTAAGGAGAAAGAGATAGCCCCCTCAACAACCCCTCTTTTTATATTACCATGCTATTCTTAGGTAAAGGTTAAAAGGTTAAAAATATTCCAGCATGCAAGGGTGGAGCAGCCCTGAGGGACGAGCATAAGCGGATACTTCGATACGCCTTGATCAGAGGATTATCCCTTTTCGCCGTCGTGGTCTTGGCGGTTTACATCGCCATCCTCATAGCCAACATGGGAGGATATGTTGACGAGATAATAAAGGGTGAAATACGCTTCCAAATAGGCGTAAAAGTGAATCAGGATCCAGCATACAAGCTTCTCCCCCCGGCCAAGAAAGCTGAATTAATTGAGGAGCTCTATCAACTGGAGATAAAGCGTCTAGGGCTGGACACCCCCTTCATACTCAGAAGCCATCAATACCTCCTCAAGGCCTTAACACTCGACTTGGGTAGAGCGATTTACTTAACAAGCGACACGGGTTCAAAGCTTGTGAAGAACATAATCGTGGAGAGGCTCCCCGCGACCATCCTATTATTTACAACAATAAACGTAATCCTATTCCTGATTTCGCTCATGCTGGGGCTTTATGCGTCAAGAAGATATGGAAGCAAGCTCGACAAGCTAATCGTCACACTCTCGCCTCTCTCCTCAATACCGGGATGGTTTTATGGAATAATCCTAATACTTATCTTCGCCGCATCCCTTCGCATACTCCCCTATGGCGGCCTTGTTGATGTACCCCCGCCAGAAGACCCACTCCAATATGCAGTAAGCGTCCTGAAGCACATGATTCTACCAATACTTTCTTGGCTGATTGCTTACACATTCATACAAACATATGTTCGCAGAACCTTCTTCCTCATGTTCTCGCAGGAGGATTATGTCGAGATGGCTGAGGCTAAGGGGCTTCCACCAAGGATCATAGAGCGTAGATATATCCTGAAACCGACAATGCCTCCGATAATAACAGATTTTTCCCTCACGTTAATCAGCTCTTGGATGGGTGCGATAATAACGGAAAGAGTATTCAATTGGCCGGGTCTGGGAACGCTCCTCTATAGAGCTGCCATGATGCTGGACTCGCCGGTGATCATCGGATCAGTAGTGATCTACGCATATCTACTAGTCATAACGGTCTTCGTGCTCGATCTAGTATACGCCATTGTTGATCCAAGAGTAAGATATGGGGTGACATAGGGTGAGTTCCTCAAAACGTGCAATTCAATTCCTTAAAAGCCTCTTCCAATATAAATCCGCTCTAGCCGGCTCAGTAATACTATTAATTCTAGTCGCGATTTCAATCTACACGGTAATCGCCATACCTTATGAACAGGCGACGTATCTATGGCAGGCTGGAAAGGATATTTGGCTTGATAATCCTAGGAATGCGTTACCTTCATGGGTGAATACTTTTCTCCCCAAGAAGCTTCCCGAAACAATAATCCTAGATACCACCAGAAATCAGGTAGGAGTTACGAAGATAATAGTGCCTCTAGGAAAAGAGATGAACAAGGTGATAATCGAGATGTCATTCGTTTATAATTATGATGATTTCCCGAGCGAGATCAATCTCTTCTACGAATCTAACTTCACGAATTCCCATCCACAATTGACAATCTATTGGGTGAACCCCAAGGGTGTAAAATTCAAGCTTAAAGATCTAACAGCCAGCAATAAAGGGGCTTACTATCTTTCAAGCGATGAACATCTTATAAAGATGCTTCAAGAATATGTGAAAGAAAAGTTCGGAAAAGATCCAGAATATGATATAACCCCTGAGATAGGCCTATTTGCGAAGTATGATGAAACGATCCTAAAGAGGGAGACCACTTCACCTCTGAAAGGAGAGTATCGGATGATAATCGAGGGAGTGTTATTTGAAAAAGAGTCTGATGTTAATGTGAAGTTAGTTGTATATGGAAAGGTCTACGGGATGGCTGGAACGGATCACCTAAGAAGGGATTTAACTATTGCGCTCTTATGGGGCACGCCAATAGCATTATCCTTCGGCATAACAGCGGCGCTCTCAATAGCTATTATAGAGATGATCATAGCCGCGGTAAGCGCATGGCTTGGAGGGCGCGTTGATTTCATTCTCCAAAGAATCACGGAGATAAACATGACAATACCCTTCCTGCCAACTCTGATCATGATAGCCGTGTTTTACAAGCTGAATATCTGGACTCTGCTTCTCGTAATAATAGCCTTAAGCATCTTTGGGCCTGGTGTCAAGACTTACAGAGCCGCATTTCTACAAATAAGAGCATTTCCCTACATAGATGCTGCAAGATCCTATGGAGCTAGCAATATAAGGATAATATTCTTTTATATGATACCCAAGATCCTGCCAACAATAATACCATCCCTAGTGTTATCGGTTCCCGATTTCGTCTTCCTTGAAGCCGCGTTAGCGATACTCGGCCTCGGCGACCCCATAGCCCCAACATGGGGCAAGATAATAGATGATGCCTTCTCCGCGGGAGCGCTTTTCAAAGGATACTTCTACTGGATTATCGAGCCATCATTCTTACTCATACTAACTGCTTTGGGATTCGCCCTGCTGGGACTGTCATTGGACAAGATATTCAACCCGAGGTTGAGGGAAATATGAGCTTCCTAGAAGTGAAGGATTTGTATTTGTATTATCGAACTAGGAAGGGGACACTTCACGCAGTTGATGGAGTATCTTTTAGTATTGGGAAAGGGGAAGCTTTAGCATTAATTGGCGAATCAGGATGTGGAAAAAGCTCATTGGCAAGATGCCTAATTAGGCTGTTACCGAGGAATGTTGAAGTATTTGATGGACATATTTACTTGAATGGCATGGATTTAATGCGCTTAAGCGATGAAGATTTCAGGAAAATGATACGATGGCGAAAAATTTCCATGGTCCCTCAAGCCGCCTTGAATTCGCTGAATCCTGTTATTAAGGTTGGTGAACAGGTTGCTGAACCGCTATTAATACACGGGACTGCCAGCATGGAGGAGGCTTTAGAGAAGGTTAGAAAGATATTTTCTCTCGTAGGAATTCCAGAGGCTTTTATGGAGAGATATCCTTTCGAGTTGAGCGGTGGGATGAGGCAGAGGGCCATGATAGCTATGGCGTTGATAATGGATCCTGAAGTAGTAATATTGGACGAGCCAACCTCGGCTCTTGACGTTTTGACACAGGCCAATATAATGAATATGCTTAAAAGGATAAAGAAGGAATACGGCGTTACGTTCATACTCATAACTCATGATGTGAGTGTTTCCAGCGAGCTTGCGGATAATGTCGCTGTCATGTATGGTGGGCAGATAGTGGAATTAAGCGAGGCTGAGGACTTTTACAAAGCTCCACTTCACCCCTATTCACGGAAGCTGATGGCAAGCATTCCATCGCTCAGAGAGGAAAAGCATCTAGAATATATTCCCGGCTCGCCGGTAAGCTTGATAAATCCCCCGATGGGATGCAGGTTTGCTGATAGATGCCCCTATAGGATGGAGAAATGTTCTTTGGATCCTCCATCAATAACTGTGAATAAGAGCTACGTAAAATGCTGGTTATATGCTAAGTGAGGTGGTTGGAGAAAATGGAAAAATCGATATTATTATCTTTGAGGGATGTGAAAAAATGGTATGCTGTTAGGAAGGGCGTATTCGGGAAGCCAGCTTATGTTCGGGCGGTTGATGGAGTGAGTTTCGACTTAGTTAAGGGTGAGGCCATATCCCTTGTTGGGGAAAGTGGTTGTGGAAAAACAACCCTAGGAAGAACGATACTGGGTCTTGAGGAGGCAACAAGCGGAAAAATAATCTTTGATGGTAGAGAAATCACACCCTCTGATAAGGAGGTATTAAGATGGTATCGAAGGCAAACGGGCTTTGTTCAGCAAGATCCGTATGGCGCGTTGCCGCCTTTCATGACCGTAAAACGCATCTTAGAGGAGCCTCTCATAATACATAAAGTGGATAAGCGTGAAAGACTTGAAAGGATATACAGGGTTTTAACTGAGGTTAAGTTGGTGCCCGTCGAGGATTTCCTGAACAAGTATCCGCATATGCTAAGTGGAGGCCAGCAGCAAAGAGTAGTAATTGCTAGAGCAATGATATTGAATCCGAAACTAATAGTCGCGGATGAGCCGGTCTCAATGCTGGATGCATCGGTTAGAGTTGAGATATTGTCGCTCTTGAAAGAACTTCAGAAGCGGCATAGTATAAGCATTATTTACATTACACACGATCTCTCCACGACGCGCTATTTCACGGAGTGGATATATGTTATGTATGCTGGGAAGATTATCGAGAAGGCAAGGGTTGAGAAGCTCATCAAGAACCCGCTACACCCTTATACAATAGCCTTGCTACGAGCAATTCCCGACCCTGATGCTAATAATAGATTTATTCTCAGGGATACACCGCCAGGTGAGCCGCCAAGCTTAATTAATCCACCAAGTGGGTGTAGATTTCATCCACGCTGCATCTACAAGATACTAGGGTTATGCGATGAAAAAGAGCCCCCTGAAATCGAACATGAGAAAGAACACTTCGTGAGTTGCTGGTTGTATGTCCCAAAGTGATAAACTTCTCTTAATCATAGGGATAATTTTCATGATATCCGGCTTTCTAATATCCTTCCTAATGGTTATTGGGATTCTTCAGAAATCCATAGCATTATCCATATCCTCTTATGCTTTGTCAATTTCCGGGCTTGGCTTGGGCTACCTTGCATTATACAAAGTAGTAAGAAGAAAGGATCGAAGACGAGCACAGTAAATGAGATGTTTAACAAGATAAGCATGTTTTATCGTTGG